>NZ_LT629785.1:2513059-2827191 GCF_900105995.1 Pseudomonas pohangensis | reverse complement strand
CGCCCATTATTGGTATGGATAGACAGGATTTGCTTTCGCCTAGCGAAGTCTGTGCACGACTGCGGATTGATCCGGGGCGGCCGCGTGTCTACGTGCAGTTGGGGGCTGGTAATATCAACGGTATTGCGGGTGTGCAGGCTCATGTAGTGCGAATTCTGCGTCAGCAGGGTTATCAGGTTGTCGTAGGGCAGTCGCCGATTGCTCTAAAACCTGAGTCTAGTGACGAAGCTGACCGTGAAATAGTCGACTACCCCAACAGCCGTTATTTCGCAGGCTTTGACTTTGCTGTACTGGCTGCGGGTTACAACTCGGTCTGTGAGGCTATAAGCCTTAATCTACCAGCAATCTTTTTGCCTAATCAGGCGACCCAGGCTGATGATCAAACCCTGCGCGCTACGCTTGCTTCTGAAATGGGACCTTGCGAGGTGGTTGCTGAGTTCTCTGAGGCCGTATTCTTGGGCGCTATTTCAAAACTATTACCACGAATAAAGTCGGGTGAGACTTTTCCGCTTCATGAGTCTAATGGGGCTAATGAGGCCGCAAAGTTGGTGAGCAACTAATGTCCATATCAGGCTCCCGGGCAGTGCACAAACACGCTAGGTATTGTGATGCTGAGTGATTTGAGCGCTGCGCTTCGCTGGATATTGAGCCTGGGTCGCCGCTTGTTCAGCGTGGTGCCGGGGTTCACGCTATACAGCGTGACTGCAACGCTGGTGAGTCAGTTGGCGTTGTTGTTGGCATCGATACTGCCGTTAAAAGTCATCTTGTTACTCGGGTCTCCAGGTATTCCGCACTACTTCCCCGAACAGCTAAGAGTTTTTGAACGGCAAACATTGATCATCGCGCTAAGTAGCATGGCGGTGATGATGTTCCTATTGCACCTGTTGTTTGAGCAACTGATTGGGAACTTTGTGACTGCTGGTTCGAGCAAATTGCTTTTGCGCAGTCGTAAAATGGTGCTTTTTGAGAACCAAGAGGAAATCGCTGCAAAAGCGTATCAACGTTTTTCTCGTGGCTTAGCCAGCCTTGTTTTTCTGGGGGTGTTTGTTCCTGTACTGGCTTGGTTAAGCCCATTCTTAGCGGTGACATTTGTCCTTTACATAGCGCTCGCTGTTGCAAGCTATCTGTCGTTCGCAGCCTACAGCAAAGGCTTTGAGGTGCATTGGGCTAGCGGGGGGAAGGGGCGCGCTGTATCGCTTCTTTCTGGGCTTGGTTTTCTGGTGTGCTTCGCTGTCTTAGTCGGGTCTTTTCTATGGATTGGAGAAACCAGTGTGCTGATTGCTGTTCTCTGTTTACTGTTGCTGAGGCAGTTGTTTAAACACGTTGTTAACGTTGTCAATGCCCTTATTGCGCTGGTTGATAAACGTCGACAACTGTCGGCCTTATTTTTCCATGGTCATCGCTTGATTGATGCTCCGCGGCATGGAATTGAGGGCCTTTGGTCTCTGGTTGAGCCCGCTTCGCGTGATCAGTGGTTGGCTCAAGCATTGACTGAAGTGACAGGTCGCACTTTGCAGATTAAAGCGTCGATTTGGCTGCAGTTGGGAGTGGTCGACGTCGTTGCTTATCGCGTTAGCGCTGCTGAGGGCGATGAGGAATGCTGTTTTATGGTTAAGCTCTTTGAGCATAACCGTAGTGTGGTAGCCACGCATGAAGCTTCATTGCTTATCGACCAAGCGGGCTTGCCGAGCCTCGAGCTTGTGGGTGTTACGGATGTCAGAAATCAGTTTCATTGCCACGTTTTTGCTTTGGGTAATGCCCAGCAAGACTTAAGCAAGAAGTGGGTTGTTAGTTGCGATTTAGTACGCAGTGCGTTGCTCGCCTGTGAGCCAAGCTCGCAATTGAAAGCACTTTATCGACGCTCAAAGCCAAGCCTCGATCAGCGTGTAGAACGGGATGTGCTAAAACGCCTACGCTGTATTTTGGACACTCCTGCTCAATTCGAAGCGTTGAGTTGCTTTGAGCAAAGCTTCGATTCAATTCGAGAAATGATCAGCGGTCTGCCGATGGTTTACGTAAATCCTGATATTCGCCGCGGGCTGGTGATGCTCGATGATGAAGAACGAGCTTATTTATGCCACTGGGGACGGTGGTCACTTGAGCCTGTGGGCAGCGGCTGGCCTGTAGATGACCGGGCTATGAAGTTACTGCCTGAGGCACACGCTTCGGCGGTTACTCAGCGTTCGGATATGACCCAGGTTAAGCTTGCGCAGTTAAAGCTCGTGGCGCTTCTTTTTGCGTTTGAAACGCGTTGTAAACAGCAGGATTACCGGGGTGCTGTGGAGCTTTTTCCCGGGATTAATGCGTCCTATGCTGAAAGTTTACAATGATAATTTTGGGTACAGAGAGGTGGACGTTGCGTAATGTATTTGTGTTGTGTACTGGGCGTTGCGGGTCTGTAACCTTTATTGAGGCATCCCGCCATATAACTAATTACTCCTCCGCACATGAAAGTCTTAGTCATGCGGTTGGGGCTGCCCGTTTTGCTTATCCTCCGGGCCATATCGAGGCGGATAATCGCCTTTCATGGGTGCTTGGGCGGCTCGACAAAGCTTACGGAGATGATGCGTTTTATGTGCATCTCGCGCGCGACAAAATGGCCGCCGCGCGTTCATTTTTGAAGCGTTATGACGCAGGGATCATGAACGCCTATAAGAGTGCAATTCTTATGGGGGCGGCCAAGAAAAGTGCAGATGTTGAACATCTGGACTTTTGCGTGGATTACTGTGAGACGGTCAACTCGAATATTCAGTTATTCCTCAGGAACAAAACTCACAAGATGAATTTTGCGCTTGAGCGTGCGTCGTCTGATTTTGCCGAGCTCTGGGAGCGAGTTGGCGCCCAAGGGGACTTTAACGCTGCATTAGAGCAGTGGCAGACCAAGCATAATGCATCAGGGTGAGGTGAGGAGTGTCGAGTAATATACGTTGGCATGGCAGTGATCTGTCATTTGATGAGCGCTGCCGGCTACAGCAGCAGCGGCCTATGACCATTTGGTTCACCGGGTTGAGCGGTGCAGGTAAGTCAACTCTCGCCTTCGCGCTAGAGCAACGCTTGGTCGCGGATAAGCACGCTGCTTTTGTTCTTGATGGCGACAATGTCAGGCATGGGTTGTGTGCTGAACTAGATTTTTCAGCAGGCGCACGCAGTGAAAATATCCGTCGTGTCGCTGAAGTCGCCAAACTGTTAAATAATGCTGGGCTCGTATCGATTTGCTCCCTGATCTCACCTTTTTTTCGTGATCGAGAAATAGCTAAACAAATTATTGGGGAAGATAGGTTTCTTGAGGTTCACGTTTCCACGTCTCTTGCTGAGTGCGAGCGGCGCGATGTGAAGGGCCTTTATGCGAAGGCTAGAGCTGGAAAGTTGGTGGATTTCACTGGCGTTGATATGACTTATGAGGTGCCTGTGGCGCCAGACTGACGAGTCGACACTTCGTGTTTGAGCACTGATGAATGCGTAGATCTAATCATTCAACGTATTTCGCTTTCGTTGTCTTTGTAGTTCGGGCTGTCTAGTTTGGACACTTTAGATTTGTTTGATTGATTCTCGATGTTTTGCGCATCACAGATCTGGCCCCGTTTCAGGCGTGTCTTGTGCTCTCAAGCCGCACCTATAGTTACCGTCGACCACGCCGGTCGTTCATGTTTAATTGGATAGATAATTTATGGGCAACACGGTCCAATCTAGACGTTTTTCTGTGCATATGTTGGTATGGAATGACTTCTGCAATGATGCTCGGGTGTTAAAAGAGGCTCAAACGCTTCAGGCGGTAGGCTACAGCGTCGTCGTGCATGCGGTGCATGTGCCGGGTAAAACGGCTCAGAAAGAGTATTTGGATGATGGTATCGAGGTGCGTCGAGTGTCCTTGAGTCCTTTTAAAAATAAGTCAGGTCAATCCGT
This sequence comes from Pseudomonas pohangensis, assembly GCF_900105995.1. Taxonomy (NCBI): domain Bacteria; kingdom Pseudomonadati; phylum Pseudomonadota; class Gammaproteobacteria; order Pseudomonadales; family Pseudomonadaceae; genus Pseudomonas; species Pseudomonas pohangensis. The sequence goes on along the minus strand of NZ_LT629785.1, from coordinate 2,823,288 downwards.
AGCAGACGCTCAGCGACAGTCGTTGGTGGTTCAAGTGTTGTCCCGTGTTTGGGCTCATCTTTCGATGTTCCGACGCTTAGCTTTCTCTCGGGCAGATGTGATTCATGCCCATGATGTGAATACCTTGCCTACCGCGTGGCTAGCTGCGAAGGTGAGTCGTGCCAAGCTAGTTTATGACGCTCACGAGATCAGCTCCAGTCGGGAAGGTTACACCGGTGTTCGTACCTTGGTCTCTTGTGTTGAACGGTTTCTGATGCCCAGGGCGCATGGCTGCATCACTACAACTGATATGCGCGCTAAATTCTTTGCTAGAGCCTATGGCATAGCACGGCCGGTAGTGTTGCAGAACCGGCCGCGGTTATCCCACGTTGCCCGCTCGCAACGCATTAAAGATGAGCTGGGGTTGCACGAACCTTGGCCTGTTGTGGTGTACCAAGGTGGCTTGCAACAGGGCCGTGGGCTGGAACGGTTAGTGCGGGTAGCTGCGAATGTTCCCGGTGCCTATTTCGTTTTTATTGGGGGTGGCCGTCTTGAGGCGCCACTGAGGAAGCTGGCCGATGAGCTAGAACTCGCACATCGCGTTCTGTTTATACCAACAGTCAGCCTTGCGGACCTGCCGGAATACTCCGCTTCAGCTGACATTGGTGTGCAACCCATCGAGAATACCTGCTTTAATCATTTTACCACTGACTCAAATAAGCTGTTTGAGTATGTTCAGGCAAGATTGCCGGTCGTGGCTTCAGCTTTTCCGGAAATTCGTCGTGTTCTACGTACCCATGACTTGGGTATTTTAGTGCCTGCCGGGAATTGTGAAGCGCTAGAAGCAGCATTGCGAGAGTTGGTAGTAGATGAAACCGAGCGCAGGTATTACTCTGCCCGTGCGCAGCAGGCAGCTGCCGCACTCAGTTGGGAGTCGCAGGAGTTTGTGTTGATTGGATTATATGATCAGATTTTGAGGTGATTTGGTGTTTTTAGTGTGGCATGGTGGATTAGCTTATGGCAGGCCTGATTCAGTCACATGGAATATAAGGAGTAATTGGTTCTGCGTTGCGCTAAAGCGTTAAATGTGATTGCCGTTTTGATCTAAAAACTATTCGGTTCTGGTGGGATCTTACTTTTATGATTCGGCGCATACTTGTCCTTACATTTTTTTATCCTCCGGATTTAGCCGCGGGTTCATTTCGCGCTTCTGCGCTAGTTAAAGCATTGCAGGAAGTTGGCGGGTCAAATTTGCATATAGATGTGCTGACGACGCAGCCAAATCGCTATCAGCAGCACGCAGATAAAACGAGTTCTATTGAGGCTGGGGACGGGCTATGGATACGTCGAATTTCTTTGCCGAAATATCGAAATGGTTTTTTTAATCAAGCAGTAGCATTCATTCGCTATGCACGTAAAGCAAGTCGTCTAGCGTCTGAGGCGGAATATGATTTGGTGGTGGCTACGTCGTCTCGATTGATGACGGCTGCGCTGGGACGATTGATAGCTTATAGGCAGGGCGCAAAACTTTATCTTGATATACGTGATATTTTTGTTGAGAGCATTAGCGGGTTATTTGAATCACCACTGTCTAATATTTTCACTGCATTCTTCAGTGCTTTAGAGCGTTGGACTGTTAGTCGAGCAGACAAAGTGAATCTAGTTAGTAAAGGGTTTTTAAATTACTTTAAGCCAAAGTACCCTGAACAGTGCTTTTCAATTCACTCGAACGGTGTTGATGCTAAGTTTGTAAACCTCCCATTAAAAGCCTTGCGAAGTAATGACTCGCCTAGCCCTCTTCAGATTTTTTACGCAGGGAATGTTGGTGATGGGCAAGGCCTTCATTTGATCGTACCTGAGCTGGCTAAGCAGCTAAAGGGGCGCGCTTACTTTCGAATCGTAGGTGCGGGCGGGCAGTTAGAGGCTTTACAGGAAGCTGTTTTGGTCAACGGTTTGGATAATGTTGAAATTATTTCTCCAGTAGCAAGATGTCAATTAGTTCGCATGTATCGGGACGCGGATATTCTTTTTCTGCACTTAAATACATTAAAAGCTTTTGAGCGAGTGCTACCTTCGAAGCTATTTGAGTATGCTGCTACTGGGAAACCTATCTGGGCAGGTGTTGGCGGGTATGCTGCTGAGTTTATAGATAGAGAAATATCTAACGCTGTAACATTCACGCCTTGTGACGCTTTGCAAGCAGTGCAATGTTTGAATGGATTATGTATGGAGAGTGTTGAGCGAACTTCTTTTGTTGAAACTTATTCACGTGAGCGCATTATGCGCGCTATGGCAAATGATATTTTACAGTTGTTAACTCGTAAGCAATAAAAAGCCGGCCTTGTGGGCCGGCTTCAGGTTTTGGTCTTGGCTTACTTCTGGTAGGCCGCAACCGATTTGGTGATTTCGGCACGGGCGGCGTCAGCGTTGCCCCAGCCTTCAACTTTTACCCACTTGCCCTTCTCCAGATCCTTGTAGTGCTCGAAGAAGTGCTTGATCTGCTCGAGCAGCAATGGCGGCAGGTCGGTGTATTCCTTGACGTCCACATACAGCTGGCTGAGCTTGTCATGCGGTACGGCGATCAGTTTGGCGTCGCCGCCGGCTTCGTCGGTCATGTGCAGCACGCCGATCGGGCGGGCACGGATTACCGAGCCGGGAGCTACCGGGTAGGGGGTGACTACCAGCACGTCGAGCGGATCACCGTCGTCGGCCAGGGTGTGCGGGATGAAGCCGTAGTTGGCCGGGTAGAACATCGGTGTGGCCATGAAGCGGTCGACCATCAGGCAGTCGGTATCGTGATCGATTTCGTACTTGATCGGCTGGTGGTTGGCCGGGATCTCGATGGCGACGTAGATATCGTTTGGCAGGTCTTTGCCAGCCGGAATCTTGCTATAGCTCATGGTTTTTACTCCGAGGAGGCTGAGTGCATCAGCCAGATGCGAGAAAAGTGGACGCGATTATAGGGGCATTGCCGGAAGCTGGCCACTGAATGCGCTATAGCCATTGGTCGACTGCCGGTATGCCGGGCAACTTCTGTATGGGTGTTGGCGCGCACGGTCAGGCCGGCGCGCCGGAGGCTTCAGAAAAAGCCGAGCGGGTTGATGTCATAGCTGACCAGCAGGTTCTTGGTCTGCTGGTAGTGGTCGAGCATCATTTTGTGGGTTTCGCGGCCGACCCCGGATTTCTTGTAGCCACCGAATGCGGCATGCGCCGGATACAGGTGGTAGCAGTTGGTCCACACCCGTCCGGCCTTGATCGCCCGGCCCATACGGTAGGCACGGTTGATGTCGCGGGTCCAGACGCCGGCGCCGAGGCCGAACTCGGTGTCATTGGCGATTGCCAGCGCTTCGGCTTCGTCCTTGAAGGTGGTGATGCTGACCACCGGGCCGAAGATTTCCTCCTGGAATACGCGCATCCTGTTGTTGCCCTTGAGCAGGGTCGGCTGGATGTAATACCCCGTGGCCAGATTGCCTTCGAGCTTTTCGATGGCGCCGCCGGTGAGCAGTTCGGCACCTTCCTGTTTGGCGATTTCCAGATAACCGAGGATCTTGTCGAATTGCTGTTCGGAGGCCTGGGCGCCGACCATGGTGTCGGTGTCCAACGGGTCGCCGCGCTTGATCTTGGCAACTTTTTTCATTACCTCGGCCATGAACGCCGGATAGATAGATTCCTGCACCAGCGCACGGGACGGGCAGGTGCAGACTTCGCCCTGATTGAAGAAGGCCAGTACCAGACCTTCGGCGGCCTTCTCGATGAAGCTCGGCTCGGCCTGCATGATGTCTTCGAAGAAGATGTTCGGCGACTTGCCGCCCAGTTCCACGGTGCTGGGGATGATGTTCTCCGCCGCGCACTTGAGGATGTGCGAGCCGACCGGGGTGGAACCGGTGAAGGCGATCTTGGCAATGCGCTTGCTGGTGGCCAGGGCCTCGCCGGCTTCGCGGCCAAAGCCCTGCACGATGTTCAGCACGCCGGGTGGCAGCAGGTCATTGATCAGTTCGGCGAACACGGTGATCGACAGCGGCGTCTGCTCGGCGGGCTTGAGTACCACGCAGTTGCCGGCTGCCAGCGCCGGGGCCAGTTTCCAGGCAGCCATCAGCAGCGGGAAGTTCCACGGGATGATCTGGCCGACCACGCCGAGCGGTTCGTGGAAGTGGTAGGCGGCGGTGTGTTCGTTGATCTCGGCGGCGCTGCCTTCCTGGGCACGGATGCAGCCGGCAAAGTAGCGGAAGTGATCGGCAGCCAGCGGCACGTCGGCGTTCAGGGTTTCGCGCACGGCCTTGCCGTTGTCCCAGGTTTCGGTGACGGCGAGCAGTTCCAGATTGGCTTCGATGCGGTCGGCAATCTTCAGCAGCACCAGCGCGCGATCCTGCGCCGGGGTCTTGCCCCAGGCATCGGCGGCTGCGTGGGCGGCATCCAGCGCCAGTTCAATGTCTTCGGCGCTGGAGCGGGGGAATTCGGCAATCAACTGGCCGTTGACCGGCGAAGTATTGTTGAAATACTGACCTTTGACCGGGGCAACGAAGTTGCCGCCAATGTAGTTGCCATAGCGTGACTTGAAGGATACGACGGCATCCGGTGTTCCGGGTTGGGCATAACGCATGATGCTTTCCTCACGTGGTCCGGGTGGTAGGTATTCGAGTCTGTGCAGCAGACTGAAGTTCAGCTCCACAGTGCGACTTTGAACGGATTAACCTTAGCAGCATGGCTGCAAGTCGCTACGCTGCCCATTGGACTTTTGCTTGTGCCGGTGTGCTGCCGGCAGTCGCTGATCGTCTTGGTGGCAGCGCGGGTGCTTGTGCTAACCTGCCGCAGCTTGTCTGTAGCGCTTTTTTGGGCGCGTTTTTGAGGTCATTCATGCATATCCATGTTCTCGGCATTTGCGGCACCTTCATGGGTTCGCTGGCGGTGCTGGCCAAGGAGCTCGGTCATCGCGTTACCGGCTCCGATGCCAATGTCTATCCACCCATGAGCACCCAGCTGCAAGCCCAGGGTATCGAACTGATGCAGGGCTACGCGCCGGAGCATCTGCAACCGGCACCGGATCTGGTGGTGATCGGCAATGCCTTGTCGCGCGGCAATCCGGCGGTGGAGTACGTGCTCAATCAGGGCCTGCCGTATGTCTCCGGTCCACAATGGCTGGCTGACCATGTGCTGCAGGGCCGCTGGGTACTGGCGGTGGCCGGTACCCATGGCAAGACCACCACCAGCAGCATGCTGGCCTGGGTGCTCGAGCATGCCGGCATGAGCCCGGGCTTCCTGATCGGCGGGGTGCCGCAGAATTTCGGCATCTCTGCGCGGCTGGGTGACACGCCGTTCTTTGTGGTCGAGGCCGATGAATACGACAGCGCCTTCTTCGACAAGCGCAGCAAGTTCGTGCATTACCGCCCGCGCACCGCGGTATTGAACAATCTGGAGTTTGACCACGCGGATATCTTCCCGGATCTGGCGGCCATCGAGCGGCAGTTCCACCATCTGTTGCGCACCGTGCCGGGCGAGGGGCTGGTGATCTATCCGGCGGACGAGCAGGCCTTGCAGCGCGTGGTAGCTATGGGTTGCTGGACACCGGTGCAAACTACCGGCGAAGGTGGTCAGTGGCAGGCACGCCTGATAAGTGAGGACGGCTCGCAGTTTGCCGTGTTGTTCGACGGTGTCGAGCAGGGCGAAGTGCGCTGGAGTCTGACCGGCCAGCACAGTGTGGCCAATGCGCTGGTGACGCTGGCGGCGGCGCGCCATGTCGGTGTGCTGCCGGAGCTGGGTATTGCCGCATTGAGCCAGTTCCACAGCGTCAAACGGCGTATGGAAAAGGTTGCCGAAGTGGCGGGTGTAACCATCTATGATGACTTCGCCCACCACCCGACAGCGATTGCCACCACCCTCGACGGTCTGCGCAAGCAGGTTGGTGACGCGCAGATTATCGCGGTGATCGAACCACGTTCGAATTCGATGAAGCTGGGAGCGCACCGTGACGGTTTGCCGGCGTCCGCACAGCAGGCAGATCGGGTCTACTGGTATGCGCCGGCCAATCTGGGTTGGGATCTGGCCGCCACTGTGGCTTGTGCCGGTAATCCGACCGAAGTGTGTGACTCACTGGAAACCATCATTGCCGGAGTCAAGGCGCATGCCGCTCCGGGCACCCAGGTGGTAGTGATGAGCAATGGCGGTTTTGGCGGCCTGCATGGCAAGCTGGCCAAGGCGTTGGCGCAGTAATGTGTAGGGTGGGCTTCAGCCCACCATGGCGGAGTCTTGGTCTTGGTGGGCTGAAGCCCACCCTACGGGAGTATGGCAATGACTGGTCCTGAACGCATCACCCTGGCCATGACCGGTGCTTCCGGTGCGCAGTACGGCCTGCGCCTGCTTGATTGTCTGGTGCAGGAAAATCGCGAGGTGCACTTCCTGATTTCCAAGGCCGCACAACTGGTGATGGCTACCGAGACCGATGTGCTGTTGCCGGGCAAGCCGCAGGCGATGCAGGCCTTCCTCAGTGAGTACACCGGTGCCGCTCCCGGGCAGATCCGCGTGTTCGGCAAGGAAGACTGGATGGCGCCGGCCGCCTCCGGATCCGGTGCACCCACCTCGATGGTGGTGCTGCCCTGTTCCACCGGCACCCTGTCGGCAATCGCCAGCGGGGCCTGCAACAACCTGATCGAACGGGCTGCCGATGTGGCGCTGAAGGAGCGCCGGCAACTGATTCTGGTGCCGCGCGAAACACCGTTTTCCAGTATCCATCTGGAGAACATGCTCAGGCTGTCCAATCTGGGCGTGACCATCCTGCCGGCCTCGCCGGGCTTCTACCACCAGCCACAAACCATCGATGACCTGGTCGATTTCGTTGTGGCGCGGATCCTCAACTGCCTGAATATTCCGCAGGACATGTTGCCGCGCTGGGGCGAGCATCACCAGTGCGCTGATGAGTAACGCCCGGCGTGCGCTGTGCCTGCTGCTGGCGCTGAGTTGCAGCGGCTGTGCCACGGTGAATGTGCTGAACTCGAAAAAAACCGATCCGCCCCTGGTGTATGGCGGTACCCGGCTGGACTGGTACGCCATGCACGATGGTTGTTGTGCGCAGGATCGGTTCGGCGCGCTGCCGCCGGCCTATCCCTCGGTCGACCTGCCGTTCAGTCTGTTGCTCGATACCCTGCTGTTGCCGCTTTCGCTGGCCGCTGCACTGGGTGTCACGCTGGTGGTCAGCGGCGGCAACTGAAACCGCCAGCGGGTTTCCTGCCGTGGCGCAGCGGCTTGCTGGCGGACTTGCAAAACCGCAGGGCAACACCCATACCTTAGTTATCGACAACCTGCTCTGAGGTGTGTGATGGCCAGTGGTTGGGCGGCGGACGGTGCAGTGCAAGAACAGATCGACAGCAGTATTCAGGACGCGGTTGCGCGCGCCCGCAGCCAGCTGCCCCGGGGCGAAAGCCTGAGCCATTGTGCCGGGTGCGGTGCGGCGATTGCGCAGGCGCGCCGCCAGGCTATCAAGGGCGTACGTCTGTGCCTGGCCTGTCAGGCAGAGCAGGATCGGCAACATGCGACCGGCGGGTATAACCGCAGGGGCAGCAAGGACAGCCAGCTGCGTTAGTCTGGCCGGGTCAGGGGGTTGCGTTACAGTCTTGGGATCAGCCAGGGGGTTTGATGGAATTCAAGGATTACTACAAGGTGCTCGGCGTCGAGCCCGGTGCCGACGATGCGGCGATCAAGAGCGCCTACCGCAAACTGGCGCGCAAGTATCACCCGGACGTCAGCAAGGAAAAGGACGCCGAGCAACAGTTCAAGGAAGTGGCGGAAGCCTACGAGGTGCTGAAGACCGCCGAAAAGCGCGCCGAATACGATGAACTGCGCCAGTACGCGCAACAGGGCCGGCCTTTCGCGATTACTCGGATTTCTTCGAGGCCATTTTCGGCAACGCCGCGCACGCCCACCGGGGCCGCGCCCACAGTCGTACGCACGCGCGGAGCGGACAGGATGTGGAAATGGAATTTCCCCTGCTGCTGGAAGAAACCCTGCAGGAGCAGGCCAAGCAGGTTGCCCTGCAGATTCCACAGTACAGCGCAGACGGCCAGCCGCTGCCGGCGCTGAATAAAACCCTGAACGTGAAGATTCCCGCCGGCACTGGCGACGGCGAGCGTATCCGCCTCAAGGGACAGGGCGTGCCCGGCATCGGTGGCGCGCCGAATGGGGATCTGTATCTGATCATCCGTCTGGTGCCGCATCCGCTGTTCGATGTGGAGGCGCACAACCTGATTCTCACCGTGCCACTGGCACCCTGGGAGGCGGCGCTGGGCTGCAAGGTCACGGTGCCGACGCTGTCCGGCAAGATCAACCTGACCATCCCGGCCAATACCCAGAGTGGTCAGCGCCTGCGGATCAAGGGCAAGGGGCTGGTCAACAAGCTGGGTGGCCACGGTGACCTGTACGCGCTGTTCAAGGTGGTCATGCCGGCGCAGACCGATGCAGCAAGCCGTGAACTGTGGTCGCAACTGGCGCAGAAGGCCGCGTTTGACCCACGCAGCGAGTGGAGTAAATCAGCATGAGCAGCACTTATCTGCAAATGAATGTGCTCGAGTTTTGCCAATGCACCAGTCTGCCGCAGGCGTGGCTGGTCGAGATCGTCGAAGAGGGCATCCTGCAGCCCCGTGGTGCCAGCCCCGAACAATGGCTGTTCGACGAGCAGGCGCTGGCCACCGCCAGACGCGCCTTGCGCCTCAGGCAGGATCTGGAGCTGGAGTGGGCGGCGATCGCCCTGGCACTGCAGCTGCTGGATGAACTGGAGCAGCTGCGTGAGGAAAACCGCCAGCTGCGCAGCCGTCTGGGGCGCTTTGAAAACGGCTAGCCGGAGGAAGGCTCAGCCCGGTAGGAAGTTCAGTCGGCCCAGCCGCGTGACACCCAGGTCATCGGCTTCGGCCCTTTGAGATAGCTGCTGTGGATTTCGCGAACGGTAAAGCCGCCTGAGCTGATCAATGCCGGAATATCGCGATTGAGGTGGCAGCCACCGGCCAGCGGTTTCCACATCGGGGTCAGGCGGTTCTGCCAGCGCACCACCGGCAGGTCGGGTGCCAGCCCGTGTTCACTGAACAGCAGCTTGCCGCCGGGCTTGAGTACCCGGCGCATTTCCCTGAGTGCGGCCACGGCATCGGGGATGGTGCACAGGGTGAAGGTGCAGACGATGTTGTCGAAGCTGGCGTCCGCCGCCTGGATCTGCCCCAGTTCCAGGCCGACGATCTGTACCGGAATGCCGATTTGTGCGGCCCGTTCACGCGCCATTCCGTGCATCTCGGCTGCCGGATCGACGCCAACGATTTCAGTGACTTTCTCAGGATCATAGAAGCTCAGGTTGAGCCCGGTGCCGATGCCGATTTCCAGCACCCGGCCGCTGGCCTGCGGCACGATCTGCGAGCGGGTTTTCATCACTGCGCCCATGCCGCAGGCGAAGTCGATCATGCGCGGCAGGATGTGACGGTCGTAGAGGCCCATGTTTTCTCCGGAGTAGTAGGTCAGGTGCTGCTGGTAGTGCTTGCATGTTTGCTCAGGCCGCGCCAGTGCTTGCCGCCAATCATGATGAAGCGCAGTTGCTCGGCGATTTTGCTTTCCGGCCGCAAGTGCAGCGGCAGGTCACTGGCGGGCGGGTCGATCAGTTCCGGCAGGGTGGCGAATACCGTTTTCACCACCAGGTCGGCAATTACATCGAGTGCGGGCTTATCCAGTTCCGGCATGCGGTTCATCAATTGCAGGTCGTTGCTCAGATCGTCGGTGATGCGCTGGCGCAAGGCGCCCAGCGCCTGCCGCACGGGTTGGGAGCCGCCATATTGCTCACGGGCGAGAAACAGGAACTGGCCGCGATTGGCACTGACGGCGGCAAGGAAAATATCGCTGCTGGCCTCAATCATGCCGCCCAGTTCAAATTCGTTCTGGCGCACTGCGCGGATGGTGGCGCGGAAGGTTTCGCCGACCTCGGCCACCAGCGCCAGGCCCAGTTCGTCCATATCGCGAAAGTGCCGGTAGAAGCCGGTAGGCACGATGCCGGCCAGACGCGTGACCTCGCGCAGGCTCAGGCTGCCAAACCCGCGACCGCTGTCCATCAGGCTGCGCGCCGCTTCCATCAGGGCCATGCGGGTCTGCTGCTTCTGTTCGGCGCGTGCTGATGACATGGGTTGAGTCCTTTACGGGACAGCCACTTTAGCAAAAGCGCTTTGCCAGCGTCGAACCAATACCATTCGTCTATTTCGGTGAACAAGTGTTGACTGAAATAGACTGGCCTGCGATTGTGTGAACACCTGTTCACTGAGAATCCGAAACCATGAAGTTACTACCCCTGTTCCTGTTGCGCCTGCTGGCGCCTTGTCTGGCACCGCTGCGTTGGCTGACCAGCCATGGCTGGTTGCGTGCGGCAGATGTGGACTGGTGGTTGCAGCGTCTGCACCCGCTGTTCAGCCTGCAGCGGGTATACGCGCAGGTGACGTCACGCCGTTGGGTTGCCGAAGACATGCTGGCCATCACCTTGCGCTGCAACGGCAACGCAAAAAACTGGAGAGCCGGGCAGCATGTGCAGCTGTACTGGCAGCATCAGGGCACACGCCTGAGTCGCAGTTACAGTCTGACTGCAGTGCGTGGCAATGGTGAGATCGAGCTGGCGATCAAGCGCCAGCCGGGCGGCAAGCTGTCAGCGCTGTTGCTGGACGGGCTGCAGGTCGGTGCGCGCATCGAGCTGGCGCAGGCCAGTGGCGAACTGGTCTGGCCGCAGCAGGCCGAGGGGGTGCTGTTGCTGGCGGCCGGGAGCGGCATCACTGCGTTGTTTGGCTTGTTGCGTACGGCGCTGGCCAACGGCTATCAGGCGCCGGTGACTCTGCTGCATTACGTTCGCCAGCAGGGTCAGCAGGCCTTCGAGTACGAGCTGCGCTGCCTGATGCAGCGCTATCCGAATCTGCAGGTACGCTGGCAGTTGACCGCTGCCGGAGCTGCCAGCGGCGGGTCTGCTGGCCGTTTCAACCCGGCGCAGGTTGACGCTGTGGCCTGTGACAGCCTGCTGGCTTGCGGTCCCCAGGGCTTTATCGAGACAGCCCGGCAGTGGTGGCAGTCGGCCGGGCGCAACGGTTCCATGCAATACGAGGCCTTCAGCGCACCGCGGGTGTTCGATAGCGCAGCATCAACCAGCGTGGCGCTGCACTTCGCGCGCAGCCGGCAGCAGGTGACGGGCAACAACCGGCAAAACCTGCTTGAGCAGGCCGAGGCGCAAGGGCTGCGACCGGCCCATGGCTGTCGGCAGGGCATTTGCGCAAGTTGTACCTGCGCGTTGCTCAGCGGCAGCGTGCGCGATCAGCGCAACGGCGCGGTCAGCAGTGAACCGGGGCAGTCGATCCGGCTGTGTGTCAGCGTGCCGCTGTCGGCCGTAGTAATCGATCTTTAAGGGGAAAGCCATGCGCAATGATCGACAATTGTCAGCTGCAGAACTGCAGGCGTTTGCCGCCGAACTGGACGCCCTGCGCCAGCAAACACTGGGTGAGCTGGGCGCCAGCGATGCCCGCTATATTCGCCGGGTACGCAGTGCGGTACGGGCATGTTGCTGGGGTGGCCGGGCGCTGCTGTTTTTCGGCTGGTTTCCACCCACCTGGCTGCTCGGCACCTTGCTGCTCGGGCTGGGCAAGATCATCGAAAACATGGAGCTGGGGCACAACGTGATTCACGGCCAGTACGACTGGATGAACGACCCCGAATTGAATGGCCGCAGCTACGAATGGGATATCGCCGGGCCGTCGGAGTTCTGGCGACATACGCATAACCATGTGCACCATACCTACACCAACATCCTGGGCATGGATGACGATGTCGGCTATGGCCTGGTGCGCCTTTTCCCCGAACAGCGCTGGAAGCCGTTCTATCGCTGGCAACCACTATGGGTGACACTGCAGGCTCTGCTGTTCCAGTATTCGGTAGCGGTGCAGCACCTGCGCCTGGACCAGTACTTCAAGGGCAAAATGACTGCCGCCGAGCTGCGGCCGTTGTTGCGCACCTTCAACGGCAAATTGTTGCGCCAGTGGGGCAAGGATTACCTGTTCTTCCCGCTGCTGGCGCTGCTACTGGGTGGCCCGGCGCTGGCGGTACTTTGCGGCAATCTGCTGGCTAACCTGCTGCGCAACCTGTGGACTTTCAGCGTGATTTTCTGCGGCCACTTCACTGCCGATGCCGAAGTGTTCAGCCCTGCCGTGCTGGACAATGAAAGCCGTGGCCACTGGTATCTGCGCCAGCTGCATGGTTCGAGCAATTTGCAGGGAGGGCGGCTGTTTCACTTCATGACCGGCAATCTCAGTCATCAGATCGAGCATCACCTGTTCCCCGATCTGCCAGCCCATCGCTATGCCGAACTGGCAGTGAGCGTACGCCGGATCGCCCAGCGCTATGGCCAGACCTATAACAGCGGACGGCTGTCGAGCCAGTTTGCCAGCGTGCTGCAACGCATCTGGCGCTACCGGCTACCGGATACCGCGGTGGCTGGCTAAGCTGCGCATACCGCTGATTGAACCGGGGACTACCGATGAAAATGCTTGCCAGGTGCTGTGCCGCCTTGCTGCTCCTCCTGCTGCTGGCCACGGGGGGCTTGCTGGCCTGGTCCTGGGCGCCGGATCTGCCTCTGGACGAGCTGAAGGCGCACTGGGCGCTGCCGCCTTCGCAGTTCATCGAAGTGCAGGGCATGCAGGTGCACCTGCGCGACGAAGGCCCGCGCGATGATCCGGCTCCGCTGTTGTTGCTGCACGGCACCTCGTCCAGTCTGCATACCTGGGATGGCTGGGCGCAGGCACTGGCCGGCAAGCACCGGGTGATTCGGCTGGATCTGCCGGGCTTTGGCCTGACCGGACCCTTCCCCGACGGCGACTACCACATGCCGCAGTACACGGCGTTCCTGGCCGCTTTGCTGGATAAACTGCAGATTCGCCAGGTGGTGCTGGCCGGTAACAGTCTGGGTGGGCAGATTGCCTGGGAAACCGCACTGGCTTATCCGCAGCGGGTGGCACGGCTGATTCTGGTCGACTCCGCCGGTTTTCCGCTGCAGTCGACCTCGGTACCGATCGGATTTCGTCTCGCGCGGATCCCTGCGCTGGCGCCGGTGATCGGCAAAATCCTGCCCAGACAGATGATCGAATCCAGTGTGCGCAATGTATATGGCGACCCGGACCGGGTGACGCCGCAACTGGTGGATCGCTATTACGAATTGACCCTGCGTGCCGGTAACCGCGAGGCGCTGGTGCAGCGCTTCGGCCAGCGCGACGACCCGACACTGAACCAGGCGCGTGTCAGCCGGATCGGCATTCCGACATTGATCATCTGGGGTGGTCGCGACGGCCTGATTCCGCTGCCGCACGCCAAGCAGTACCAGCTGGCGATCAAGGGCAGCCAGCTGGCGGTATTCGACGGCCTGGGGCATGTGCCGCAGGAAGAGGATGCGCAGGCAACGGCAGCAGCAGTGGCGCAATTTCTCGGCGATTAGGCCGGCGGTTTTGGCGCCTGCGCCTTGCTGGCGGTCCATTGCTGGTATTCGAAGGTCAGCACGACCAGTAGCGCCATGGCAAACGGCAGCAGCAGATAGAAGCAGCGGAATACGATAAGTGCAGCCAGCACGTCGGCAGTATGCAGCTCGGGCAAGGCAGCTAGAAAAGTCACTTCCAGTACCCCAAGGCCACCAGGGGCGTGGGATAGCAATGCCAGCGAAAAGGACGCCAGGAAGATGCCGAGAATGGTCATGTAGCCCGGGTTGCCGGCTTCCGGCAGGGCGAAATAGATGATTGCGGCGGCACACAACAGCTCCATCGGGCCGGCCAGCAGCTGACGCCGGACGATTTTCATCCGCGGGTATTCGATATGCAGTTTGCCCCGCCGCCACGGCTTGAAGTGGCGCCATGCACCCAGCACATAAAGGCCCACCAGCGACAGCAGGCCCAGCCCGATGAGTACCGAGAGCCATGGTGTGACATCGGCCACGCGCTGGATCAGTTCGGGCTTGAGCAGTAGCACCACGCCACCGGCGAGCATGGTGCCCAGGGCAAAAGTGAAGGAACAGAAGAGAATCACCACGCCGATTTCATGGGGCGTCAGGCCTTTGCTGCGATAAGCCCGATAGCGCACCAGTGCGCCGGAAAACACCGATGCGCCGATGTTGTGGGCCAGGGCATAGGTGGTGAACGAGCAGAAGGTGATGAACCACCAGGAGATTTTCTTGCCCAGATGATCCAGGGCAATGCGGTCATAACAGGCCAGCGCGATATAGGCGCCCAGGGTGGCAATCGCGGCGAAGAACCAGTTGCCGAGTGATATGGCCCTCAGGCTATCGGCAATTTCGGCCAGGGAGATGTTGCGAACTTCGTTGTACAGCAGCCAGCAGGAAAAGATCACCGCCCCGATGCCGATCATTGACCATGCAATATCGCGCTTGCTCATGATGGCTGAGAGCTCCTGTTAGCCTTGCGGGAAGGGCGGGAATAGCGCTTTGAATAGGGCAATGCTGAGCAACCTGAGAATGCTGGCGCGTGGCCAATCTTGTGTATTTATGTGCAAAACCAGCTGGCGAGTATCGCGGATGCGGCCTGCCGGCTCAACCTTTGACGGCCAGTTGACGTTGCAGAGTATTTCAGCCGTGCCGCGTGCTGGTGCTGACCCAGGGCAAGGCTTGCGTGATTAGTACTGGCTGGACTGGGTGGCCTCCTGTAGCCGCAGGTTGCTCTTCTGGTTGGCCAGTTCAACCTGTTGCCTGAGCTGTTGCATCTGTTGCTGCGCCTGCTGGGCCTGTTCGGCTTGCAGTGTGGCCACTGCCGCAGTTTCCCCGGCGCCACAGCCGCCCAGACAGAACAAGGCCAGCAGGCCGGGAGTGGAAAGTTTGCGTTTCATGGGGCGACTCCTTCACTGGTGGTCTACAGCTGCAGGTAATTCTTTACGCCGGTAAAGATGATCTGGGCAGCCAGCGCACAGACGAACAGGCCCATCAGGCGGCTGACGATCTGCAGCCCTTGCTCGCCCATGACGCGTTCAAAAAGATTGGAAAGATACAGCACCAGGCCCACGGTAAGACTGGCGATGACGATGGCCAGCAAGGTGGTCAGGCGCGGTTCCCAGTGTTCGTCACTGGCACTCATTACCAGCAGCGCGCCTATGGTGCCGGGGCCGACGGTCAGTGGAATGGTCAGCGGCACAATGGTGACATCCTGATCCAGGTTTTCCTGCTGCACCGCCGGTTTGCCCTGGGCCATGGCCAGTGCGGAAATGAACAGCACACTGCCGGCACCGATACGGAAGGCATCAATGGTCACGCCAAACACGTTGAAAATGTTGTTGCCGAACAGGTACAGCAGCGCACTGGCGATCATCGAGCCGAGCGCCACCTTCCAGGCCAGATAGCGGCGTTCCTTGACGGTGTAGCCGCGGGTCAGGCTGATAAAGCAGGACAGTACGAAGAACGGGCTGTAAAGCACCAGCATTTTCAGATACAGGCTGGAGAGTGTGTAAATCATCGGGCCGGACTCGGTTTGGACGGGCTGCCACGGCCATTCTGAACGGATCTATCAGCACTCAGCCGCAGCGTCCGCCAATCATCGCACAGCAGACCGGGGTTTAGGGTCGAATACTGGCGCAGCGGCGCGGATCAAGGTGGCAATGGCTGCTGGCCGTGTGGCGCCCAGGTGGCGATAAGTTCCCGCAGTCTGGCCAGTTCCACCGGCTTGCTGATGTGCGCATCCATGCCGGCCTGGCGCGCACGTTCCTTGTGCTGGCTGAGGGTATGTGCGGTCAGGGCTATTACCGGGGTGCGGCGGCGCAGGTTCTGCCGTTCCCAAGCGCGCAGGCTGCGGGTTGCGCTAAAGCCGTCCATGACCGGCATCTCGCAGTCCATCAGTACCAGATCGTATTGCTTGCTCTGCATGGCCAACAGCGCGGCGTCGCCGCTATCGACGGTGTCCGGCTGGATGCCGAGCTTGTTCAGCATGGCATTCAGGACTTTCATCGAGATGCTGCTGTCTTCGGCAATCAGCACGCGCAGATGCTGCACCGTGGCGGGTTCGCGGATGCCGGGAGCAAGGCTGGAGTTATGCTGTTCAAGGGCGCTGCACAGTGCCGTGCGCAGGGTAAAGCCGGCAACCGGCTTGGCCAGTATCCGCTCGATACCGGCATTGCGCGTCTGGCGCATGCCCGGCGCCTGGCAAATATCGGTGAGCATGAAAATCAGCACATCCGTGTGCAGGTAGTTGTCGGCTTTGATACTGGCCGCCAGTTGTATGCCGTTCATCTGCGGCATGCGCTGGTCGAGCAATACCACGTCGATGTCTTCATGCAGATTGGCCTTGCTGTGTAGCAGTGCCAGCGCCTCTTGCCCGGAGGCCGCCTGGCTGACCTGCATGCCCCAGCCGGCGCACTGTTCGCTGAGGACTTTGCGGCAGGTGTGGTTGTCATCGACCACCAGCACGCGAACGCCCTGCAACAGTTCTGCGTGCTCGCTGGCCGGCGATTCGATCGCGGCATGCTCTACCGGTACCGCAAGCCAGGCAATATTGCCCTTGCCGGGACGGCTCTCGAGACGGAACTCACCACCCATCAGGCGGATCAGGTGACGGGTTATCACCAGCGCCAGATGTCCGCTGAGTTTGCCCGAGGTGAGGAAGTCCTCGCCGTGCAGTTCGGCGCCGAGCAATTCTTTCAGCTCGGCATGGCCCAGTGCCGGGCCGCTGTCGTGCACGGTCAGACAAAGACGCGAACCTTGCGGGTTTGTTTGCAGCTCACTGAGCAGGAAGACTTCCCCGCTTCGGGTGTGCTTGAAGGCATGTTCCAGCAGGCTGAGCAGTATCTGGCGGATGCGTGCCGGATCACTGCGCAGCAATTGCGGCACTTCCGGCTTGATCAGGCTGATCAGTTCGATGCCGCGTTGTCCGGCCTGGTTGCGGAAGATGTCCAGGCAGTCATCCAGCAGGGCCGGGTAGTCGAACGGATCATTGTCCAGTTCGATCATGCCGGACTCCAGCCGGGAAACATCGAGAATCTGTCCGAGCAGGCCCAGCAGTTCGTTGCCGGCACTGCGGATGGTTTGTGCATAGTCACGCTGGCGATCGGACAGCGGTGTGTCGAGCAGCAGCTCGGCCATGCCCAGCACGCCGTTCATCGGTGTGCGGATGTCGTGACTGATGCGCGCGAGAAACTCCGTTTTGGCTTTGAGTTCGCCCTGGCGGGATGCCTGCTGGCGCGAGGCGCTGATCTTTGTCCCCAGTTGCCGGAGCTGCTGCTCGCGCAGCGCCATGCTGCAGAGAAAACTGCTCGCCACAATACCTGCGAGCAGCCAGTCGGTTTCGGTAATCAGGTAAAAGGGGCGGATATTCAGGAAGTAGCCAACCCCGGCAATGCTGAGCAGAATCGCCAGCAGCAGCGCCAGGCTGAGCACGCCCGCCGGTTGATTGCGCCGCCGCCAGTGCTGCACGCTGAAAAACAGCAGTGCCGGCAGGCTGAGGCAGCCGGTCAGGATGATCAGCAGGGTGCTGTGCCGGGCTTCGAGGAACAGTGGCAGCGGCAGCTCTGCGGCCAGTACCAGCATTATTGCTGTCAGGGTCTGCTGCGCCCTGGCCACTGGTTGCGGCCAGCGCAACAGGCTGCGCACAAACGCCACCGTGGTGAGCATGGCCAGCAGGATCGTGAGATTGCCCAGCGGGCCTTGCAGAGGACGGAGCGGACTCAGCCATTCGGGCACCATGCCCAGCAGGTGCATGATGCCCAGTACCAGGGCGATCTGGCTGAGGGTCAGCCAGAATGCGGGCGTGCTGCGCAGGTAGCAAAAGCGCACCAGGTTATAGAAGGCCAGCATTGCCAGCGCGCCGAGCAGGGCAGCCAGCAGCAGGGTGCGCTGATCGTTGGCCAGCAAGCTGCTGGCCGGAGCGATCTGGATGATCGGCCGCAGCGTATAGGGTGAGCTGAGCCTGAGGTACAGGGTCAGTTGCCGGTTAGATTGCGGTAGCGCCAGGAACAGGTCGCGGGCCGCGACGGGGCGCTGCATGGGCTCAAGCTGGCTGCCGGTTTGCGCATGCTCAAGCAGTTCGTCGTCCTGCAGCACATACATATCCAGCGCTGCGAGAAAGGGCGCAATCACCAGCAGGTACTGCACCTGCCGGCTATCGCTGAGCTGGTGGCGCAGCCAGAGCGCGCTGTCGCCTCCGGAGGTGCGAATGCTTTTGCTGTCGATCGCCTTGAATTGCCCGGCAAAGTCTGGCTGGCGAATCGCTTCGAACGGCGCCTGGCCATTGCTGTCGTCAAACGCATACCAGGCCCCGCTATGGTTGTCCGGCTGTGCCTGTAGCGGTGCGGCAAGCAGCAGGGAAGCGAGCAGAAATACGACGAACCTGGGCCAGTGCACGATCAAAGTCCTTTTGTAATCGATGCGGGTATTGCTTGTTGACTGCCGTGCAAGCCGTTCAGATGGTTGTCTGTACCGGCATGCACGGCTGGCCGGCGTTACTCCTGCTCGCGGGCGATGGCGCGGTAGCCGATGTCCTTGCGATAGAAACAGCCATCCCAGTTGATCTGCGCGGCCAGCCGGTAGGCCTGCTGTTGCGCATCACTCACGCTGTCGCCTAGCGCGGTGGCACACAGCACACGTCCGCCGCTGGTGACCACCTGACCGTCGCGAAGTGCGGTGCCGGCATGGAACACTTTGCCCGGCAATGCTGCCGCTTGCTCCAGCCCGTGGATCGCTGCGCCCTTGGCATAGTCGCCCGGATAGCCACCGGCGGCCAGCACCACGCCAAGGCTGGGGCGCGGATCCCACTGGGCTTCGACCTTGTCCAGAGCCTCGGCAAAGGCGGCTTCAATCAACAAGACCAGCGAAGACTGCAAGCGCAGCATTACCGGCTGGGTTTCCGGATCGCCAAAGCGGCAGTTGAATTCGATGACTTTCGGGTTGCCGGCCTGGTCGATCATCAGCCCGGCGTAGAGGAAACCGGTGTAGACATTGCCTTCGGCAGCCATGCCCTTGACGGTCGGCCAGATCACCTGCTCCATCACCCGCTGGTGCACCTCGGCGCTGACCACCGGGGCTGGCGAGTAGGCGCCCATGCCACCGGTATTCGGACCGCTGTCGCCATCGCCGACGCGCTTGTGGTCCTGACTGGTGGCCATCGGCAGCACGTTCTTACCGTCAACCATGACGATAAAGCTGGCTTCCTCGCCGTCGAGAAACTCTTCGATCACCACCCGCGAACCGGCTTCGCCAAAGGCGTTGCCGGCGAGCATGTCACGCACGGCGGCTTCGGCTTCGGCCAGCGTCATGGCAACGATCACACCTTTGCCGGCGGCCAGACCGTCAGCCTTGATCACAATCGGCGCGCCGACTTGCTGCAGGTAAGCCAGTGCCGGTTCGATCTCGGTGAAGTTCTGGTAGTCGGCGGTTGGAATCTGATGGCGGGCGAGGAAATCCTTGGTGAAGGCCTTGGAGCCTTCCAGTTGGGCGGCGCCTTTGGTCGGGCCGAAGCAGCGCAGGTTGCGGCTGCGGAACAGATCGACCACGCCGGCCACCAGCGGCACTTCCGGGCCGACGATGGTCAGTTGCACATTCTTTTCAGCAAAGTCGGCCAGCTGCTCGAGGGCCAGCACGTCGATGGCCACGTTCTCGCATTTGGCTTCGGTGGCGGTGCCGGCGTTACCCGGGGCGACGAAGACTTTGGCTACGCGCGGGTCTTGCGCGACTTTCCAGGCCAGGGCGTGTTCACGTCCGCCGCTGCCGATGATCAGTACGTTCATTTCAATACCTCGATGACGCTCAATTCTTGATTATGTAGGAGCGGGCTTGCCCGCGATGCTCACTCGGCGATCTGCGGGAAAGTTGTTTCGCGGGCAAGCCCGCTCCTACATGTAAGGCAATGTCTTAATGGCGGAAATGGCGCATGCCGGTGAAGACCATGGCGATATCGGCTTCATCGGCGGCGGCAATCACTTCGGCATCACGCATCGAGCCGCCGGGTTGAATCACCGCGGTAATGCCGTTCTTCGCCGCGTTGTCCAGACCGTCGCGGAACGGGAAGAAGGCGTCACTGGCCATAACCGAGCCGGCGACTTGCAGGCCGGCATGCTCGGCCTTGATCGCGGCGATACGCGCCGAGTTGACCCGGCTCATCTGGCCGGCGCCGACGCCGATGGTCTGGCGGCCCTTGGCGTAGACGATGGCGTTGGATTTGACGAACTTGGCCACTTTCCAGGCAAAGATCAGGTCGTGAATTTCCTGCTCGCTGGGGGCGCGGCGGGTGACCACCTTGAGGTCTTCGGCCTTGATCATGCCGATGTCGCGACTCTGTACCAGCAGACCACCGTTGACCCGTTTGAAGTCCCAGCTGGCGCTGCGCTCGGCTGGCCATTCGCCGCATTCCAGCAAGCGTACATTGGCTTTGGCGGCGACTACTTCGCGGGCGGCGGCGCTGATTTTCGGCGCGATGATTACTTCGACGAATTGGCGGTCAACGATGGCCTGGGCGGTGTCGCCGTCCAGCTCACGGTTGAAGGCAATGATGCCGCCGAAGGCCGACTCGCTATCGGTGGCGTAGGCCAGCTCGTAGGCCTGGCGAATGCCGCCTTCGCTGTCCAGAGCTACCGCTACGCCGCAGGGGTTGGCGTGCTTGACGATGACGCAGGCCGGCTTGACGAAACTCTTCACGCACTCCAGCGCCGCGTCGGTGTCGGCCACGTTGTTGAACGACAGTTCCTTGCCCTGCAGCTGCACGGCACTGGCGATGCTCGCCTCACCACGCTCGGCTTCGACATAGAAAGCTGCGCTCTGGTGCGGGTTCTCGCCGTAGCGCATTTCCTGCGCCTTGATGAACTGACTGTTGAAGGTACGCGGGAAGGCGCCACGCCCTTCGGTGCTCAGGGTGTCGGCAGTTTGATTGATGGTGCCCAGGTAGTTGGCGATCATACCGTCGTAGGCGGCGGTGTGCTCGAAGGCCTTGAGGGCCAGATCAAAACGCTGGGCGTAAGTCAGACCGCCGGCTTTCAGGGATTCAACAATGCCGGCGTAGTCGCCGGCGTTGACCACGATGGCCACTTCCTTGTGGTTTTTTGCCGCGCTGCGGACCATGGTCGGGCCGCCGATGTCGATGTTCTCGATGGCGTCGGCCAGCTCACAGCCGGGCTTGGCCACGGTGGCGGCGAAGGGGTAGAGGTTGACCGCGACCAGGTCGATCGGCTGGATGCCGTGCTGCTCCATGACGGCGCCGTCGAGGGCGCGGCGGCCGAGAATGCCGCCGTGGATTTTCGGGTGCAGGGTCTTCACCCGGCCATCCATCATCTCCGGAAAGCCGGTGTAGTCAGCCACTTCCACGGCAGCCACACCATTGTCCTTGAGCAGCTTGAAGGTGCCGCCGGTGGAGAGAATTTCCACTCCCAGGGCGACGAGCTCGCGGGCGAAGTCAAGAATGCCGGTCTTGTCAGAAACACTGATCAGCGCGCGGCGAACGGGGAGGCGGGTGGTCTGGTCGGTCATTGCAGATTCCATCAGAGCTTGGAAAACAAAAAGGGCGGCTCGTGTGGCTGGGCCGCCCTTTTACGGAAAATATACTGTCAGAGCAGGTCGTACTGCTTGAGCTTCTTGCGCAGGGTGCCGCGGTTCAGGCCGAGCATCTCCGAGGCTCTGGTCTGGTTGCCTTTGACGAAGTTCATCACGCTTTCCAGCAGTGGCGCCTCGACTTCGGAAATCACCAGGTTGTAGAGATCACAGACGCTGGCATCTTCCAGGTTGGCAAAATAATCCCGTAGCGATTTGGTCACGCTGCTGCGCAAGGTCTGCACCTCTTCGCTGGAAATTGCTGCGGGCATTTCAAGTTGCAGATTGTTACTCACTGATGAAGCCCCATCAAAAAAAATCTTGTTTATCAATTGCTCAGTCATGGCTGTCACGCGACCACTTTTTCTTCTTGGTTATATTGGCCGAGGAAAAACTGCCGGATGCCGGCGATTTGTGCCTCGGGTGTTTCCAGTTTGTTGAATCCGGCGCGGAATTCGCGCGCTCCCGGCAGGGTCGCCAGATACCAGCCAACATGCTTGCGCGCGATGCGCACGCCCATCAGGTTGCCGTAAAAGCGGTGCAACGCGTCCAGATGCTCGAGCAGAATGCTTTCGATTTCGCCCAGCTCCGGTTCGGCAAGGCGGCTGCCGTGGGCCAGGAAGTAGGCGATCTCGCGAAAAATCCATGGCCGGCCCTGAGCCGCGCGACCGATCAGCAGACCGTCGGCGCCAGTCTGCAGCAGCACTTCGCGGGCTTTTTCCGGCGAGCAGATGTCACCGTTGGCAAAGACCGGGATGCGGATGGCCTGCTTGATGCTGGCGATGGTCTCGTACTCTGCCGCGCCGCTATACAGATCGCTGCGGGTGCGGCCGTGCACGGCCAGGGCCTGGATGCCGGACTGCTCGGCGATGCGGGCAATGCTCAGGCCATTCCTGTTCTGCCGGTCCCAGCCGGTACGTATTTTCAGGGTGACCGGTACCTTGACCGCAGCCACCACAGTCTCGAGGATTTCTGCGACCAGCAGTTCGTCTTTCATCAGGGCGGAGCCGGCGGCCTTGTTGCAGACTTTTTTCGCCGGACAGCCCATGTTGATGTCGATGATCTGCGCACCCATCGCGACGTTGGCCCGGGCCGCTTCGGCAAGCATCTGCGGGTCGGCACCGGCTATCTGTACCGAACGTGGCTCGGCATCACTGGCATGTACCAGCCGCAAGCGGGACTTGCGGCTGTCCCATAGACGCATATCGCTGCTCAGCATTTCGCCCACCACCATGCCGGCGCCCAGGCGCGTGCACAGCTGACGAAAAGGCTGATCAGTCACCCCGGCCATTGGCGCAAGGATCAACTGGTTAGCGAGCGTATAGGGACCAATCTGTACCGCCGACATGAATCTTCCCTGCCTTCATGGCCTGGTTTCGTGGTGCTTGGGTAACGGAAAAAGGGAGGCGATGATACCCGTTCGGGAAGTCCGGATAAAGACTGAACTGGATAAAATATGATCAGTATCAGGATTTGCAGCGAATATCCGCAGGTCACTGGATTTTGGCCGAAGTTGTGATCTCGCCTGCTGCAGCCGTTCCAGCCGGTGCTTACTCGGGGGACTGGAAGATCAGGTTGTAATTGACCGCTTCCTGACCCGGATCAAGGATATCGAGCGAGATGTGGATCGGCGTTTGCGGCGGCATCTGGCTTTGCCCGGCAAGTTCGCCGGCCAGATACTCGCTGGGCTTGAAGCGGCGATTGGCCAGCGGCTTGTTGTTGATATCGGAAAAGCGCAACTCCAGCAGCGGGAAGGGTTGCTCGAAACTGGCGCGGTTATACAGGATGGCATCGACCACCAGCGCACCGGCGAAGTCGGGATGACTGCGGATCACCAGATTGCTGCTCTTGATCAGATTCACATCGACCTTGGGCGGCAGGCTGCAACCGAGTTGCGGGCAGATACTTTCAAACCATGGACGGTACTGATCCTGCCGGGCCAGTTCATCGAAGTGATAAAAAGTGTACTGGGTTATCAGGGCGCCGGCGGCGATCAGGTTCAGCAGGCCCCAGCCCAGCCAGCGACCCCAGGGTCTGCCGGGTGCCTGCCATTGCAGTTGCAGCGGGTCCTGATCGAGTTCGAGCAGTTTGTCGTTGGGACGGAAACGGGTTGTCGTGTCCGCTTCGTCAGTGCTGCCTGCCGGAGCCGGCGCCTGAATGTCCATGTCGATGTGCTGGTCTTCAGCCTCATCGGTGTGCTCGTCCTCGATCGCCGGTTCAAGACGCTCGGTGTCGTCATCGCTGTCCTGCCAGGGGGCTGTCGAGGCCGGTTCTGCGGGGGATTCGGCTAATTCCGTGGTTGTCGCTGCGGGCGCTGCGGAGCTGGAATTTGCCGGGCGTTGCGAGTCCTCCAGCAATTTCTCTGCCCAGCGCTCATCAGCCTTTGCTTCGGTAGCAGGTGCCATTTCGAACGCTGGTTGCCTGCTGGCAGGGCTTTCCAGCGGTATCCGGCTGCGCGAATGTAATTGTTCTTCCTGCTCCAGACGGGCCAGTTCTTCGTCGAGGTCAAGACTGTCCAGATCCAGATCGTCGTGGATGCGTACGGTGTCCAGTGAGTCCTTGCGCGCCAGCGTTTCGGTGGCGGCCTGGTCGGGGGCCGGCTGCAGGCTGGTTGCTGCAGGGCTGGCCGGAGTGGCAGGGGCCGCGCCGGGGTTGCCAGCAGTTGAGGGTTTATCCAGTAAATGCTGATGAGCATTGAACACGTGCAGACAGGCACCGCAACGCACGGCGCCTTGTGCGGCAGACAATTGAACCTGACTGACACGAAAGCTGGTGCGGCAATGTGGGCACTGGGTGACGAAACTATCGCTCATGCATGAATCCGTACAAAACAGGGCGCTGACGGCCTGCCTGGTTTAGTTGCATGCGCAAAAATAACCGGGCAGGTCTTTAGTTTAACTAACTAGCGGCGTTTGCCGGTAATCCGGATCCAGCCGTCTTTCTCGGCCACCGGATCCAGGTCAAAGCTGCTGCGATAGGCGGCACAAACCTCTTCGGCCTGTTCGGCGAGAATGCCGGAAAGCGCCAGGCGGCCGCCGGACCTGACCAGGCCGGTGATTTGTCCGGCGAGGCTGACCAGGGGGCCGGCGAGAATGTTGGCGACCAGCACATCGGCTTGCCCTGGCGGTAAATCGGCCGGCAGGTAGAGCGGGAACTGCACAGCCGCTATGCCGTTGCGTCCGGCATTGTCGCGGGATGCTTCCAGCGCCTGCGGGTCGATGTCGGTGCCGATCGCCTGGCGTGCGCCCAGCAGGAGTCCGGCAATCGCCAGAATGCCGGAGCCGCAGCCGAAATCGAGCAGATCGCAGCCGTGCAGGTCCTGACTATCCAGCCACTCCAGGCATAGGGCGGTGGTCGGGTGCGTTCCGGTGCCAAAGGCCAGTCCCGGGTCGAGTAGCAGGTTGACCGCGTCCGGCTCGGGTGCTTCGTGCCAGCTCGGCACGATCCAGAGCCGCTGGCCAAAGCGCATGGGCTGGAAATTGGCCATCCAGCTGCGTTCCCAGTCCTGGTCTTCGATGCGTTCGACCATTGATTCAGGCGCAGGCTTGCCGGTCATCAGTTCCAGCTGTGCCGGCAGTTTGTCGAGATCGGTATCGGCTTCAAACAATGCCAGCAGGTGCGTGTGCGACCAGAGTGGCGTGGTGCCCAGATCGGGCTCGAAGATCGGCTGGTCTTCGGCGTCCATGAAGGTTACCGATACGGCGCCCAGGGCCAGTAGGGCGTCTTCGTAGGTTTCAGCCTGCTCCGGGGTGATGGCGATACGAACTTGCAACCAGGGCATCTGGGAACCTCTTTGGGTGGGGACGGCAGGCATGGGCGATACAGCGGGGGACGTTGTTCAGGCGGGCAAGCTTACTTGAGCGACTCGGGCGGAGCAAAAAGGGCTGCCGGATGTTCTTTGCAGCGCCTAAATATGTACTAAATCTACCAATAGCCCTCGTCAAGAGGGCTTTTTTTCGAACATTTTATAGTGGTATTGACAGCCCTAAATATACTTTTCATACCTTTTGCAACCGTGAGCCCATGACCGATCTCTTCGCCCAAGAAATGAGATGGTAATAACGCTAAAAGGCGCTGACGCAAAGTTCGCTCGTTCTCAACATCAAAGTCCGCTTTGTCGCGTTGACCACGAGGATCACCTGCGTGCATCCATTCGGCTTCGATCAGCTTTCCAGCGGACAGGACTACTTCGACAACCGGAATTAACAGCTGCGGAAGATTAACGTCACCCATCTGATTTGACCGGCTTCCCCTGCTTGCCTGCCTGCTCTCGATCCAATTGCTCTAACGCATCAATACGATCGTGAATACGCTGAGTTTTGGAAAGGGCAAGGACACGAGTAGTACCTATAAATTCCTCAATTAGGTAAACCGAGTCACCGATATCTACCCCTATTAACTGCAAAGCCTCATCCGGAATTCGGATGCCGCCATCACCATCCCAGTTCTCAATCGCAATCTGTCGCTTTTCAATGCTTGCCTTCACTTAACCTGAGAGACGATACCCACGCATTTAAGTTCTGTCGGCACCACATTTAAAAGCAGGCCAGTAACTGTTGGCGATAGTGATTGGAAAAGCTGACCTGATAGCTTGGTTCAGCTGCAAAGCCCGCTAGAGAGGCGGTGTTCGTAGCACCTAAGCCGATAGCCTGTTCGGTTCCGTTTTTAATACTGCCGGCCAGGCCGTCGATATCACTGGCAGATCCAATCCAGTCAGCATTTGAGTCTGAACTGAAGTCAGGAATCTGCACCTCATTCAGCACTGCCAGATCATCCGGCAGATCGTCCGAAATTCGTTCAGCCAAGCGATGCAGCATCGGCTCTGCCAGCATGAACAACCATGCTTGGTCATCGGTCTCTCCCGTCCGCCGAAGCACTCGGCCCAGCACTTGCCGATAATGTAGTTCTGTACGGATTCGGCTGAAATAGCAGCACACCTGTAAGCGGGGGATATCGGTGCCTTCGCTGATCATCCCCACGGCGACAATCCACCGAGAGTCGTTGTGCCTGAAAGAATTAATCACGTGCTGCGCATCAGGAGTTTTGTTGGTCACGATGCGACAACCCTCACCCTTCGCGTTCAGGGCATGGGCTATTTGTTGGGCGTGCTCGATATCAGTGGCAACCACCAAGCCTGCTGCATCCGGCTTTATCAGGCGAAGTTCGTTAAGCTTGATGCAGCCAAGATCGAGCAGCTGATCGATCACCTCGTCATGGCGCAGTAGCTCTTCGTAGGTGACTGGTGATTCCCACAAGAGCTTGGCAAAGCTGGGAAACAGCTTCACAGAGCTATCAGCGCCCATCTCTTCCGTGACTTTAACCTTCTCATTGTCGAGCAGGACAATGCGAGGGGATCGACACACGCCGTCGGCAACGGCGTCTCTCAGGCCGTACCGGTAATCACAAATCAGATGCCCCTCAGGTGAGGAGTAACGAGCCAAGGCGATGGCCCGATCATCCGAGCGCCAAGGCGTGCCAGACAGGGCTAGCGTGAAGGCAGCTCGATCCTGAATCCGGTGCAGTATCTGCTGGCCCCAGGCGTTGCTCAGTAGCGGATCATGGCCAGCACAATGGTGGATCTCATCGAATACCACGAGCACACGGTAATCATCCAGAAGCTGCCAGAACCCCTCATCCCGGTATTCCATGGCCTGGTAGGTGTACGCTGCCCCCACCGCGCCAATCTGGTTATCCAGACGCCTGCCAAGCACCGTGGCAAAGGTGGAACGGAAGCCCTCAACAACCTGGCAGGATGGCGCAAAGCACAGCACCAGGTCGATCCTGTTCTGCTCAAGAAGCCGTCTTGCCAGCTCTGCAGCCATGTACGTCTTGCCAGCCCCGGGCGTTGCCTGGCAGAAGAAATGCGGGGTGACTTTGAAGTGCTCAAGCGCCTTGGTGATGCAGCCGCTTTGCCAATCTCGAAGTGATCTGGTCATCGGGTGGCGGCAAGCGTCTTGAGGGTCTTTTCGACAGCGCGAAGATGCCCGAGCAGACGAGAACTACGATCCTTGGCCTCTAGGAATTCACCTTCAACCTTGTCCCGCAAATGCGGCATATCCTCTAGAAGCAGCTTGAATCTCTCCACTTCGCCCATTGAAGACAGGAAATCCAGGCGGATTTCTTTGTGGAGCGCCTCCAAGTGCCGATCCGCATCGGCGGAAGACTTAAGCGATACAACCTCAGCTTCGGGCGCTGCAAGGGCCTGCCCGGGCCCACAAGCAGTTTTGAGATTGTTCTCAAACCCGTTTTCGATCAGCTCCAGTTGCAGATGTGCTGGAATCGACTGCAGGTGGTAGACCTGCCCTCTAACACGGCGATCTTCATCGAGTACAACCCAACCTATGCGCAGCAATCGGCGGATCTGCTCATACACGTAACGGCGCACATCGGCGATACGGAAATTCGTACCATCCAACTGCCTTGCATAGGCGTCGCGAAGTTCACGGGTCGTGAATTTTGTGCATCCGTCCCTCTGAAGCATCTCATACAGCCGTCTGTCGAAGGTGAACGTGGCCGATTTCATTGAGGCACCAAAAGAGTAATAACATGAAAATGCGGATTATAGTCCGTGGCTTCTGCGTCCGCAAACGCAGGATAGTGCCGTCTCAAGTGAAATTGAGATGGTTATGGATAATTTGGCGAAAGCGTTAGGGGAACGCATCCGAACACGGAGGAAGGCCTGCGGGATTTCTCAGGATGTACTAGCGGTGGCCTGCAGCATCGACCGCAGCTATATGGGCCGAATCGAGCGTGGTGAAGTAAACATCAGCGTAGAGAAGCTATATCGGATCGCAGGAGAACTTGCATGCAAGCCTTCAAGCCTTCTGCCAAAGCTGTCTGAAATCTAACCCGAGCACGTAATACCAGCGCGCAAGAAAGTTAGACCGTAGCGCCGCTGTTACTTTTCCCCAAGTCACCCAGCGACGTCAGCATCTTCAAAATAACCAACGCAAACGCCCGGCTCTTGGTCTCGTTATCCAGCACTTCCAGTGACAGTTTCTCGTGATCGGTCATGGCGTCCAGGACGGTGTCCAGCACACGTTTCGGGAACAGGCCGTGCATCACTTGGTCGACGGAGTGGCTATTCACCTGGGCCATCACGTCTTCCTGGCGGCTGATACGTTGGGCGATGCCGGTGAGGAACTGCAGCTGGTCTTCGTCGCTCACCTCGGCACCGAAGATGTCGTTCAGCGCCTCGATGATTTCCGATAGGTATTTCTTCTCCGGGTCGTGAGGCTTCCCTGTGCCTACGCCGGTGGCAGGGTCGAGGCCGTAGTCGCCGCCTTCCTCGCTCAGTCGCAGCTGATGCTCTGCACGCTTGGTCAGGCGGTAGTGGGTCAGTTGCAGTTCGCCCACATCCACTTCGTCTTGCTCCAGGCGATCAATGCGCAATAGTGGGTGCAGGTGCTTGGCATACACGCACAGCTGCTCCAGTTCGCGGTCTTCGTAGGGGATGATCTGAGAGAGGAACTCGTACAGGCGCACAAAGCTCTGCAGGTTCTTCTTGAACAGGTCGAGTTGATCCACCTGCTCCCCGGCTTCTTTCAGCGCGTGTTCGGCCTTTTTCAGGCCAGTGCTATCGCCGTTGGCTTCGGCGGTACGTTTGAAATCCAACGCCTGCTTACGTGAGTCCACTGAGAAGGAATAACGCTTGGCAAAGCGCTCCTTGGCCGGCGTGCAGTAGTAGCTGAGCTTGCTGGCCCCTGCCTTGGGGTCGAAGAAAGCCATGGCGAAGGCTTCGACTTCTTCCCAGTGATAGATACCCTCAGCATCGAGCTTCTTCTGCAGGTCATAGATGATCTGCGGGTCGGTCACATCGGTCAGTTCAGCCTTGGTGTAGTACGGCAGAAAGGCTTCCAGAATGTCCTTGGCGTCGTTGAAGAAGTCGAGGATGAAGGTTTGCTTGCCGTCGCCGAAGGTGCGGTTGAGCCGGGACAGGGTTTGCACGCAGTCAACGCCCTGCAGCTTCTTGTCCACGTACATGGCGCACAGCTTGGGCTGATCGAAGCCGGTCTGGTACTTGTTAGCAGCGATCATCACGTTGAAGTCCTGGGTATCGAACGCCTTGGCCAGGTCTCGGCCATTCAGGCCGGCGTTGAGCAGGCTGCTGCTCTCCGTGACTTCTTCGGGAATGACTTCATCGGGCATTACGCTGCCGGAGAACGCCACCAGCGGATGCACGTCGCCGTAGCCCATCTGCTGCACATACGCCTTCACCGCCAACTGGTAACGCACCGCTTCCTGCCGGCTGCTGGTCACCACCATGGCCTTGGCCTGGCCATTCAGCAGGTGACGAATGTTCTCGCGGAAATGCTCAACGATAATCTCGACCTTGCGGTTGATGTTGTAGGGATGCAGCCGTACCCAGCGGGCCAGCTTGGTGCGGGCCTTTTTCGAATCGACTTCCTCATCCCCACCGTCCGGGTGCGCAATCTTCCAGGCGGTGCCGTAGGTCGTGTAGTTCTGCAGCACGTCGAGGATGAAACCTTCTTCAATGGCCTGACGCATGGAGTACAGGTGAAAGGCTTCCGGCTTGTTCTCGGCACTCGGCGGCTGTGTTGGATCGGTTGGGCGACCAAACAGCTCCAGGGTCTTGGCCTTGGGCGTGGCGGTGAAGGCGTAGTAGCTGATGCGCTCATTGGGGCCGCGCGAGGCCACGGCAGCATCCAGCAGTTCTTCCGCGCTGATCTCATCGCCTTCGGGCTGGTCGCTACCGAGGATGGCTTTCAGCTTGCTGGCCGACGAACCGGTTTGTGATGAGTGCGCTTCGTCGGCAATCACCGCATAACGGCCGGAGGCCAGCTTGGGGTACTTGTCCAGGGCATCAAACAGCGCCGGGAAGGTCTGGATGGTGACGATGATGATGCGTGTCTGTTCTGCCAACGCTTCAGCCAGCTGTTCCGACTTGCTCTGGTTGCCGACTTCCGTGGTGATGCGCTTGACCACGCCCTGTGCGTGTTCGAACTGGTAGATGGTGTTCTGCAGTTGGCTATCGAGAACCGTGCGGTCGGTGACCACGATCACCGAGCTGAACAGCTTCTCCCCTGCGTCGTCGTACAGCGCGGCCAACTGGTGCGCCGTCCAGGCAATCGAGTTGGACTTTCCAGAGCCTGCACTGTGCTGAATCAGATAACGCTGACCGGGGCCTTCGCTGTGGGTGGTTTCGACCAGTTTGTTGACCACCTCCCACTGGTGCAGGCGCGGGAAGATCATGGTTTCTTTGGTGATTTTCTTGCCGTCAAAATCTTCCTTAACTTCCTTGTCCAGATGCAGGAAGCGGCCCAGCACCTTCAGCCAGGCATCAGGCTGGAACAGGCGCTGCCACAGGTAGCCGGTGGCGTACTGGCTATCATCTTCCGGCAGCGGGTTACCGGCACCGCCTTCGGCGCTG
Organism: Pseudomonas pohangensis; assembly: GCF_900105995.1. Lineage (NCBI taxonomy): Bacteria > Pseudomonadati > Pseudomonadota > Gammaproteobacteria > Pseudomonadales > Pseudomonadaceae > Pseudomonas > Pseudomonas pohangensis. The sequence continues at coordinate 2,792,383 of NZ_LT629785.1, read as the reverse complement.
CCCAGGTTGAACGGCAGGAAGAAGGTGTCCTTGCCGGCCAGCTTGGTGGTCATGGCCACTTCCTGCTGGCTGACGGCGAAATGCACCAAGGCGCCGCGCTTGAAGGTCAGCAGCGGCTCGGGTTTGCGTGTGAGCGGGTCTTTGATCGGGCGATCCTGGCGGTACTGGCGCTTGGCGTTTTCTACCGACTGCTTGAATTCGCTTTTCAGCTCCAGCGTGGCCGTGGGGATGCCGTTGACGAACAGCACCAGATCGAGCCGTGGGTTGTAACTTTCCCCTTTGGCCGACGCTTCCCGGAAATGCGGCGAGTAGGACACTTCCGGCACCACGCGCAGGCGGTTGTACTGGTAGCGCTTGAGGGTGTCCGGGTTCATGCCGTGATCGGGTTTGAAGCTGCATACCTCAATCTTCACCCCCGGTAGCTTGAAGCCGTGGCGCAGCACATCGAGGGTGCCGTCCTGCTCCAACTCGCGCACCAGTTTTTGTACCAGTACATCTTCAGGCTTGTTCGGGTTGGCTTTGCTGAACTTGTCCCAGCGCTCCGGCCAAGCATCCTTGAAGTAAGCGAGAAAGTCATCGGTGTACAACGCTGTCCGCCGGTCGTAGCCGCTGGCAGGGCCTGTTAGCCAGCCCTGGGCGACCATGGCATTGATGATGTCCTGCTGAAACTGAAATTCCTTGCTATCCGCCATCCGAGCCAGCCCTATTCCTTAGCTAAACCAAGTATCAAAACTAGATACTCCAAATACCTTCAGCGATCACAGCAAGCTTTTCTTGCCGTTCATCAATCTGCTCAAAACTCCAAGTTTCATAGCTGGTGAGCTCGGCAGCCAAGGCAATCTTTGACTGTTCATAGCTCAATTTCTTATCTGCAAAAAGTCTGTTTGATGCACTGATGTTCAGCCTGCCGCCCAACAACGTCAGATTGCCCCAGCGATTGACATACGACTCATGCTGACCGACATCCTCTCCCAGCACCTCTTTCCACTCTGCCGAAAGGGTCTGCGGCATGATGTGTTCGATATGCACGCTCTGCGTATTGAGCAGTGTCTTTTCGTCGGGCGAGAGGAAGTTTTCTATGCCGCGAAATATGTAATTGACGATGTACTGTCGACCCATCGACTGAGTACGAAAGGCCAACACAAACTCCTCACTGCTAGGCGACGCCGCCTCAAGTGCTTTTCGTGCCTCAGCGAGACCTGCAGCCCCCTGACTCGCGAGTACCTTGGCCGCATTGTGATAAAAGCGCTCAAGCTCCTTGGAGTCTTTGCTGCAGATGGTGCTGTAACGAAAGGTCAGCAGCTCACACAAGCGGGCAAAATCGCGCAAATCTTCATTGTTTAGTACTGGCGAAGCCGCCAGCAGGGCCGAATAACACATAGTGGCGCGCAAGGTATTGAGGTTCTGATACACCTCACGCACTGCAGCGTCTTCCACCAATTCCGGCTTGATGAACTGCCCGTAGAAACGGGACATCTGTTTCAGGTCCTTAATCAGCTGTTTGACGCCCCGCGTGCCGACTTCTTTCTTGAACAGGCCGAACACATCATCCTTCTGCACTTGAGCATGCTGGGTCAGCAGGTAATGGCGCAGAAAGCGTGTGATATCACCACCTTCAAGATTGTCGATGATCTTGTCCCAATCCTGCGCCAGTGCTTCAACAGACTCATTGGTCTTGGCAGCAGCAGCCAACAAGTGATTCTTCAACAAGTCCCCTGCCGATAACGCGAGACCTCGATCATTCAGGGTTTCAAAGATGATGAAGGCATTAGCAATGTCAGGCACATCAATGACCACGAACTCCAGGCCGGTCATGATGTTGGTTTCGAGCTTTTCCAGTGAATGTAGCGGGTTATCGCTGGCCGCCAGATATTGATCAAGATAGGCCGACAGGCGCTCTGTGTTTTCAATCATCCGCTTATTGCGATTCAGTTCATGGGAGTCGAGCTGACGTACAGCGGCCCAATCTCCGCGTGCAGCGTTATCCGGCGCGCAGAGTATGAAGTCGGTAAACACCCGCGCATTGGCATTGCCAGGACGAAACTTGAAGCGCAGATCCGCCGGTGCATAGGCGTTCTCGAAGAACTGCTGCACCCGCCCCACCAACTCCGGCTTTAGGGCCTGATATTTGTCGCGAATCAACGCCAGCAACAGGATGATGGTGGTTAGTCGCTGCTGTCCATCGATCACCTCCGGTCTTGCATTATCTGGCGAGCACATGACAACCGAACCCATGAAATGGTTGCCACCCAACGTCTCAACAATGTCATGCCATAGCTCATCGACCTGCTCGAACTCCCATGCATAAGGTCGCTGATAGGCCGGAATAGTCAGCTGACGATTCGGCACGCCGAGCAGGGAGTTCAAGTTGGTTTTATCGACATTGATGATCATGCAGCCACCCCGTTAAGTAATGCGGCCGCACTAAAGGCCCTGATGTTGATGTATTGCTGGAATACCGCTTCCTTGGTGTCCGCCATTACACGGCCTCTTGTTCTAATTCTGGGATTATGGTGCTGGCCGGAGGCTGCCAACCGCGCACGTCGATTTTGCCGGTGACGGCGGCGGAGATTAGGGCGGCTCGGCGCTCGTTCATCAACTCAATAGACGCCATCGCTTGCTGCTCAAGCAACGAGAATTGCTCCATTAGGACGTTTAGGTAACCCGTGATTTCAACCTGCTCAGTTACTGGCGGAAACACCGATTGGATTCCGCTTATTCGATCAATATTCAGATTTGCTTGCGTGCTCTGTGTCGACGTTTTCTTGAGCTCTTGCAAAGCAGCAATCAGACTAAATCTGAGAAATTCAAGTTCGATGTCTTTTTCCGGCTTAAATCCCACGACACTATCCGGCGCATAAGCCTCAAAGCCCAGAATTGCGGTATCTCCAACGTTTGCTGCAATGGCCATAACCAAAGTTTCAGCTGGAAATTTCTGACTAACCGCTACCCCCTTCTCGTTCAATGTTTGCTTGTAGTCGCGAATGTACTTGTCCGCCCGCGCAATATCACCCGTTTGAATGAACGCGTAATCCCCATCATAAAGTGATGGGTCATTCCTAGGGCGATGACTAAATTTTCCACGATAGATTACCGATGCGTATCTATAGCTTTTACAAATCCAATGCGCCGGCACTTCGCCCAGCCACTCCACGCCGGAGTCTTTCATCGGCACTGTTGGGTCGAGGCCTTTGGTGACGGCGTGGGAGATCACGGCCTGGCGCTTTTCCTTGAGTAGTTCGATCAGGTGCTGCTGCTCTTCGATCAGCGCGTCGATACGGACGGTTTCGTAGTCGAGGAAGCAGGCGATTTTGGCTTGCTCCTGATCGCTAGGTAGAAATATCGGCAACCACTTCATGTCGCTGTATTTCATGGACTGCCTGAGCCCACCGCCCATTGAATAAAACACCTTTATGGTGTCATACGCCCTAAATAGATGGTTTGCGAACTCAGACAGAATATTTACACACCTCCCGGCGAGGTATGCAGAGGTGATAATTCCAACCTCACGAACAATCGCACTCCTAAGGCTTCTCTTATCGTTCTGGAGATCAGTCAGGCGAAATACGATGTCGCCTGGGTAGACCAGCTGATAAGTTTCAAACGAGGCAGGCAGTAACCCGTCAAGCGTATTGATGTCTTTATTGACTATGCAGCCGTAACTCAGCGACAACAGGTTGTCCTGCTTCATTCCGGAATTTGATTCACACCTCTCACTGACCAAACTGAAAAAAGGCTTTTCCTCCCAATGCTCTGGCACCTTGCCTAGCCACTCGATGCCAGAGTCCTTGTAAGCCGGGTACGCTGGAAACGTCATGCCGACAGCCCCTCAATCATCTGCTTGATGCGGTCGGTACAGGCTTTCAGGTCACGGTCGATATCGGCCAGCGGGCGCGGTGGCTGGAACACGTAGAAGTGCCGGTTAAACGGAATCTCGAAGCCGACAACGCCGACTTCGCCATCCTTGTCATCAGTCTTACTGGTGTCGATCCAGGCATCCGGCACATGCGGTTTCACTTCACGCTCGAAGTAGTCACCCACCGACTCGCCCAGCGGCACGTTTTCGTTATCACGCAAACCGCTGTCCGCTTCCGGCTGGCCCTTGCTCATGCAGATATCCGCCTCGGGGTCACGCTCGCTCAATGCATTGAGCAGGGCTTTCAATTCTGGCGCACTGGGGGATATGTCGTGAGCGCTGAGGGTCTTTTTCAGCAGTTTGCTGAACTGCTCGCGGTTGCGGTGCAGCACATTGGCATCCATTGCCTGCAGAGCGGCCAGCAGACGCACACGAGCAGGGGTGCCCAGCTTCTGTATGGCTTTGTCTTCCAGAACCCGGTCGATGCGCTCGGCACTGGCCTGGAAGTTAAGGCGCAGCGGACGCTCGACGGTGATGCGTCGATAACCGAAAGCTGCAATCGGGAAAATCTTGCTCTGCGGGGTTTCTTCAAAGCGGCCATACAGGCGCACCAGGTCAGTTATCTGCTCATCGGTGATGAACTGACGCTTGCTGCCCAGCGACTTGCGCATCTTGCTGAAGTGCTGGCTGCCATCGATCAGCTGCACCTTGCCCTTGCGCTCGGCTGCCTTGTGGTTGGAGAGAATCCACACATAGGTGGCGATGCCGGTGTTGTAGAACATGTCGGTGGGCAGCGCGATGATGGCTTCAACCAGATCGTTCTGCAGCAGGTAGCGGCGAATCTCCGACTCGCCACTGCCTGCTCCGCCGGTGAACAGCGGTGAGCCGTTGAGGATGATGCCGATGCGCGAACCACCTTCACGCGGGTCACGCATCTTGCTGACCAGGTGCAGGAGGAACAGCAGCGAACCATCAGACACCCGTGGCAGGCCGGGGCCAAAGCGGCCGTCAAAGCCCTTCTGGTTGTGTTCGTCGGTGATCTGCTTCTGCACCTTCTTCCACTCCACCCCAAACGGCGGGTTGCTGAGCATGAAGTCGAAGCTGTTATGCGGCAGTTGGTCGTCGGACAGGGTGTTGCCGAGCTTTATGCTGGTTACGTCCTGGCCCTTGATCAGCATGTCCGCCTTGCAGATGGCGTAGGACTCGGGGTTCAGCTCCTGACCGTGCAGGGAAACGGTGACCTTCTGGCTGATGGACTGGATGTACTCGTCGCCTTCGGAGAGGAAGCCGCCAGTGCCGGCAGTCGGGTCATAGATGGTGACAATGCTGTTGGGCTTGAGCTTGTCGTCCTGCCCGGTGATCACCAGCGAGGTGGTCAGATGCACGATGTCACGCGGGGTGAAGTGTTCCCCGGCGGTTTCGTTGGAGCTTTCTGCGAACTTGCGGATCAATTCTTCGAAGATGATACCCATGCCGAAGTTGTTGACGCGCTCGGGACTGAGATCGGTAGCGGCAAAGCGCTGCACCACCTGATAGAGCAGATCGGCTGAAGCGAGTTGCTGCACGAAGTCTTCAAAGTGGAAGTGTTCGAATATCTCACGGCCGTCCTTGCTGAATGACTGCACGTAGCTCATCAGGTCGGCAGCGGTCTGGGTATCGGACAGGGTTGCCAGGGTGAGCTTGGAGGCGTTGAAGAACTGCTGGCCGGCAGCACGCAGCAGCAAACGCTCACGAACCAGATCAGGCCGTCCGTCCTGAGCGTAGGACTCACTGATCACCGCATCCCTGGTTGGCGCCAACACGCACTCCATACGCCGCAGCAAGGTGAACGGCAGGATGATGCGGCCATACTGCGACTGCTTGAAGTCACCGCGCAGCAGATCGGCAATAGACCAAAGAAAAGCGGCCGTCTGGGAATGGTTCTCCGTATTCACGCAACAACTCCTTGGAAAGCATGCAACACATGAGTCTAACTTAAACGACCCTAGACAAAATCACGCTTTGATCCGCGAACAGCTCAAGTTTTCTATTCCCGGTATGTAACCTAACGTTCCTCTCTTAACAAAAGTTTTAAGGGTGGAAATGACTCTGGCGTGATCGACCATATGTTCTCCCAGCCCCATTCGCGAAGGTTGCAGGTACGCTTATAGTTCTCGATCACCTCAGTTGGTATTTCGCCATTCGTTTCGTCGAGTTGGTATTGAGGCCTCATTGCATAAAGGACATCAGTACCAAGTCTCCCTTTCAATAGCCTCTGCATGATCTTGATCCTATTACTCCACGCCACGGAATCTTGCCAACGTTTCGACCTCCGGGAAGCTAACAGGTTTAGGTTAACGGAGGCATGCAAGTAATCAGTCGGAATCATCCACATCCGGTGATGTGCCGGGACCCCTAACGGCAGAATGTGATCAATGAACAGACGTAGAAGGGGCAACCCGATTTTCAAAGATTCAAACTCCAAGGTCATAATAATCAGAACATTGTGTAGTGCATGCCCGATCATTTCTGAGTCTTTGGACTGCTTCGCTGCAGACTCCCGCAAGAGCCAAACTAGGCAGGCAAGAACGTCCATGGATGCCCTACGCTCGAGTTTCTCCAATAAAGACTTGGTGACCGGAGCTCGCACCTCGAAACTCTGCATTCCATCAAATGCAGGCTGGTACAGCAAATTCTGAACAACCGGTGCCAACTCGCGCAGGAAAGCATCGTCACGCATGACACGTTTGTTAGCGATGTCTAACGACTTCCATAGAGGGTGGTTAAGGTCGCGTGTTGAGCCGGACAGTTTCCGTTCGACCTTCTTCAACAAGGCTTCTTGTGGGAGATGGCGGCCCTGCTCGTAACCGATCCACTTGTTTTTGTAATACTGAATGGTGCCATCTGAGTTATGCACGAACGAGTCCGGCTCAAATAACTGCTCCAACTGGTAAGCCGTATTGAGATGTGTACGTTGACGCAGCCTTTCATACCAATAGCGGATACGCACGCTTTTCAAAGGCTCACGCCAAGAGGGGTACTCATGGTCATCACTGATACACAATCTTAGTGCAAAACCTGAATTCACAATTAAGCCTATAAATATCAGAAACTTAGATTTTATTTATAGCGAGATATACAGTAAAAAATACGCTAATCATTACGGTTTGAGCAATCTTTCAGGCTTCTTTAACATGATGCGTAACAGAACAGCACGATGCGTATCATGCCTAAACCGACCGACTTCCTAACTCTTTCCGCCGAACTGGAGCAGCTGCTGACAACCCGTTATGGGGTGATGTTGGGCAGCAAAGATCTTTGGCGTGAGCTCGGGTTCCGCTCACCTAGCGCTTTCCGCCAAGCGTTGGTAAGGGGCACTTTGGATCTGGCAGTGTTTGAGGTGCAGAACCGCCGTGGGCGATTCGCTCTTGCAAAAGACGTGGCTGTTTGGCTTACAGAGCAGCGCATGAGTGCCCCAAATTTATGTTTGCCAGCAAAAGATTCTGGTACTGGCATTAACACAACAGATGAGATCGCGGAGGACATCACATGAGCCATACCTGAACCCTGAAGTGAAGCAGGTACTAGAAATGCAAAAGCCCAGGGGTGGTGCCCTGAGCTTTTGCGGGAGTAGTCAGTTGTAGCAACGCCTGACAACCATATCTTGGAACTCCCCTCTAGCTGAAGTCAAGTCGGCTGCCTGCCATTCGTCCATGAATAGCATTAATCGTGACAAGCGAGGTACGCCCTCGCCTGGAACTTGGGGAGAGCTATGAAAATACCTGTCGATAAACAACGTGAAATTGATCACCTCGTCGAAAGTCCGGGCCTTTCAAATCGCATGATCGGGAGCCTCAGCAGCGTCTCGCATAGTGCGGTAGATACCTATGCGAAGGTCGTGGTCGATGACTCAGGATTCCGTAGCGAAATTCCTGTCTTGCTGACCGAGAAAGGGGTTGTCCAGCCACTGCTTGACTATCTGCTGAAAATGCAAATCAAACGCAGCCAGCACTGGCAGCGCCATGTGGTCAGTGCGGCGAAACTGCTGCTTGAGTACATGGAGGTAAATCAACACAACTTTTCAGACCCCGCCACGCTTTTTCAGGCATTCGCAGCACGGCTCTTTACCGGCACCGTTGGCGATGATGGCCTTGATCCATCTGGTCTCTATTGGATACCTGCCAGTACCGCAACTGCCAATCGGCACCTCAATGCTCTCAAGGGGCTGACTGATTATCTGGCCGAACACCAGGGCGTTCAGCATATGAATCCCTTGGTTATGGCCAGCAGTTATGATCAGCGCCTGAACTACGCTGCTTGGTATCGCAGTAACCAAAACGATTTTCTCGGTCACATTAAAGACAAGACGGTCAACGAAACGGTCAGAACAGCCCGCAACGTCAGGGGCCGGCGCGCATTGAGCAAGGCCGACGGCGATGCTGTTGCCTTTCCCGAGCAATTGTTCGAGCGCTTCTTCCTAGAGGGACTTGGCGGCGCTCGGGATCGGCGCTGCGCCGTTCGCGACCAACTCATCACGATCCTGATGCACGGCGCTGGTGTGCGCGAAAGCGAGCCGCTGAACCTGTGGGTACAGGATGTGTTGGACGACCCGCACGATCTGACCAAGGTCATCGTCCGTATCTACCACCCCGAAGAGGGCAAGGCGCCGGACGGTTGGAAAAGTCAAACGGGAAAGACCAATCGCTCGGCCAATCTGCGGGAAGCTCATGCGCTTACGCCGCGCAATCGGCTCAGAGGCACCCACAACGTGGGCTGGAAAGGGAGTGTAATAGAGCACCTCGACAGTTATATCCAGATGCATTGGTTTCCAACCGATTTTGGCCGACTGTTTCGGAAGCTGTGGCGCGAGCATCTGCATTACCTTTCCAGCATTGAACGCCATCACCCCTACGCCTTTGTCTCCTATGAGAAACGCGTCTTAGGGCGGCCTTACACCCTGAATGCTTTCAACAAGAACTACGCCGCCGCGCTGGCTCGCGTGGGCCTGAGCGCCGCAAAGGTCGAGGGGCGCTCGCCTCATGGTCACCGCCATGCCTTTGGCCGCCGACTGACCCGCGCCGGTATTCACCCCAGGATAATCATGAAGGCGATGCACCATTCATCGCTAGAGTCCCAAATCGTCTATACGACTCCAGGCATAGACGAAGTCAGCCATGTTCTGGAGCAAGCGAGCAGGCGTTTAGATGAGGTTTCAGCCGGGGGGCGACTCATCCAGCCCCCCACCATAGACGAAACCAACCAAGCGCTGGAGCAGGCGAGTGGGCGTTTGGATGAGATTTCAGCGGGGGGGCGGCTCATCCAGCCCTTCAGCAACTGGGACGAGCTGTTGAAGACCGGATTCGAAGACATTGATCCACGCGGCCTGCTGTCGGGGCCACATCCAAAACTCAGGAGGCGCTAACCATGCCAGCTAAGGGAATCAAGAATAATGGACGCGCTAGCGATCTGACGCTGGGCTGGCTGACGAAGGATCATGGCGAGAAGTGGGAGGATTGGCGCACGCTCATGGCGGGATGGATGAAGGATCAGCATCAAGGTGTTACCCAGAAATTGAGCGGGCTCGCTTTATTTGCAATGCACTATCTACCCAAGGTGCCCATCGGACACCAGCCTGCCGGGTTGTTCCAGGCCGCCAGGCAAGGGGCGATTCCATGCCTCGCAGGCATTCTTGGCGAGATCCAAAGCGAAAGAATGGTTGTCAAGATACAAAACTACATCGTCAATTTCATTGATTGGGTGATTGAACATCATTTTAGTGAACCGAACGACCAGGGGCGGATGATACCGATGGTGGACAACCCCTTCAAAAGGGCCAGCCACAAGGGCATTAGCCTCACGGAAACGGTGCGCAATCCGCTGCCCTATGCCTACATCAAAGAGTTGCGCGAGATTCTCTGCCCCCAACCCTTTGGCGACTTCAACGACTGGGCTTGGGCGCACCAGGCTTTCCCTCAAGCGATGATTAATGGAAAGGGTTCTGGAAAAGGCGGTGACTGGTTCAAGATCGACCCTGCCCGGATCGACACTGCCGACCCCGACTGCGTATGGCGCACCCGCACCGTTACGCGAGACTGGCGGGGGCCGGTCAAAATCCACCAAATTTGGTCTCCTGTGCGCTCCGTGGCCCTGCTGATCAAGCTGCACCTGCCGCTTCGCACCTATCAGGTGCGCTTTCTCGACTCAGGTGAAGCCGATACTTGGCGCTATGAAAAAGGTCAGTGGGTGCTCAACCAGCAGCACTCGTTCAAGAGCGGTAGCGAGAAAAACCCTTGGAACCGAGGTGTGTTCTGCCGCATTCGCAGCCCCGACATCGGCGAGATCATGACCGGGCTGTACGTCAACACCAACAAGACCGCTGACCAAAAAAAGGAAGAGCGCGAACGCGGCTACACCATCCCCTGGCAGCATGCCGAAGTGCTGTACTGGCTGGAAAAGCTGCGCAACTGGCAGGAGAAATACAACCCGATTGACTCGCCGACACCTTGTACCAACCTGGAAGCGAAGCATTTCGGCAACACCAAGTCCGAGCAGCAAAAATGCGAGATGGGTGACATCTGCTTCCTGTTCCGCTTCGCCGGCGCCAATGTCCAGGAGCGGGGCAAGCCTATTGGTGCGCATGCTTTGGAAAAGCTCTGGTTTCGCCTGCTAAGCACCTTGGAAGACCGGGTGGCGGCGCGCGGGCAGACTCTCAGCGACGGCTCGCGACTGCGCTTCGTTATGTTGAACCCTGATGGCCACATCAGCAATCAAACGGCAACCGAATTCCCCCTGCACAGCCTACGGGTATCCCTGCTGACTTGCTACGCGATGGAAGGCCAGGTGCCGATTCCTGTTCTGTCCAAGTTGATCGCCGGGCACTCGCGGCTGCTGATGACGCTCTACTACATCAAGCCGACACCGGCCATGATGACCCAGGCGCTGGATGCGGCGACCGAGAAGGTGGATGCCGCCCAGAGCGAGAGCTTGCGAACTTTCTTGCGCGATGCCGACATGCGCCAAATCACCTGCAAAGTTGCCTACCGTGAGGAATCCTCGCTGCAAGCGGCGCTGGCGAACCGTAATCCCGTCGGTTGGGAACATCGCCACATCGGTCTATGTCTGGTCGGCGGCAACAGCGCCAAGTCCGACGAAACGGGCAACGTCGGCGGCTGCTGGAACGGCGGTGAGTACATCCGGCCATTGGGGAACGACCTCCAACAGTACGGCCCCGTTCCAAATGGCCCGGAGAACTGCGTGCGCTGCCGCTGGTTCGTCACTGATGCGAGCTATCTTGATGCCCTGCGTGCGCACTTCAACACCATCAGCTACAAAGCGTCTCTGGCCGTCAATCTGGCAATTGAACATGAGCAGGCGCGGGACGACTTGCTTGATGCGCGTTATCTGGCCACGGAGCAGGGCCTGCCCTTTCTCCAGCAGCATGAGTTGCAGGAGGCAGAGCGACGCTACGAGAAGCAGATCGTTCTCGCCGACCAGTATGCCAAGGATCTGGTGGCCTGCTTCCAGTTGATCGGTCGCCTGATCGCCATCGAGGAAGGCCGCACCGAAAGCGACAACGCCACCAAATTGGTGGCCGTTGGCAGTATGCAGGACATCCATCAGCCGATAAGCTTCATCGAAACTCGGTCGGAATTACTGCAGCTGGTGCAAATCTGCGAGGACGCCGAGATCTACCCAGATCTGGCTGATGACCTGCGCAAAACGCCGGCCATCGAAAAACGCTCGCGGGCGCTCAACAACTTACTGATGCGCAATGGCTACAGCCCCGTCTTCATGCAGATGGACGAGTGCATGCAGTTGATCGCCGGCAACGCCATGTTGCGGGCGATGGCGCGACAAGCCTCGCCCAACGACCAACTAGAAGGTTTCAGCTACGTCGCCGGGGCACTGGAAGCCGGTCAACATCTGAAACTGCTCCCGGACGGCATCAAGGCCCTGGAAGAGGTCTACCAAGGCCCAGTGATCAAGCTTTCCGACCTGATCGCCACCTCAGCGAAAGCTATTCTGAAGTTCAGCCATGATTGATGCTCAGGCGATCTTTGAAGACCTCAAAGAACAGGCCTCAACGCGGCAGGCCAAGTCGCTGACGGTTCTCAATGAAGTGCTCAAGGCGCAGTACGTCGCTGGCGAGCGAAACTTCTCGATTGCAGAGATTGCGCGCCTGTCAGCCGAGCGGGGCGGCCCCAGTGCGCAGACCATTCGTAACAAGACGGGGCTGGTCTTCCGCCAGCTAATCGAGGCGTGGGCAGCCCAAGCCGGGGGGTCGATGAAAGCTCCTATCAATCCGCTTGCCAAAGCAAACCGAGTGCCGAAGGACAACGAGTTGCTTGGGCGGATCACAGACCCGGCATTGCGGGCGCTGTTTGGTCAGATCATTGCCGAGCGCAACCGCTACCGCAATGCACTCAATACCCTAAAGGCGCACAGCGAATTGATTGTCGATATGCGCCCGGTACGGCAATTCGAGCAAACCTCAGAGAACGGTGCTGTGCAGCTATTGCCCGCACTGAACCTCAACGACATGGAGATCGATGCGCTGAAGGCAGCCGTTTCGGATGAGCTCTTCCAACAGCGGGATTGGACTGTCAATGCGGCAGGCCGGGTCAAGGACGAAAACGGACGCGAGATTTACAAGCATGGCTATGTGAATGCCATCAAGAAGGTTCTCAAGGAAGTCTAACCATGGCTAACGGACAGCAGACAGCCGAGCAGAATCTGGCAGCGTTCATCGCCTGGTCGGTATCGAAGTCGGATGATGACTTTCGTGAGTACGTCCACCGAGGCAAGCTCAAACGATCAGAAGTCGCCGCTGAATGCGGTTTCGGCAAAAGCGCACTGGTACAGAATCCCTCGATTAAAAACGCGCTGGAAACGCTTGAGTGTCGACTAAGAAGTACTGGCGTATTGCCCCCTCTGGTTGCAGCCACTCAACCGCCTCACGAAGAGCCACCGATGCGCGACAGGGAAGCCAAGCAGCGCCGCAATGACGGCCAGCGGCTTAACGCTCTGGAGCAGGAGAACGCGGCCCTGCGAGCGGAGCTTGCTCAGGCCAAGGCCATGCTTGAACGCTACAAGCTGTTGTCCTCGTTTATGGAAGAAACCGGACGGCTGCCGCGATGAGTGCCTCTCCGCCCAATCTGCTGACAGCCACCGTTCGCATCACTCGCATACGCTCTAAAAGCCGACACGGCTGCATTGCATTCGGCCATCGTGTTGACCTAACTACAGGCATTAACGACCGCGCCAGTGCGCTGGTAATCAGCGTAGCGGATGCCATTGCGGAGCCCGCAAATATCATTGTTGGCGGGATCTACGAGGTCTACGGCGAAGCCCATATCACCCAGCGCACCTATGGCTCCTTCACCGTATCGGAAACTCAGGTAGAGGTGCAGGATGTTCGCCTAGTTCGTCCGTCTGGCAGCCAATTGATTCAGTGGCTGGCCGACAATGCCAAAGGCATAGGCGAAGTCAAAGCTACAAGGCTATGGGACACCTTGGGTGAGCGCTTGTATGAGGTGCTTGATAGCGCAGAGCACTCAGCCATCGAGGGGCTAATTCCGACTCGTGAAGTCCGTGATGTTCTGTTCAAAAAATGGACTGAGAATGGCGACGCCAAGACGCTGCGCTTCGTACAAGAATTCGACATACCGCTGGATCTGGCCCGCAAGGTCATCAGGTTCCACAAGAAGAACACTATCTCTGCGCTGACCGACGACCCCTACCGACTGCTGTCCTTCGAGGGCAGTTGGCAACGCGTTGACGGCATCGCCCGAGACAAGTTCTGCGTTGCCTTGGACGACCCGCGTAGGCTGGCCGCTGCGCTGGAAGAAGCGTTGTACCGAGTGGCCGATAAAGGCCATACCTGCGCTACCCTGAATGACCTGCAAGATACAGTTGGCCGGTTGGTCAAGCCCTATCGAGCACCCGATGCGGCGCTGGCAAAGGGGTTGCTTCAGGGCAATAAAATCGGTCAGTTCGTCAGCCGCGCAACCGCCAGCGGCGACCTGATGTTGCACGCCCCCGGCACTTTTCTGATGGAACGTCAGTGCGCCGAGTTCATCCACGAACTGTTGCGCAACCCCGACACTCAGCAGCTGTTATTCCCGACCGATATTGACGCCGTGATTGGCGAGTTCGAGCGCGAAGAGCGACTGCACTTGGGCATCCCAGCTTTTGCGCTGAACCACGCCCAGCGGGCAGCGGTCAGGACTTCGTTTGAAAACCGCTTCAGCATCATCACCGGCGGTGCCGGTGTCGGAAAAACCACGGTACTTAAGGCGCTTTACCGAGCGCTTGATACCTTGGGCCGGCCTCGCTTCCAAATGGCCCTTTCGGGCCGTGCAACGGCCCGAATGATGGAAGCGACCCAACAGGAGGCCATGACCATTGCGGGCTTCCTTAAGCGTGTCAGCACCGAGGAAATGGGACCTGCGCCGATCATCATTATCGACGAAGCCTCAATGCTTGATTTGGTGACCTTCCACCGGCTGGTCTGCAAGCTGCCTACCGGCACCCACTTTATCCTGGTGGGCGACCCTTATCAGCTTCCGCCGATTGGCGCGGGCCTTGTCCTTCATGTGCTGTGTGATCTGTCAGGCATCCCGGTTACGCAACTCACCGAGGTCAAGCGCCAGGCCAAGGAGTCGGCCATTCCTGCGGCATCTTTAGCGATCCGCGAGGGGCAGTGGCCGGCATTCTCAGCGGATGCAGCGGGTGAGGTCGTGTTCCTATCTTGCGCCGACGACCAGATCATCCCGACCGTGATCGAGCTGTACGAGCGGGATCGCGACAATACCCAGATTCTTGGTGCCACCCGTTCCTGCTATTTCGCCGGGGTGGAGACTATGAATCGAGTCTGCCATGTGCGCTACGCCGGCCAGGGGCGGCACCTGATGGTTACCAATCCTGAAACCGGCGAGGTCGAAGCCACAGGCTTCTGCGAGGGCGATCTGCTGCTATACACCGCCAACAACTGGGATCGGAACCTGCAAAACGGCTGCTTGGGAAAGCTCACTGAGGTTTTCGAGCGGCCACAAACGGTCAACTTGGGCGACGATGAGAATCCCGATATGCGAATTGCGTTGGGCCGAGCCGTCTACGAGCGGGTCGAGCACTATGTCCTCGACAGTGACGTGGATGTGATACAGCACGCTTACGCGATCACCGTGCACAAGAGCCAAGGCAGTCAGTTCAAGCGGGTGATCGTGCCGGTACGCAAGTCGCGGGTGCTTGATCGCACCTTCGTCTACACCGCAGTCACGCGGGCGCAGATGCAGGTGATCCTCGTGGGCAATGCCGATGCGGTAAGAGAAGCTGTTGCGCTGCCGCCGAAGGCATTTGGCCGGCAGGTTGGGCTATCAGAGATGCTTATTGCGAAATTGCATCTGACTTGACCGCCCATTTGCATGGGCCCTGACCAGCCTTTGCATTCAACCTGACCATTTGTTTGAAGCTGATAGGGGATAGCGGGCGACACTCGGAGGTTATTCGTCAGCCAGCAATGAAGGGCTGCAAAGTGCTGAAGCGGCCATTCGCATTCGACATAGTTCATACGAATCCATTAGTGTTTGAAGCAAACCTGCTCGCGCGCCTTTGTCTTAGTAAACCGTGGTCTGTACCCTATTACCGTCAGCGCTTGTTGGGCTCTATTGGCTATATCCCGCCGGCAGAAGCTGAGGCAAACTTCTATCGGCAACAAGTAGTTCAGGCCATAGCGGCCTGACTTAAACGAAACAGCCTCCACGTAACCCGGGACGATCCAGTACCCTTTTCCTGGTGTAACGATTCAAGTACTCATGTGCATATAAACCTTGTCACCTTTTCTTAAAGTAATGGTTACGTAGACATGAACACCAGTTCCCATAGCGCCAAGAAGGCTAAGTAGCCATCGACGCGGCTGCTTCAGCCTCCACTTTTTCTGCCTGTCTGACTAACGGCCGCGGCGCTTCGGCATCGAGGGTTTCGCAAAGCGCTTTTCCAAAGCACTCCAGCATTTTCAGGTCCTTGATGATCTGGTCAGGGCCGCTAGATTGTCCTGGGTTCAGTGCGTGGGCAATGCCATTGCGGCGCTCGAAAAAATCCTCTAGCCCAGATACGAGCTTGCCGTGGGCCTTGCCGGGTTCCGTCTCGCCGAACGTTTCGAGTATCGACTGCTTGTCTGAAAGTCTTTGGCAAACGTTGTCTAACCCACTTACTTTGAAGAGGCTGTTCACTTCACTAGTCCGCATGTTGTTATCGTTGTGTATCAGCTCACGGTAAATGTCCTGCGTAAGGTCGCCTTTGCAGAATTCATGGATTACTGTGAATCGAGTCTGAGCAGCACCGAATACGTTCTCAGCCCCAGCAGCCTGATCACTATCGAAGCGTACCTTCGAAAGTCCGTCCATCGTCCGCTTCCAAGCCGTGGCGGCAAGCTTGCGAGGCAGCTTTTCGAACGACTCGGTACTAGTGACGACTGCACGCGCATACTCTCTAGCCATCTCTCGCACGAACTCCTCGAAGGTTGCGGCGACTAGAAGCGTCGCTGAATTCGCAGCGGCAATGCGGGCTTTTACGGGTTTTTTCTGATCGCTGAATGTCACGACCAGCGACCGAATAGCCTCCATGTCGTCGAAGAACTCTTCAGTAATAATTTCGAAGCTGCTGGTCACTGACCTACTTCCGGGCGAAAAATATTCCGCATGAGGTTGATCCTTTCCTTCACAGCATTGGCCGTGTTGCCTTGGCCGGTCAGAATTTTCATTCCTTCGGCCGTGCTGAGTTCCCCCAGCATCCGCTCCCTTACTGCTGGCGCATCATTCATGATGTCGCCTTTTACGGCCCACAGATCGTTGATAGCGACCATAGAGGCATCGTATATAGCCGCAGACACGCGGGAACGACCCTTATCGTCCGACGGAAGTACAAAGGGGGCTCCATCGAACAGTTGGTAAAGGAACGCGAACCGTTCTTGGAACTCCTTCTTAAGCGATTCGCTTTCCTCTTCCGTAACATCACGCTCCATAGCGCGATCCAGCATCGATTTCATCGACCCGCGGATGTTGCCATCGTCCTTCAGAGCGAAATAGCGAAGGACGATCTGGCAGTCGCCCATTGTCGAGTAGAGATTATTCTTTTGCCGCTGGGGATTTTCGTAATACTCGCTCGGATCGGCCTCAAGGTAGGGCGGGATGTCAAAAACCTCCGTGAAGAGATGAAATCGCGTCAAGTCGACGATGACCTTATTGAATTTGCCAGTATTGAGCGCGTTACGGATTTCCTGTGGGTTCAGCTTTGTGCCACCCGTGTTCAGTCGGTCGAAGATGAACCTGCGGATATCAGTAAGTGTGAGGTGCCCTTCGGGCTTTTCAGTCTCGCTTTCAAGGAGCAATACGATGGCCGAAAGGGTTGCACGATCAAGTGCCCGTTTTATGCGTGGCGGACATCGGTAGTAACGGAGCCCGTTGAGTGGCTTGAGCACTTGCAAAGACGTAAGGGGAAAGTCACCGGCTATGAACTCTCGCACAGCATTCAGCCGTTGCTGGCCGTCCATTACCTCATACCGCGCTGCGTCGCTTTCATACAGGAACACTGGCGGTACCGGAATATTCAAAAGCAATGACTCTATCAGTCTGGATTTCTGGGCAGTTGACCACCTCAAGCGCCGCTGATATTCCGGCCGCAGATTTAGAACCTCACCCTTGTCGATTAGGTCTTTGAGTTGTGGCAAGAAGAAATTGTTAGTCTGATAGATGATGCGAAAAGCGTTCTTTGCAAAAAAAACGTCTGGGTCCATCTGCTGGGCATCTGGGGCCAGCGCCTCCGATTCTTCATCTAGCTCCCCCATCACGACTTCGATACTCATTCCTAGCTCCCACAAATATATCTAAGGACATTCAATTGAGGCCCTGCATATTACAGGCAAGTGGGACCAGCTATGCAGATCACCCTACAAACTTTAATGCCCCGCGAATTTGGGGAGATTGAAATCCTTACTTTCGGCAGAGGCTTCCGGGTTTCGATTTCACGTAGCAGCGTGCAAAAATGGCATTTTCACAAATCACGATATGGGTCGTTCGGGAAAATCGACTTTTCAACAGAATCGGTCGACTGCGGCCGGTCGCGATCGGCGGCCATACTGATTCTGAAAGAATAGTCGCCAGTGATAAATCAGAAGCGCGATGTGAAGTATTTCTCTTGCTGGGCAATTTCGGCAGAACTCTAGTATTTAACGCGCCCACAAGACGTGTGAAGTTGCCCGACCAACAGAATACCTGCCGAAATGTCCTGACTCCATACTGGTTTTAGTGTTAAGGAAGCACACGTGCAATCTATCTCCAGTACGCTCAATTGAATAGTCAAAACCGGCTCTAAAAAAACCTCTGTCAGCCCCGACAGAAGTGTTTAGCTTGACCTCGACAAATCTTCTCAGGCACTCATCGTAGTGAACTACTCCTTCCTCATCTGGCAGCCAGACCCTGACCGTTTCAGTGGAGTCCGATGTTGAGAAGCTGGAAAAGTAGCGTTTAACAATCTCTTTATAGTCACCCAGCAACCTATTTTCATCGTTAAGACACGAAGCATCTAAACCGATCAATTTTGCCGGATGTAAGTCCCTAATCGAGACAAATCGCTTTTGTAATGCTGAACTATTGATGATTCCATTTAGCCAATGCCTACGGATGCCGACTGCGAGATGGCGAATCTGGTCGGGAGAAAATTGGCTGTTTGAGTTTTCTCCTCTATCAAGCAACTCGAACAGGATTGCTATAGCAAAATCTGATGCCGACGGAACTGAACGATCAGCCTTAAATGTATTAATCATAAGTCGTTCAAGTGCAGGGGCGGATGCTAGGTGGACTGCAAGGTCTTGATCGAAATCGGAGCTTTTAGCCGCGACCTTGAAGCAATCCTTCCAAAGGTGCTGCGTATACGCTCTACCCCAAACAAATTTTAATATCGGCTCGAACAGAGCAGAGGCAATCGAACTCATCGCCTTGCTAACCAAGACATCCATCTCTTACGCACTCCCCAGTTTTATTGGCGTAACCTAAAGAGCAGGCGGCCAAATTTATCACTACTAATATCATAAGCGGCATCATGCAATTTGGAGGTAGCATCTAAATACTTCGATTGGCCTGATCAAGTGTAAAGGGCTAAGTTTTAGCAGCCATCAGTAATTCAAAGCTGTGCTTTTGGGCGAGTAGTTAGGGACAGTTTTTGGCCGGTTCCCGTCAATTGCATCAGTCAGGAACTGGCCAATAGTATCGACGACTGTTACCAAGTCTCCCCAATGTCTTCACTGTCCCTGTAAGAACATGTCGCGGTGATGTCTGCTACGTCCAGAAGGGATAGACCTAGGGCGCTGTTGTACTGCTTCAGGTGCGCCCAGAGTTCTTCATTAGGCAAGTGGGGGAGGCTTTTGACTAGTTCGAGCTCGCTCCCCCTCTCATCACACCTGACGATCGCGTAGGGGTTAATTTCATCCCTACTGCCTACTAGGCAATAGCCCTGGCGAAGCTCTGGTAAGTGGCCGGTGATTGATTCGATGAGCGTGTTGTACAGGGGCATAGACACCGCGCCAGTGAAGTTCGTTGCCGTGTTGGTTCTTGGATGCAGACTGATCAACCAGACTGTGAGTGTGAAAGCGGAGCGGCCCTGCGCGTTGGCAAATGTCATCACGATGGGGGTGTGATCGCGGCCTCTGTAATCGGGTTCGTTTGGGTCCAGCCCCTCCCTGTACGTTGTGACATCCTCAATGGATCTGGCGACCACATATTCCTGGCTCCTAGGTTTCGCAACCCCGACTAGGTCTGGCCTTGAGCAACTGGACACCGTAAAGCCTGACGAATTTAAGGACTGCTTGATCAGATAATTACGCACCTCCTCAGGCAGTCGCCATGGCGCATCATTGCCAGTGCACATGATTGTCTTGGGGGTTTGTTGGGGCACATCAAGCAAGGAAATTGCTACATGTGTGGTATCTGAAATGTGGTCGGGCAACAGGGCACACGCCCCATTCCAATCGTTAAAGCCAAGCAGATGGCTGAGCATTTCCCGCTGAGACGCGAGCTTGCTTGGGCGACCAAGAGATTTGGAGGTAGTGTGAAGAATCTGCGAAAGCAGTTTTACTTGGGAAGCGGAGAGAGTAGACATACGAGGCACCAGACTAACGATCCATGTGCATCTGGTTCCCCCTGTTACAGACACTAGATCGAGTTGATTTAGGGCCTTGCATGACTTTTTCGCACCCCCGCAGCAGCGGAAGTTGGGAAGCTATTTACCGTGCACTTGCGTGCGATGGGGGAGGCAGGGGCTTCCGAAACCGTTCTCAGATTATGGCTTATTCGGATTCGATGCAACAAGCAGAAGTAAAAAGTCCGCAGCTTGGCCAAGTCCTGAACGCCGCCATTGAATTGCCTCCGACTATCTAAACGCTCGAAGATCGCTTCTGGCACTTTCTACCGGTTGCCACCTGGCCTCGCACTGGTCAAGTCGAATGCAAATGGGTGGTCGAATCCATGCAATTTCGCAGCTGATTGCCTGAAAAAGAAAACTCCCAGCGGCTTGAGCCAACTGGGAGTAGTAAACCTAAATGGTACATGTACTAAAAAGCAAATTGGCCTGAAGGCCTCTCACTCACTCACTCACAGAGTTTTAGTACAATTTTGTGCTGTAAAGAGCCTATGGCAGCCCTTTGGGGGGTGGCGGGCAGTACTCAGTGCTTGTCCATGCCCAGTTTCTTTTCCAGATAATGGATATTGATGCCGCCTTTGCAGAAGCCGGCATCTACCACCAGATCACGGTGCAGCGGAATATTGGTCTTGATGCCATCCACCACCACTTCCTCAAGGGCATTGCGCATGCGCGCCAGCGCCTCCTCACGATCCTTGCCGTAGGTAATCAGCTTGCCGATCAGCGAATCGTAATTGGGGGGCACGGTATAGCCGCTGTACAGGTGCGAATCGACGCGGACGCCGTTGCCGCCGGGGGCATGGAAGTGGGTGACCTTGCCCGGACAGGGCATGAAGGTCTTCGGGTCTTCGGCATTGATCCGGCATTCCAGGGCATGACCGCGGATTACCACGTCATCCTGGGTGAACGACAGCGGATTGCCGGAGGCGATGCTGAGCATTTCCTTGACGATGTCGATACCGGTGACCATTTCCGTTACCGGGTGTTCAACCTGTACCCGGGTATTCATTTCGATGAAGTAGAAATTGCCATCTTCATAGAGGAACTCGAAGGTTCCGGCGCCGCGGTAGTTGATATCGATACAGGCATCGACGCAGCGCTTGAGGACTTCTTCGCGGGATTTCGGGTCAATGAACGGCGCGGGTGCTTCTTCCAGAACTTTCTGGTGGCGGCGTTGCAGTGAGCAGTCACGATCACCCAGGTGGACCGCATGACCCTGGCCATCGGAGAGCACCTGTACCTCGACGTGGCGCGGGTTCATCAGGAATTTTTCCAGATAGACCATACCATTGCCGAAGGCGGCTTCGGCTTCGGTGCGGGTCAGTTTCGCCGAGCTGATCAGGTCCTCTTCCTTGTACACCACGCGCATGCCGCGGCCACCACCACCGGCAGCGGCCTTGATGATCACCGGGTAGCCCACCTTGCGGCCAAGCGCCAGGGCCGTTTCTTCGTCTTCCGGCAGCGGCCCGTCCGAACCGGGGACGGTCGGCACGCCGGCCTTGATCATGGCCTCTTTTGCACAAACCTTGTCGCCCATCAGGCGGATGGTTTCGGCGTTCGGGCCAATGAAGGCAAAGCCGGAGTTTTCCACCTGTTCGGCGAAGTCGGCATTTTCCGCCAGGAAGCCGTAACCCGGGTGAATGCCGTTGGCACCGGTAACTTCCGCGGCGGAAATGATGGCGGGAATATTCAGGTAGGACAGCGCGCCCGGTGCCGGGCCGATGCACACGGACTCGTCTGCCAGGCTCAGGTGCATCAGGTCCTTGTCGGCCGTCGAATGCACGGCCACGGTCTTGATACCCAGTTCCTTGCAGGCACGCAGGATGCGTAGAGCAATCTCGCCGCGATTGGCGATAAGGACTTTATTCAGCATCACAGGCTCCGTGCGTTTCAAACGATGGTGAACAATGGCTGGTCGAACTCTACCGGCTGACCGTTCTCCGCGAGGATGGACTCGATCACACCGCTGGCTTCTGCCTCGATGTGGTTCATCATCTTCATGGCTTCAACAATGCACAGAATGTCGCCCTTCTTCACGGTCTGGCCGATGACGGCAAAGTCGGCCGCGGTTGGTGAAGAGGCGCGATAGAAGGTGCCGACCATGGGTGAGCGCACCACATGGCCATTCAGTTGCGGTGCGGCAGCAGCACTAGCCGGAGCCGCAGCGGCGGGCGCCGGGGCGGCGGCAACCGGCGCCGGCGCAGCGGCATACACCGGCTGGCTGACAGGTGCCTGTTTGGCATGCCGGCTGATACGCACGGATTCCTCGCCTTCGCGAATTTCCAGCTCGTCAATACCGGATTCTTCCAGCAGCTCGATCAGTTTTTTGACTTTGCGAATATCCATGTTTGCTTCGACTCCCGATTTGTTGAGGCCAAGATAGTCAGTTATCAGCCATTTCTGGCGGCAATTTGTTCCAGTGCAGCTTCCAGTGCCAAGCGATAACCGCAGGAACCGAGGCCGCAGATCACGCCCACTGCTACATCCGAGAAGTAGGAGTGCTGCCGGAATGGTTCCCGTTTGTGTACGTTGGACAGGTGAACTTCGATGAATGGGATGCTCACCGCCAGCAGCGCGTCACGCAATGCCACGCTGGTGTGGGTAAAAGCCGCCGGATTGATCAGGATGAAATCGACACCCTCGCTGCGGGCGGCATGCACCCGTTCGATCAATTCGTATTCGGCATTGCTTTGCAGATAAAGCAGGTGATGACCAGCCTCGCGGGCGCGGCGCTCCAGATCGAGGTTGATTTCTTCAAGTGTGGTGGCACCGTAAACCGCAGGTTCGCGGGAACCCAGCAGGTTCAGGTTCGGGCCGTGCAGCACCAGTAGGGTGGCCATGCCGGTTTTCCTTGTTAGATAGGCATACTTAAAACTATGCAGGAAAGTGCCAGGCGCTGTCCAGTTGTCTGCCAAAGCCTGCAAGATGCCGGCTTTATTGCCTCATTTGCTTATTTTATTGCTTTTGCCGCTCAAGGGCGGCCGTCAACTGTGTGGCCAGCTCGGCCGCAGTTGTTTCGCCAACCACGCGCAAGTCGCTCCACTCCTGTCCCGCGCCGGAAAACAGCAGGATGGCGGGGGGGCCAAACAGCTTGTAGCTGTCGAGCAGGGCGCGCTGCTCCGGGTTGCTTTCGGTCATATCGAAGCGGATCAGGCGGAAGTGCGCAAGCTGGCGGCGAACGCTTTCGGCAGGCAGAACCTCGCGCTCGATCACCTTGCAGCTGATGCACCAGTCGGCATAGAAATCCACCAGCACCGGTTGCCCGGCAGCTTTCGCATCCTGCAGGGCTGCGGCGAGGGCTGAGGGTTGTTCAAGGGTAGTCCAGCCATCGCTGGAGTTTGTCGTGCCGGTCAGGGCACTTTGCCCTGCAAAGGCCAGCGGACGCAGTGGATCCGAGGCGCCGCGCAGTGCGCCAACCCAGCTGGCCATGGCATACACCAGCAGCATCAGGCCAAACAGTTGCAGGGCTTTCTGTGCCAGGGTTTTGCTGCCGAACTCAAGCGTGCCGATGCTCAGCGCAACGCCTGCGGCCAGCAGTCCCCAGAGAGCAAGGCTGAGGGGGCCGGGAATCACCCTCTCCAGCATCCAGATGGCCACCGCCAGCAACAGCACGCCAAAGGCATTGCGCACGCCGACCATCCAGGTGCCGCTTTTCGGCAGCAAGGCGCCACCACCGGCGGCGAACAGCACCAGCGGGGCACCCATGCCAAGGCCCAGGCTGAACAGCTTCAATCCGCCACCCAGCGCATCACCGCTGCTGCTGATATACAGCAGGGCGCCTGCCAGCGGCGCAGAAACGCAGGGTGAGACCAGCAGGCTGGACACCACGCCCAGCATTGCCGCGCCCAGGAGGGAGCCGCCCCGGGTCTTGCCGGCCAGACGATCCAGCGGGTCGCTGAGGGCATGGGGCAGGCGTAGTTCGTAGACACCGAACATGGCCAGGGCGAAGGCAACAAAGAAGATGGCGAACGGTACCAGTATCCATGGGGATTGCAGTCGCGCCTGCAGATTCAGTTCGGCGCCGAATACCCCCATCAGGGCTCCGAGCAGGGCAAAACAGACGGCCATCGGCAGCACATAAGCCAGTGCCAGGCTGAAGCCACGCATGCCGCCGATCTGTCCGCGCAACACCACGCCGGAGAGAATCGGCAGCATGGGCAGCACGCAGGGGGTAAAGGTCAGTCCCAGACCTGCGAGAAAGAACAGCAGCAGTTCGTGCCACAGCAGGCCCTCGGTCGCAGCGGTAGCGGCATTACCCCCGGCGGGGCTGGCGCTGGATTCGCCGATGCCGGGAATCGCCAGCCGGGCCGTTTCCGGCGGGTAGCACAAGCCCTTGTCGGCGCAGCCCTGATAGGTAACCAGCAGGGTAAAGGCTTGCTCCTGTGGCGCTTGCAGGGGAATGTTCAGGTCGAGAATGCCGTAGTAGACCTCGACCTTTCCAAAGTACTCGTCCTGCTTGGGCTTGCCGGCCGGCAGTTGCAGTTCGCCCAGCGCCACATCTGCTGGCTGGCTTTTGATGGCGAAGCGATGGCGGTAGAGGTAGTAGCCTTCGGCATTGACGAAACGCAGGCGGATCAGCGTGTCGGTGCGCTCGACCAGACTGAGTTTGAAGGCCTCGCCGACCGGCAGGAAGTCCTTGCTGTTATTCAGCGCCGAGCCCAGGCCGAGATCGGCATTCGGGCGCTGGTCAAAAATGCCGGCCGCAGCGTTGACGCTGAACAGCAGGAAAAATACAAGCAACAAACGGCGCATGAAGGGTCTCGGAACGGCAGGGCGGCCTGCATGATAACCAAGCTGGCTGTCACCTGCAGGGATAAGACTGCAAGGGATTGTTACCTGCTGCGAGGACAGGGCTTTGCGTTGATGGCAAAACGCCTGTGCATGCTCTGGGTGTCCTGCGCTCCGCACTGCGCTTGCAAGGTGTTGCCTTATTTTGCTGACGCAATTTTGACCATACGGCCTGTTATAGTGAACGTCTGAGTAGTTGCCCGGGGCTTCCGGACTGATGCTTTGCGCAAGGAGATAGCCATGCTGGACTGGAAGAATCGTGACAAGAGTGTGCAAGTGCCTGCGGATGGGCCGGTAGGCAAGCCAAAAAGCTATCGAAACAGTGCCTGGCGCGCTGCCGGCATGCTGTTTGGTCTTTATTTGCTGGCTGCTCTGGTGGTGGGCTGGTTCTGGAGCCAGGAACCGGAGTTCTTCCCGGTGCAACAGAATGCCCGGGCTGCGGCCGAGAAAGCCCAGCGGCAACTGGTTACCGGTTACACCACGGTGGAAACCCTGAAGACCGTTGCCGGTACCTTGCTGGACAAGCCCGGTGGCTATCTGTCCAACGACATCGCGCCGCCCGGAGTGTGGCTGGACAACATGCCGAGCTGGGAATATGGCGTGCTGGTGCAGGTGCGTGACATGGCGCGGGCGTTGCGCAAGGACTTTTCCCGTTCACAGTCGCAGTCCACCGAGGATCCTGACCTGGCCAAGGCCGAGCCGCGTTTCAACTTTGATAACAAGAGCTGGGCACTGCCCGCCAGTGAGTCGGAGTACCGCGAGGGCATCCGCTATCTGGAGCGCTATCAGGCCAAGTTATCCGATTCGGCGCAGTCCACTGCGCAGTTCTATACCCGTGCGGACAACTTGAATAACTGGCTGGGTGATGTCAATACTCGCCTGGGCTCCTTGTCGCAGCGCCTGTCGGCAAGTGTCGGGCGGGTGCGCCTGAATGCCGATGTCGCCAACAACGGTCAGGTGCCGTTGCTGAGTGAGGAAATTGTCGAGACGCCCTGGCTGCAGATCGACAACGTCTTCTATGAGGCGCGCGGTCAGGCCTGGGCACTGTCCCAGCTGTTGCGCGCGATCGAGGTGGATTTTGCCGATGTACTGACCAAGAAGAATGCCACGGTCAGTGTGCAGCAGATTATCCGCGAGCTGGAGGCGGCGCAGGAGCCATTGTGGAGTCCGATGGTGCTCAACGGCAGCGGTTATGGCCTGCTGGCCAACCATTCGCTGGTGATGGCCAACTACATCTCGCGGGCCAACGCGGCGATCATCGATTTGCGTACGCTGTTGAGTCAGGGCTGAGGCGTGACGGTTACGCAGAGCGAGTGCGCCCATCGCGAAGCCTCGGATGCCGAGCTGATTGCCTGGGTGGATGAGGCCGATCAGCTGCTTGGCAGCCTGCCGCGTGCGGAATTGCGCCGTCGCGGCCTGATCGGTCGTGGCTCTTTCGTGCTGTTGTTCAATTCGGCCGGCGAGCTTTGCGTACACCAGCGCACCCTGAGCAAGGCGGTTTATCCCGGTTACTGGGATGTCGCCGCAGGTGGCATGGTGCAGGCGGACGAAAGTTATGCCGAATCGGCGCAGCGCGAGTTGCAGGAGGAGCTGGGCATTGCCGGCGTGGCATTGCAGGCGCACGGCAGTTTCTTCTTTGACCAGCCGGACAACCGCCTGTGGTGCGGGGTGTTCTCGGCTATCTCGGATGCGCCCTTGCAATTACAGCCCGAAGAAGTCCTGCAGGCACGCTTCATCAGCATTGACCAGGCGCTGGCCGATTCACTTGTCCGGCCTTACTGTGCCGATTCACTGCGGGCACTCCGGCGTTATCTGGCAGGTTAATCCGGCTGTTTTGTCTGGGCTGCGCACAGCGGGAGGTCGCCGATCTGTAGGCAGTTGGCGCAATTGCCCTGGTAGCGCCCGCTCTGTTTGCCGTTACACTGCGCGCCTTCGATTTACCGGTATAAGTGCCTGATTGCGGATTGCAGCAGGTGCAACTTCAGACGCTTGCGAGGACTCGCCACGTGGTCAAGAAAGCTGTTTCCCTGGCTGCCCTGGGTGGTCTGGTCTACTCCACCGAAACCGGCCGGCATTGTCCGGACTGCAACCAGCCGCTGACGGCCTGCACGTGCAAGCAAGGCCAGCTGCCGCAGGGCGATGGCGTTGCCCGGGTGCGGCGTGAAAGCAAGGGCCGTGGAGGCAAGACAGTGACTACCATCAGCGGCGTGCCACTGGCAGCGGAAGAGCTGGGCGCCCTGGCTTCCGCACTGAAAAAACGCTGTGGCTGTGGCGGGGCACTGAAGGAGGGAGTGATCGAAATCCAGGGCGATCACGTCGAACTGTTGCTGGCCGAGCTGACGGCACGCGGCTTTCGGGCGAAGAAGTCCGGGGGTTAAGCTGGATGCGATCAATCCGTAGAGTGGGCTTTAACCCACCGCAAACAGGCGCAGTTGTCATGGTGGGCTGAAACCCATCCTACGCCTACCCCGCAAGCAGGGCCCACAGCACATAACCAATTTTAGAGGACACCATGATGCCAGTACGACGCACACGCAAGGATGACGGCAGCCAATGGACAGTGGCAGACAGCCGCAGTGTTTATGGCATTCGCCACTGGGGGGCCGGGTTCTTTGCGATCAACGAACAAGGGCGTGTCGAAGTGCGGCCGAACGGACCGCAGAGTGCGCCGATTGATCTGCATGCCCAGGTCGAGCAGCTGCGCCAGAGCGGCCTGAGCCTGCCATTGCTGGTACGTTTCCCGGACATCCTGCAAAGCCGGGTGCGTCAGCTGACCGGCGCCTTCGATGCCAGCATCGAGCGGCTGGAGTACCAGAATCGCTACACCGCCCTGTACCCGATCAAGGTCAACCAGCAGGAGGCAGTGGTGGAAAACATCATTGCCACGCAGAACGTTTCCATCGGTCTGGAAGCCGGTTCCAAGCCGGAACTGATGGCTGTGCTGGCCATGGCACCCAAGGGTGGCACCATCGTCTGCAACGGCTACAAGGACCGCGAATTCATCCGCCTGGCGCTGATCGGCCAGAAGCTCGGGCACAATGTATTCATCGTCATCGAAAAAGAATCCGAAGTGCAGCTGGTGATCGACGAGGCGGCTGCCCTCAAGGTGGCGCCGCAGGTCGGCCTGCGTGTGCGTTTGTCCTCGCTGGCGTCGAGCAAGTGGGCGGATACCGGTGGCGAAAAGTCCAAGTTCGGCCTGTCGGCCGCACAGTTGCTGGCGGTGGTCGAACGCTTCAAGGGTGCCGGACTGGATCAGGGCATACGCCTGCTGCATTTTCACATGGGCTCGCAGATCGCCAATATTGCCGACTATCGCAAGGGCTTCCGTGAAGCCATCCGCTATTACGGCGAACTGCGTGCACTGGGTCTGCCGGTCGATCATGTGGATGTCGGTGGTGGTCTGGGTGTGGATTACGACGGTACCCATTCGCGCAATGACAGCTCGATCAACTACGACATGGAAGACTATGCCGCCACGGTGGTCGACATGCTCAAGGAGTTCTGTGACCGCCAGGAAATCCCCCATCCGCACATTTTTTCCGAAAGCGGGCGGGCGATGACTGCGCACCATGCGGTGCTGCTGGTGCAGGTCACCGATGTCGAAAAGCATAACGATGCGATACCGCAGATCGATCCGGCGCTCGAGCAGCCGGAAGTGCTGCAGGTGCTGATCGAGCTGCTCGGTGATACCGATGCGGAGATGGTCGCCGAGACCTACTGGCGGGCCACCCACTACATCAGTGAAGTAGCCGCCCAGTATTCAGCCGGCAAGCTCGACCTGCCGCAGAAAGCCCTGGCCGAGCAATGCTATTTCGCCATCTGCCGGCGCCTGTACAACCAGCTGAAAGCGCGCCAGCGTTCGCACCGCGCGGTGCTCGACGAACTCAACGACAAGCTGGCGGACAAGTACATCTGCAATTTCTCGGTGTTCCAGAGCCTGCCGGATACCTGGGCGATCGGCCAGATCCTGCCGATCCTGCCGCTGCACCGGCTGGACGAGGAGCCCATGCGCCGTGCCGTGCTGCAGGATCTGACCTGTGATTCGGATGGCAAGATCCGCCAGTACGTCGATGAGCAGAGTATCGAGACCAGCCTGCCGGTGCATGAGCTGCGCGAGGGCGAGGATTATGTGCTGGCGATCTTCCTGGTCGGTGCCTACCAGGAAATCCTCGGCGACATGCACAACCTGTTCGGCGACACCGACTCGGTGAATATCTACCAGAACAGCGATGGCAGCGCCTACCACGCCGGTATCGAAACCCACGACACCATCGAGGACATGCTGCGCTATGTGCACCTGTCACCCGAGGAGCTGATGACCCACTATCGCGACAAGGTCGCCAGTGCGCGGATCAGCGCCGCCGAGCGCACCCAGTATCTGGATGCCCTGCGTCTGGGTCTGACACGCTCTTCCTATCTGTCGAGCTGAAACTGCTGAAGCGCCCGTTGGTCAGGCCAGCCGGCCGCCGGGCGCAAGTGCCGCCGGACTCAGGCCGGATATTCGGCATGCAGCCTGACCAGCTGCGCATCCTTGTCTTCCCACAGCTGGTTGACCCATTGCTGGAAGGCCAGACGGTACTCGTCGCTCTGGTCATAGCTCTGGCCGATGAACTGGGCAGGAATTTCCATCTTGTCGAAGCGCACCACGATCTTTTTGATCCGGCCGCTGAGCAGATCCCAGAAGCTCGGCTTGCCGCCGGGATAGTGAATGGTCACGTTGAGCAGGGCGCTGAGCTGATCGCCCATGGCGTCCAGCACGAAGGCAATGCCGCCGGCCTTGGGCTTGAGCAGGTAGCGGAACGGTGAGTCCTGCTGCTCGTGTTTGGCTTCGGTGAAGCGGGTGCCTTCGAGGAAGTTGAACACCGACACCGGATTGGCCTTGAAGCGCTCGCAGGCCTTGCGCGTGGTGAGCATGTCCTGACCGCGTTTTTCCGGGTGCTTGGCCAGGTATTCCTTGCTGAAACGCTGCATGAAGGGGAACTCCAGTGCCCACCAGCACAGGCCGATCACCGGTACCCAGATGAGTTCCTGCTTGAGGAAAAACTTGAGAAAGGGTGCCTTGCGGTTGAGCTGGTATTGCAGCACCAGAATGTCTACCCAGCTCTGGTGGTTACTGGTGATCAGGTAGGAATGGCGCATGTCGACGCTTTCCAGACCCTGCACGTCCCACTGGATCGGCTGCACCAGATCCATCCAGAACTTGTTCACTGATATCCAGCTTTCGGCACAGCGGTGCATGACATGGTTGATTACCTTGCGCGCGCCGGTAAAGGGTAGGGCGGCCTTGATCAGCGCACCGAAAAACAGCGGCCAGCAGAACAACAGGGTATTGCTGATCAGCATAAGGGTGGCAATAACGCCGCGCAGCGGGGCAGGTAGAAAACGCAACATGGGGCGGCAGCCTCATTCGGGAGGAAAAAAGCCGGCCGTCGGGGCAGGCGGGTTTAGTGGCCAAGGGTAACCTTTGTTCACCGACCTGCAAGCCTTGTTTGTGACCGGCTGGTCGCAGTTGCAGCAGTGCGGGAGGAACCCGGTATTTTCCTGTGTGTAGCCCGGCTATGCCTGCCGGAAGGCGACAGGGTGGGTTGGCAGGTTGAGGATTTTTGCAGCCTGGGCCGGCGTGGCGATTGGCCGGTCATATTTTTTCGCCAGCTGCACGACCTCTTCTACCAGTTCCAGATTGCTCGGTACGCGGCTGCGCCGGTTGGCAGGATCGGCAAAGGGTTCCAGGCCGACCTGTACATGCCCGCCGCGCTTGATCGCTTCCTCGGCAATGCCGCACCCGACACAGTCCTCGCCAAAACTGGAGACCAGCCACGGCAGGTTGGAGCCTTCGATCAGCTCCAGATAGGCCTCCAGACTTCTGGCGGTGGGCAGCAGGCCAAAGGGCAGGTCGGCAGCGGCAAAGTAGAATTTGACAAGACCGCCGGCCGGCATTTTGCCTGCACGCACATAGGCCATGATGAAACGCACGAAGCTTGGCTCGAATACCGAAATGCTCAGGCCGATATTCAGCCGGCGGCAGGTTTCCACGTAGTAGCGCGAGTCATGCATGTCGTTCTTGTAGAGATAGGTGCCGGGAGCAAACAGTCCTTCCTGATCGAGCATGCCCAGATTGAAGGTGCCGGGGTCGCAAAGGCCCTGGGCGATGATGCCCTGTTCGGCCAGCTGCACCACGTGGGCATAGCGGGTTTCCACGCTTACGCCTTCCTGACCAACCGCCATGGTCGGGGTAAGAATTGCGTCCGGGCGCAGCGCCAGCAATTTGCGCCAGGCGCCGGCATACAGCTGTGCATCCATCACTCCGGAGCCGCCGATGATCGGTTCGCTGGTGTGGTTGTGGATCAGTGCTGCCCCGGCCGCCATGCAGGCGACTGCCTGCTCGACAATCTCGTCATCACTGTATGGCACCGATGGATTGCGCGCTTTGGGGGTCGAGCCATTGAGTGAGGCTTCGATGATCAGCGGCTGACCGGCAACAGAACTATTCATGCAAGGGGTTCCTGATTTCATAGTTGGGCGCGTGCCCGCCTGGCTCACTCCGGGCTGGTCGCCTGCACGGCAGTCAGGGCAATGGTGTAGACGATGTCATCCACCAGCGCGCCGCGCGACAGGTCATTTACCGGCTTGCGCAGGCCTTGCAGCATGGGCCCGACACTGACCACGCTGGCACTGCGCTGCACGGCCTTGTAGGTGGTGTTGCCGGTATTCAGGTCGGGGAAAATGAACACCGTGGCGCGCCCGGCTACCTGACTGTCCGGAGCCTTCTGGCGGCCGACGCTTTCGATGGCGGCGGCGTCGTATTGCAGGGGGCCGTCAATCAGCAGTTGCGGGTTTTTCTCGCGGGCCAGCCGCGTGGCTTCACGGACTTTCTCGACTTCTGCACCACTGCCGGAGTTACCGGTCGAGTAGCTGATCATCGCCACCCGCGGCTCGATGCCGAACGCTTCGGCCGAGGCGGCGCTCTGCAGGGCGATTTCGGCCAGCTCGGCAGCGGTCGGATCCGGGTTCACCGCGCAGTCGCCGTAGACCACCACCTGCTCGGGCAGCAGCATGAAAAATATTGATGACACCAGCTGGTAGCCGGGTGCGGTCTTGATCAGCTGCAGGGCCGGGCGAATGGTGTTGGCGGTGGTGTGAATGGCGCCGGAGACCAGCCCGTCGACTTCGCCCAGTGCCAGCATCATGGTGCCGAGCACCACGGTGTCTTCCAGTTGGGCGCTGGCCATCGGTGCATTCAGCCCCTTGTTCTTGCGCAGCTCGACCATCGGTTCGACATAGCGCTGACGGATCAGCTCCGGATCCAGCACTTCCAGCCCTTCGGGCAACTCGATGCCCAGCGCCTTGGCGACCGTGGCGACCTCCTCCGGTTTGGCCAGCAGTACGCAGCGGGCAATGCCGCGTGCCTGACAGATCGCGGCGGCCTGCACGGTGCGTGGCTCACTGCCTTCGGGCAGGACGATACGCTGGTTGGCGGCCTGGGCGCGCTGTACCAGCCGGTAGCGGAATGCCGGCGGTGACAGGCGGGTGACCTGCGGCGTGCCGCAGCGCTCATGCAGCCAGGCGTGATCCAGAAAGCCGGCGACGAAGTCGGTGACTTTCTCTGCGCGCTCCAGATCGTCCAGCGGAATTTCCCGGTTGATCTGCAGCAGGTTATGCGCGGTGGCATAGGAGCCGGTGGTTACGGTCATCAGCGGCAGACCGGCCTGCAGCGCGCCCTGGCACAGCTCGAGTATGCGCGGGTCGGGCGGAAAGTCGCCGCTGAGCAGCAGGCCGGCCAGCGGTACGCCGTTCATTGCCGCCAGGCAAGCGGCGAGGATGATGTCGTTGCGGTCGCCGGGAGTAACGACCAGCACGCCCGGCTTGAGCAGGTGCACCGAGTTGTGCACGGCGCGGGCAAACAGCAGAATTTCCTGCACCCGGCGCTGGCGGTATTCGCCCTCGTTGAGAATATGCGCCTGCATCATTTCGGCGATGTCGCTGGTGCGTGGCGCATTCAGCTCGGCATTCCACGGGATGCAGCCGAGGATGCGAAAGCAGTCACTATCGAACAGCGGTGACTGGCTTTTCACCTGTGCGCTGAAGTCTTCGCTGCGTACCTTGTTGAAAATCACCCCGAGCACCCGGGGGCTCTCGCAGCCGCCGAACTGCTGGGCCTGCAGATCGATGCGATCGGTAAGCTGCGTGAGACTTTCGCCATCAGGCGCCGAAACCAGAATGACTTCGGCATCCAGTGCCTGGGCGAGCTTGGCATTGGCTTCCGCGGCATAACTGGTCTGCCGGTTGGCCACCATGCCTTCGACCAGCAGTACATCCTTGCCTTCGCGGGCGAGCTGGCACAGGTGCACCACCCGCTCGAGAATCTCGTCCTGCTGGCCATTGCCGAGCATGCGCTCGACCTCGGGCAGTGCCAGCGACTTTGGCGGAGTGATGGAGGCATGGGTGCGGGCGACCAGCTCGGAGGAGCGTTCCGGCCCGTTGTAGCCAGCACTGTTCTGTGCAATCGGTTTGCAGAAGCCGACCTTCAGCCCGCTACGCTCGAGGGCACGGACCATGCCCAGACTGATCGAGGTAAGGCCAACGCCAAATGCGGTCGGCACGATGATAAAGGTATGCATGCGGGGCTCCGTGTCAGGTCAATCAGGTAGCAGGGCCAGGGTGTCGAGAGCGATCTGGCGTTCTTCGTTGGTCGGTATTACCAGAATGCGCGGATGATTGCCGGCCTGGATTTCGCCAAACTGGCCGCCAACGCTGCGGGCATTGGCTTGCGGATCGATGGCCAGATTGAGCAGCGGCAGGTGCGCCACGGTCTGGCTGCGAATCAGTGGCGAATTCTCGCCGATACCACCGGTAAAGATCAGCCCGTCCAGGCGCGGCAGCGCACAACTCATTGCTGCCAGGGATTTGGCCAGGCGGTAGCAGAACACATCAATGGCCAGGGTGGCGCCCGCATGGCCTTCGCTGCGCGCCTGTTCCAGCGTGCGCATGTCGTTGGACAAGCCGGACAGCCCCAGCAAGCCGCTCTGCTTGTTCAGCAGGTTGTCGATTTCCTGCAGGCTCCAGCCCAGCTTGCGGCCCAGGTACAGGTGCAGGCCCGGATCGACATCACCGCTGCGCGTGCCCATCACCACGCCTTCCAGCGGCGTCAGGCCCATGCTGGTATCGCGACTCTGGCCATTGACGATGGCACAGGTGGAGCAGCCGTTGCCCAGATGGGCGACCAGCCAGCTGCTGTCGTTGACCGGCAACCCGCTCAGCTCGGCGGCGCGGCGCCCGACAAAACGATGGCTGCTGCCATGAAAGCCGTAGCGGCGTACGCCGTGCTCGCGGTAGATCTGCTCCGGCACGGCATAGCGAAATGCCTGCGCCGGCATGCTCTGGTGAAAGGCGGTGTCGAACACTGCCACTTGTGGCAATTCGGGATACAGGCCCAGGGCAGCTTCAATGCCCTGCAGGCAGGCCGGATTGTGCAGCGGTGCCAGTGCGGAAACGCTGCGGATGGCGGCCAGCGCGGCGGCGTCGAGCAGATGCGCGGCGGTAAAGTGCTCGCCGCCATGCACCACCCGGTGACCGATACCGCTGAGCTTTCCGTCTGCGTGCTGCTGCACCTGCGGCAGCAGCTGCTCAAGCGCCTGACGGTGGCCGGCATGCGGGATTTTCAGGCTGTGCTGCTGCTCGCCGGATTGCCAGCGCAGTTCGCTTTCGGCGCTGCCCAGGCGTTCGGCAATGCCGCTGAGGAGGGTATCTTCGCGATCTTCTCTGATCAGGGCGAACTTGATTGATGAACTGCCGCAGTTGATCACCAGGATGTGGCGCGCGGACATAGAACCCCCTCTGACACCGGTTGTGACTGGCCGTTTATCCGGCTCTGGTTCGCAATCAGATGATTGCACGGGTAAACTTGCAAGCTCTTATTTCCCAGAGCGAAGGTCCTGCACCATGCTGATTGCTGCCAACAAGGCTGTTTCCATCGACTATACCCTGACCAATGACGCCGGTGAGGTCATCGACAGCTCCGCTGGTGCTGCGCCCATGGTCTATTTGCACGGTGCCGGCAATATCATCGCCGGGCTGGAAAAAGCCCTTGAAGGCAAAAGCGCCGGTGACGAGCTCAGCGTAGCCGTGGAACCGGAAGATGCCTACGGTGAATACAGCGCCGAGCTGGTAGCCGTACTGGGTCGCGAAATGTTTGAAGGCGTTGATCAGCTGGAAGTCGGCATGCAGTTCCATGCCTCCGGCCCCGATGGCAGCATGCAGATTGTCACCATTCGTGATCTGGATGGCGATGAAGTCACCGTCGACGGTAATCATCCGCTGGCCGGGCAGCGCCTGAACTTTCAGGTCAAGGTAATTGATGTGCGCGACGCCAATGCCGAAGAAGTGGCCCATGGCCATATCCACGGAGAAGGCGGTCATCAGCACTGATGTTGCCGTAGCGGTAGACACAAGGGTGCCTGAGGGCACCTTTGTGCCCTCTGTGATCAAAGCGTGTTCGAGGAGTTGTTCATGAGTGCCATACACAAGCTGGTCCTGCAGGGTCTTGATGGTCAGGAACTGCCGCTGGCGCCGTATGCCGGAAAAGTCCTGCTGGTGGTCAATGTGGCCTCCAAGTGCGGCCTGACGCCGCAATATGCAGGTCTGGAACAACTGCAGCAGCAGTTCCAGTCCCGTGGTTTCAGTGTGCTGGGCTTGCCGTGCAACCAGTTTGCCGGTCAGGAACCGGGCTCTGCCGAGGATATCCAGAGCTTTTGCAGCACGACCTACGGCGTCAGCTTTCCGTTGTCGGCCAAGATCGAGGTCAACGGCGCCGAGCGCCATCCGTTGTACACCCTGCTGGCCGGCGAAGGTGCCGAGTTTCCTGGCGAGATCACCTGGAACTTCGAGAAATTCCTGGTCGGCAAGGATGGCCGTGTCCTCGCACGCTTCTCGCCACGTACCACGCCGGATGATCCGGCACTGCTGCAGGCCATCGAGCAGGCGCTGGGCTGAAGCGTCTGTAGCAGGCCGTAACTGCCAAGCCAGCGGCTGCTTCGGCTCGCCAGCTTGCTCTTCAGTGCATAGCGCGGCTTAATCGTGCTCCTTGCTCAGGGAGTTAGACGATGAACAGCTTCACCAGCGAACAGACCCCGGTCCACGCCAGTCCCGCCGCCTTGCGGGCCTTGATCGAAAGCCGTCGTGCGGTACGCCGTTTTACCGCTGAAGTGATTCCTGACGAGGTGATTCGCGACTGCCTGGAAATGGCCGTGCTCGCACCCAACTCCTGCAACCTGCAGCCCTGGAGTTTTCAGGTAGTGCGTGATCCGGCGCTGCTCAAGCAGCTGCACCCCGTCTGCATGAGCCAGAACGCGGCCCAGGCCCCGCTCATCATTGCCGTACTGGCGCGTCCGGATACCTGGGCGCAGGCCTGCAAGGATATCGTCACCTACTGGCCCGAGCCGGAAGTGCCGCAGCGCATCCGCAGCTTCTACGCCAAGACCGCCCCGTTTCAGTACAACCAGGGCCCGCTGGGTCTGCTCGGCCTGTTCAAGCGCCAGCTGGTGCGGGTGCTGGCTCTGCGCAAACCGCTGATGCGCGGCCCCAACAGCAAGGCGCAAATGCGCCTGTGGGCGGTCAAGTCGACGGCGCTGGCGGCAGAAAACCTGATGCTGGCCTTCCAGAGCCACGGTTACGCGACCTGCCCGATGGAAGGCTTTGACGAGCCGCGCCTGCGCAAGGTGCTGGATATCCCGCGCCAGGCCATCCCGATCATGCTGCTGGCGGCGGGTCGTCAGGGTGAAAAGGGTATCTATAACCCGCGTTTGCGCTTTCCGCTGGAGCAGCAGGTGACCTGGTTGTAAAACCCGGGCGCTTGGCCGCTGTTGCGCCGATTTCCACCGATAGACCTTAATCACTCCAATCAATAGTGGTGGGAAAGCGAGACGACCGGTCATATTCTGTCCGGCATGAAATCCAGTATCCGAATCGACAAGCGTGACCTGATCCTTGCCAAAGGCGCACAAGTGATGACCCGTCGCGGCTATCACGGCACCGGGGTGCAGGAGATCGTGCAGGCGGCGGGGATTCCCAAGGGGTCTTTCTACCACTACTTCGCCAGCAAGGAAGACTTCGCCCTGCAGGCGCTGGAGTTCACCTATCAGCCACGTCTGCAGCGCTATGCCGAGGCACTGGCTAATCCGGCCCTGAGTCCGCGGGCGCGCATCCTTGGTTACTACCGCGAGCTGTTGCAGCACTTCAGCCAGCAGGAACGGCTGGAGTACCACTGCTTTATCGGCAGCCTGAGTTTCGAAATGAACGAGCTGCTGCCAGCCATCGGCCAGCAGGTCGAGGCGATCCTGCAGGAGTCTGCGCTGATCCTGCAGCGCTGTCTGGAACAGGCGCAGGCTGCCGGTGAACTGCCTGCCGAAGAAGATTGCGCCAACCTGGCCGCCTTTATCGCCAATGCCTGGC
This sequence comes from Pseudomonas pohangensis, assembly GCF_900105995.1. Lineage (NCBI taxonomy): Bacteria > Pseudomonadati > Pseudomonadota > Gammaproteobacteria > Pseudomonadales > Pseudomonadaceae > Pseudomonas > Pseudomonas pohangensis. The sequence continues at coordinate 2,755,122 of NZ_LT629785.1, read as the reverse complement.
AGGGCGTACTGACCCGCCTCAAGGTCGGCAGCCAGACCCGGCCCGTTGAAGAGTTCGTCAAACGCCTTGAGCAACTGCTTGCGGCCTGATCCATCTACCCCTTCGCATCACAGTTAATCCAGAGGAAACCCCATGACTGCTTCCGTAAATGCCCTGTTTGAACCCTTCCGCCTTGGCACCCTGGAGTTGCCGACCCGTGTGGTCATGGCACCGATGACCCGTTCGTTCTCCCCGGGCGGCGTGCCCAACAGCAAGGTCATCGAGTACTACCGCCGCCGCGCCGCGGCAGGTGTTGGTCTGATCGTCACCGAGGGCACCACGGTTGGCCACAAGGCGTCCAACGGTTACCCGAACGTGCCGCGCTTCTACGGTGAAGATGCGCTGGCCGGCTGGAAGAAAGTAGTGGATGCCGTGCATGCCGAAGGCGGCAAGATAGTGCCGCAACTCTGGCACGTGGGTAGTGTGCGCAAGCTCGGCACCGAGCCGGATGGTGATGTTCCGGCCTATGGCCCGATGGAGAAAATCAAGGACGGCAAGGAAATCGTGCATGGCATGACCCAGGCCGATATTGACGAAACCATTGCCGCCTTTGCCCAGGCTGCAGCCGATGCCAAGTCGATCGGCATGGACGGCGTGGAAATCCACGGCGCCCACGGTTATCTGGTCGACCAGTTCTTCTGGGAAGGCAGCAATCAGCGTACCGATGGCTACGGTGGCAGTCTGGCCAACCGTTCGCGCTTTGGAATTGAGTTGATCAAGGCTGTGCGTGCGGCAGTCGGCCCGGAGTTTCCGATCATCCTGCGTTTCTCGCAGTGGAAGCAGCAGGACTACACCGCGCGTCTGGTGCAGACTCCGGAAGAACTGGGTGAGTTCCTGCAGCCGTTGTCGGATGCCGGTGTGGATATTTTCCACTGCTCGACCCGACGCTTCTGGGAAGCCGAGTTCGAAGGCTCCGATCTCAATCTGGCCGGCTGGACGCGCCAGCTGACCGGCAAGCCGACCATTACCGTCGGCAGCGTAGGGCTGGATGGCGAGTTCCTGCAGTTCATGGTCAATACCGACAAGGTGGCCAAGCCGGCCGATCTGGGCGCATTGCTGACCCGTCTGAACAACCGCGAATTCGATCTGGTAGCCGTGGGTCGCGCGCTGCTGGTTGACCCGGACTGGGCGGTGAAAGTACGTGACGGCAATCAGCAGGACATCCTGCCGTTCAGCCGCGAAGCACTGATGTCGCTGGTTTGAGGGTTGAACAAGGACGTGCTGGCTAGTCGGTGCCGGGTCAGTTGAAGAGCAGGGGCTGCCTTTTCATGGGGTGCCCCTGTTTTTACCCGGCAGGGTATTGCGTGGCAGCGCCGGTGAAGATCTGCCGGATGGGTCTGGCGGCTTGCCAAGAGCCCTGAAATAGGCTTTTCTTTGATGCCTGTCAGGCTGAAAAATGCCTCCCCGCGCAGGCGTTGCTGTCCTGTGCATACCCTGCCAACCGGTCACCAATACAAGGAGAAATCAATGCCTTCCAAAGCTCGGCCTTCCAATGCGCATATTCTTGCGACTATCTCCGGCCTTCCGGATGAAGTAATTGTTGAACTATGGGACGAAGCGCAAAAGGAGGCGCTCACCAAGCTGGGTGATGAGCATCATCCGGACTTCCTGCACAAGGCTGAGGCCATAGTCACCCGGGCGATAGAACACAAGGCCCTGGAAGGCGTTCCGGCAGAACAGGTGCCATGGGTCCTGTTTGATATCCATATGGCCATGGCGGTGGTGAAGGCACGCAATGTCATGACCGCGGCCAAGGAACAGGTCAGCCACCTGCTGCACAGGCATGATGACGCCTGATCAGGGTCGAATCTTGCCCCAATAAAAAGCCCCGGTTTCGGGGCTTTTTATTGGGCGCTTGTCCTGCGCAGGTTTCAGCTGGCAGTGGCGACGCTGTGGATGTCGCGCTTGCTCAGCAAGGTGTAAATGCTCGGCAGCACGAACAGGGTGAACAGCGTGCCCACCGACATGCCGGTGGCAATCACCAGACCGATGTCGAAGCGGCTGACGGCGCCGGCGCCGCTGGCGACCAGCAGCGGCAGCATGCCGAAGACCATCGCAGCGGTGGTCATCAGTACCGGACGCAGACGAATCGCCGCCGCTTCCTCGACGGCCTCGCGCGCACTCAGGCCTTTCTCCAGGCGCAGGTGGTTGGCGAATTCGACGATCAGGATGCCGTGTTTGCTGATCAGGCCGATCAGTGTGACCAGCCCGACCTGGGTGTAGATGTTCAGCGTGGCGAAGCCGAGGAACAGCGGTATCAAAGCACCACAGATCGACAGCGGCACCGTGACCAGAATTACCAGCGGATCGCGGAAGCTCTCGAATTGCGCGGCCAGCAGCAGGTAAATGACCGCCATGGCCAGGCCGAAGGTAGTGGCCAGTGCGCCGCTTTCCTGGACAAACTGCCGCGAGGCGCCGGCATAGTCAAAGCTGAAGCCTTTGGGGGACTCCTCTTTGGCGATTGCCATGACGCTGTCAATCGCCTCGCCCATGCTGACCAGCGGGAAGCCCTTGATGGTCACCGAGTTGAGCTGCTGGAACTGGCTGAGCTGGGCCGGACGCGCCCGCTCGCTGACCGTCACCAGGGTTGCCAGCGAAACCATCTGGCCCTTGGCGTTGCGTACCGAGTAGTTGCCGATCCAGTTCGGCGAATTGCGCGCCTCGGGCGCGGCCTGGGCGATTACCTTGTAGCTGCGGCCTTCGATGGTGAAGCGGTTGATCTCGCTTTCGCCGAGCAGGGTGGCCAGGGTCTGGCCGATGTCCTGCATGGAGACGCCCATCTGCGCGGCCTTCTCGCGGTCGATATCGATCACCAGTTCCGGTTTGTCGAAGTCCAGATCGGTATCGACAAAGGCAAACTTGTTGCTCGCAGCAACCCTGGCCTTGACGCGTTCGGCCACGTCAAGCAGGGACTCGTACGACGCCGGTGCATTGATCACGAACTGGAAGGGCAGGCCGCTGCCGCCGCCGGGCAGTGACGGCCGGTTGATGGCAAACGCCTTGATGCCGGGGATGGTGTTGAGTTTGGCCTGCAGCTCCGGCAGCACCTCCATCTGGCTGCGGCTGCGTTCATTCCAGGGCACCAGGCCAAAGCCGCCAAAGCTGCTATGCACGCCATCCGATCCGTTGACCAGAAAGGTGCGGCTGTACTCGGGAATGCTCTTGAATATCTCGATGAACTCATCGGTGTTGGCATTCAGGTATTCGAGGTTGTTGGTCTGTGGCGAGCTGGAAAACAGATAGATCATGCTCTGGTCTTCGCTCGGCGCCAGCTCCTTCTTGGTGAAGGTCAGCAGCACCGGGATCAGCAGCAGGATCAGCAAGGCAAACACCAGTACCACCGGGCGCGTCTCCATGCTGTTGTGCAGGGCGCGCTGGTAGCGCTGCTTGAGCCGTTCGAAAATCTGGTCCAGCTTGTGCGCGAGGCCGCCGTCACCGGTGCTTTTCGGCTCCAGCAGCTGGCTGCACATCATTGGTGACAGGGTCAGCGCGACAATGCCGGAGATGATCACCGAGCCGGCCAGGGTCAGCGCGAACTCCTTGAACAGGGCGCCGGTCAGGCCACTGAGAAAACCGATCGGAGCGTATACGGCGGCCAGGGTGATGGTCATCGAGATCACCGGTACGGCAATCTCGCGGGCACCTTCTATGGCGGCATCAAAGGGCGTCTTGCCCTCATCGATGTGCCGATGGATGTTCTCCACCACCACGATCGCATCATCCACCACCAGACCGATCGCCAGCACCATGGCCAGCAGGGTCAGCAGGTTGATCGAGTAACCCATCAGCTGCATGAAGAACAGTACGCCGATCATCGACAGCGGAATGGTGATCACCGGAATCAGCACCGAGCGGAACGAGCCGAGGAACAGGAACACCACGGCAATCACGATGATCACGGCTTCGGCGAGGGTGCCGATGACTTCGTCGATCGAGGCCTGGATGAACTTGGTGGCATCGTAGGCCACATCGAGGTGCAGGCTCTCCGGTAACTGGGCCTCAATTCCCGGCAGCTGGTCACGAACATGCTTGATCAGTTCCAGCGGGTTGGAGCTGGGGGTGCCCTTGATGCCGATGTATACCGAGGGCACCCCGTTCATCGACGACACCATGTCGTAGCTTTCCGAGCCCAGCTCGACGCGGGCGATATCACCCAGGCGGATCCGGCTGTCGCCACTGACCTTGATCGGTATGTTGGCAAAATCCTCGGCGTTATTCAGCTCGGTCTGCGCGTTCAGGCTGGTAACCACCAGTTCGCCTTCGATTTCACCGGCGGTGGACAGGTAGTTGTACTGGCGAATGGCGGTGTTCACATCATTGGCGGTGATGCCGTAGGCCGACAGTCGTGCCGGCTCCAGCCAGATGCGCATGGCAAAGACCATGTTGCCCATGACCTCGGCCTTGGCCATGCCGGGCAGGGTGGCGAGCTTGGGTTGAACCACGCGGTAGATGTAGTCGGTGGTTTGCTGCGGGCTCATTTCCTTGCTGGAAAAGCTCAGGTACATCAGCGCGTGACCGTCACTTTCCTTTTCCAGCAGCGGGTCCTGCGCCGCGGGCGGCATGCTGCTTTTGACTTCGTTGGCCTTGGCCAGCAGTTCGGTGAGCAGCTTGTCGCTGTCGCTGCCCATGCGCGCATAGACCGAAATCACGGAAACGTTCTGGCGGCTCTGCGAGGTCATGAAGTCAATGCCTTCGGCACTGGCCAGACTGTTCTGCAATGGCTGGGTGATGTAACCCTGGATAGTTTCGGCATTGGCGCCGGGGTACGCGGTGGTGACCGTGATCAGCGCGTTTTCCATTTCCGGAAACTCGCGCACGGCCAGATTCTTGAAGGCCTGGAAACCGAGCAGCACGATCAGCAGGCTGATGACGGTAGCCAGCACCGGACGGCGGATAAACGGATCGGTAAAGGCCATCGGGATCAGGTCCTTGCAGTCGCAATCATTGGGCAGCGGTTTTGCGCTGTGCGGGGTCTTTGGTCAGCTTGATCAGGGTGCCGTCATCCAGCTTCAGCTGGCCATTGGTGACAACCTGCTCGCCGGCCTTGAGGCCGCTGCGTATGTGAACGCGGGCGTCACGGCGCTCGCCGGCTTCCACGTTGCGCCGCTGGGCAATCAGTTCAGGCTGGCCATCGGCATCCAGCAGCGGTTTGCCGTCGGCATCCAGCCTGGGCGCCACCACAAACACGGTATTGCCATACAGGGTGAAGGTCACGGCGGTTTCCGGAACCACCACGGCGTCCTGCTGCTCGCCGTATTGCACTGCCAGTCCGGCGAACATGCCGGGCAGCAGCCGTTCGCCGGGATTATCCAGGCTGGCGCGGATCTGCACGTTGCGCGTGTTGGTTTCCACCTTGGGGCTGATGGCAACGATTTGCGCCTGGAAAACTTCACCCGGATAGGCCGAAACGGTTGTCAGCACGGTCTGCCCGACTTTCAGTAACGGCAGATTCTGTTCCGGCAGGAAAAAGTCCAGATAGAGTTTGTCGAGGTTCTGCAGGGTGGCGAAGGGGGTGCCATAGGACAGTTGCGAGCCGACATCGACCTTGCGGATGCCGATGGTGCCGGCGAACGGCGCACGGATTTCCTTCTTCGCCAGCACCGCTTTGAGCTGGGCAACCACGGCTTCGGATTTAGCCAGCTCGGCCGCCAGCCGGTCGAACTCGCTCTTGGCCAGCACCTGGCGCTTGAGCAGATCCTGGGCGCGCTTGAACTCGATACGGGCCAGTCCGAGGGACGCTTCGGCAGTTGCCAGTGCGGCCTTCTCGACGGAATTTTTCAGCTGCACCAGCGGCTGGCCGCGCTCGACGCGCTGACCGGAATCAAACAGCACCTGCTTGACCTGGCCGCGGGTTTCCGAGGTCAGTTCGACGCCCTGAAAGGCGGTCAGACTGCCGACGGTGGCCAGCTGTGATTGCCAGGGCTGGCTGTTGGCCTCGACTGCCGATACATACACCGGCTTGGGTGGTGCGGCCAGCATTTGCAGCTGCTGGTATATCGAGTAACCCTTGTACGAGCCGAGCGCCACTACAACAAGCAGTGTGGTGCCCAACATGATCAGCATGCGGCGTCGCAACATGATCCGGTTCCTTGGCTAACAGGCGAAATGCAGATGGGGTAGGGGCAGCTGAGGCCGTAAATGCACGGCTAACCCGTGTGCTGCGCCGATCTGTGGCGGATGATAAACGTCCAGACGCCAATCTGCATGGGCCTGTTCGGCGTGCGTGGCGCAGGTGCGCCGGGCCTTGCCCCCGGGCATTCTGCCAGCCGCCGACTGCAATTGCTCCGGACCGGCGCTACAGGCCGCGTCCCGCAAGGGGTGCGCTTTGCCGGCGGAGCGCAGCGGGCGGCACCAGCGCGGACAGGCAACGCGTGGCGGGGTGCATTCCTGCAACAATCTGTTGCGTCAGTATGGCCACTGCCTTGCCGGTCTGGACCCTGTTCAGCCGGGGCGGACTCAGGCCAGCCGCAGGTGGTTGTCCCAGAGTCCTGCCGGCAGTTGCAGCGGCTGGCGTGCGATGCTGCTGCCACGGCAGTCGTAAGCCCGACAACCGCTGACGCCGGAGCTGGCGACAAAGCCGTCGGCACAACTGGCCACGCCGGCACAGTCAGGCAGATGCTCCTCCAGAAGCAGGCGGCCGTTATCCATGTTCCAGATGAACAGGCGGTTGCCGCGCGGTGCGCTCAGCGCGATCAGGCGCAGTTCGCTGTGGATCGCCACACTGGCGCAGTACTGCTGCATGGTCTGGCGCTGTGCATCGGCCAGCGGAAACGCCTGCAGGGGTTGTCCGGGGCGCTTGATGGCGAGCAGCGCGGCGTTGTCGGTCAGCTCGCCCTGATACTGCTGGGCGGTGACGATAGTGCCGTCACTGGCCACCGCCAGATGGCGGATGCTGTTCAGCCGCTGCGGCAGAAGGTCCTTGCCCAGCAGCGTGCCGTTGCGATCGAGCAGCACCAGGCTGGATTCCATTTCCAGCGGATTGAGCGGTGTGCGGCTGTCGGCCTCGGTGCGAATGCCACCATTGGCCACGACCAGGGTCTGGCCATCCGGCATCCAGGCCAGCTGGTGCGGGCCGATGCCATGGCTGGACAGCTCCTGCTGGCGCTGCAGGCGACGACCCTGCAGCTGATAGACGCCAAGCACACCGCGACCGGGGTCACTGGTGTCGTTTTCCGTGCTGTACAGCCAGTTGCCACTGCGGTCGAACAGGGCGTGGCCGTAAAAGTGCCGCCCGGCCGGTGATTCGAGGGTCTGCAGCAGCCGGCCATCGCGCAGGTCGAGCAGGTAGCTCTGGGTACCGGGCCGGCGCGCGACGAACAGTGCCAGCGGCAGGGCAGGGTGCACGCTGATGTCATGACAGCGTTGCGCCACCGCAGTGCTGAACTGCAGGCGGCCGTCCAGCCGGTAGCCGACCGCATAGTGCTGTCCGGCACTGTCATCGCGGGCCGACAACAACAGCGGCTGCCCGTTATGGTGGGCCAGACTCCAGCCGCCCAGACCGCCTGCGGCCAGCAGTGCAGCACTCAGGCCGAGAAATGTACGTCGTTGCATTGACGCCCCTCAGTCGCCGTCATGGGCGTTGAAGCCCAGTTGCACGTCGAGCGCCTTGGCCAGATCGCGTTCGTGCAGGCGATGCAATTGATCAAGACTGCTGTACAGCGCCTGCAACTGGCTGCGTGCCCGGTCACTGGCGAATAGTTCGGTCAGCGATTGTTGCAGCATCTCCAGTTGTTGCCGGGTGTCGGCATAGGCCTGGTCGATTTGTCTGGCCAACGGCTGCTGGCTGTCATCCAGCAGGCTGCGCAGTCCGTTGTCCGGCTCACCCTGCCAGACCTGCTGGGCACTGGCGAGACCGGCTGCGAGGTTGCCCAGCGAGCCGCCACTGCGCCAGGCATCGGCCTGATAGGGTTGTGGTGTGCCCTTGCTCTGTACGCCGAGGGGCGTGCCGAGTTTTTTCTTCATCACGTCCAGGCCGGTGACCTGGGCCCGCAGCAGGTCGGCGATAGCCTCATGGGCGTCGGCGTAGCGCGTGTTGGGAAAACTTTCCAGCTTGCTGGCGATGCCGTCTGCAGCTTCCCAGTCTTCGAAGACTTCGTCGGCAAGCAGTTTCTGGTGGCGGGCGATGCCCACCAGCAACGTGCAGTAGCGCTCCTTGTCGGCCTTGCGGGACAGGTCAATGGCCGGATCAAACAACAGGTATTCATAGGCACTCAGGCCCTGCACCACCACGCTGGCCTGCTCCAGATCGTTCTGCCCGGGCTGCGGTGTCTTGTCCAGCAGGGCTTCGATCTGGCGCCCGACCAGGTTCTTCTTGTCCGGCCAGAATTGTACTTGCCAGCTGCGGTTGCCCTCGGTGATCAGGCCCAGCTGCAGTGGCTGCAGGGCCGCCCAGGCGGTTTGCGTGACCAGCAGTTTTTTGCGTGCTGCATCCAGTTCAATGCTGCCGGCGCACAAGGCTTCGGCGCTACCGGTCAGTTGCTGGCTGCTGACGGCCCAGGCGGCATAGGCCGGCTTGAATACATGCTGGGCCAGGGCGCTGCTGGTGCGGGTTTGCGGGTCCGGCGCAGAACAGGCGGCCAGCAGCAGACTGAAGGTCAGCAGGGTTAGGCGAACTGGATGCAGCATACACAGCTCCTTAGAGTGAATTGAGAAAGGCCAGCAGTGCCTGGCGCTGATCGGCGCTGAATGCTGCAACCTGTTGCCGGGACGCTTCGGCCTCGCCGGCATGCCAGAGTATCGCTTCCAGCAGGTTGCGTGCGCGGCCATCATGCAAAAATTGCGTATGCCCGCTAACCGTGGCGGTCATCCCGATACCCCACAGCGGTGCGGTGCGCCACTCGCGGCCAGTGGCGAGAAACTCCGGCCGATTGTCGGCCAGCCCGTCGCCCATATCATGGAGCAGCAAGTCGCTGTATGGACGGATTTTCTGCTGACTAAGTTCCGCTTCCGCAGCGTTGCTCCGGGTAGTGAAGCCGGGCACGTGACAGGCGGCACAGCCGGCCTGATGAAACAGCGCCTTGCCTTGCAGAACCTGCGGGTCGTCAACCTTGCGCCGCGCTGGCACGGCCAGATTGCGGCTGTAGAACAGTATGCTGGCGAGAATTTCAGGGCTGACTTCGGGCTCGCCACCATTGGCTTGCTGGCGGCAGGCGCGCTGGTTGTCACTGCAGTCATCAACGGCTATCAGCTGGCTGGTCAGGCCCAGGTCGCCGGAAAAGGCTGCGGCATTCTGCTGGTTCAGGCTGGGCTGGCCGGCCTTCCAGCCAAAGCGGCCCAGTACGCTTTGCTGGCGCTGGATATCCCATACGCGGTTGGCGCGCCCGCTGATGCCATCGCCATCCAGATCCTCCGGGTCGGCATTGGCCAGCAGGTCTGCCTCGCTGATGGCCTCGAGCAGGCCGAGGCCGATCATCGGTGGCGCAGTGCGCAGGGAAAATTGCGTCTGCGGGTGCAGCGGCCCATAGCCCAGCTGGCTCAACACAAGCTCCGGCCGGCGCAGCTCTACCTGGCTGCCATCAGCCAGGGTGACCTGCTGGTAGTGCCAGTCGAGGCGAATCCTGCCCTCGGCGGCGTGCCCCGGGATGGCCATATCCTGCAACTGGCTGCCATAGACGGGTTCGGCGACCACGCCTTGTGTGCGCAAGATTTCCTCGTCGCCGGGCCGGGCCGGGATCGACAGGCGCAACAGCATGGATACGGCACTTTCAGCGTTGGCCGCCGGCGGATGGCCGCGACCATCCTTGATGTGGCAGTTCTGGCAGGCATTGGTATTGAACAACGGCCCCAGACCATCACGGGCCGTGGTGGTGGAAGGTGCAATCACCCAGGGGTTGCGAAAGAAACTGTTGCCCACGCTGAAATCCAGACGGCGGCTGGGCGTGAGGTTGGCCGAGGGCAGGGAGAACGCCTGCGCATCGTGCTTGTGCACGCTGGTGGCACCGCCGGACAGGGCTTCGCCAGGTTCGGCGCGGGAGAAGTCGTTGGCTGGCTCACAGGCAGTGAGCAGCAGGATCAGTAGTGGGGCCAGCCGGTGCAGGTTGGCACGCATATCGGGTTTGCCTTGGTGTGCGGGAAGTAGGCCAGCGTCAGCGGTACAGCGCAAAGTTTCAGCTCTTGCGCTGTACCGCTGGAGCAGATCAGAACTGGTGGTCTGCGCTATCGGCTTGCAGATCGCTGATGCCCAGCTTGCCGGCGGCTTTTTCAATGCTGGTGGTCTGCTTGACCAGTGCGGCAATCGCGTCGCGGATCAACTGCTGACCGGCCTGGTTGTCGGCGGCAATCAACTGGTCAAAGTGCTGGTTGTCCTGCTCGGCGCTGTCGACGATCTTCTGCAGGCTGGCTTCACTGGCGGCCAGTTCGGCTTGCAGCTGCTGGTCGGCCGGGGCATCCACTGCTGCCAGCAGGCTCGACAGGCTGGGGCCGCTGAGGGTAGTGCCGTCGAGTTTGCGGTACTCGCCCAGATACACGTTGCGGATGCCCTTGGCATCATAGAAGTGCGAGTTGTGCGTGTTGTCGCTGAAGCAGTCCTGCTCGTCTTCGGTGGAGTTGGCTTCCAGGGCAACCTTCATGCGCTCGCCGGCCAGTTCGCCGAGAGACAGGCTGCCCATGCCGAAGAGCATCTTGCGCAGACCGCTATTGGCCGGTTCGGCCTCAAGTTGGGCGCGGTAGTTGTCAGCGACGCCGGCCTGCCATTGGCCGACCATGTAGCGCAGGTCGCTGACCAGCAGGGTGGTGGCGGCCTTGAGGTATTCACGACGGCGCTCGCAGTGACCGCCCGTACAGCTGGCATCCAGCGCGAAGTCGCTGGCCGGGCGCTCGCCGGCACCGGGATTGCTGCCGTGCAGGTCCTGGCCCCAGAGCAGAAACTCGATGGCATGGTAACCGGTGGCGACGTTGGCTTCGGAGCCGCCCAGCTCGTTGAGGCTGGCCAGCAGTTCCGGGGTGATGACGCGCAGATCAAGCTGCTCTTCGCCTATCGGCAATTGTGCATTGGCGATGATATTGGCCTGCGCGCCCGGGTTGCCCAGAGCGAACTGGTAATCCGCCGCCACGTAATCGATCAGCCCTTCATCAAGCGGCCAGGCATTCAGCTGGCCTTCCCAGTCGTCGACCACCGGGTTGCCGAAGCGGAATACCTCGCTTTGCATATACGGCTTGCGGGCCACCAGCCAGGCTTCGCGAGCCAGTTGCAGGTTGGCCTCGTTGGGCTCGGCGAGAAGCTGGTTGATTGCGCTTTGCAGCGCTTCGGCGCTCGTCAGGGCATCAGTGAACACGGCAAAGGCGAGGTTGGCATACTGCTTGACCACGGCGGCGGCCTGTTCCGGCGCAGGGCCGGGCATCGCGCTCGGGGTGGCAGCGGTAGCTGCAGAGGTGCTGGTGGCGGCGTTGCCGGTGGCGGATTGTTCGTCACCGCAGCCACTGAGCAACAAGGCAATGGAGAGCAGGCTGGCGGTAAAGGGTAAGCGCGGCATCGGTGAATTCCTTGATTGGCGGGTTCATGCTGATTTGTAGTTAACAATAATGTTAATGCGAAACATTTCTATTAACAAGTCGGCGTTTTGCCTGCGCCTTTGCCTGCGGGGCTGGTCTGGCTAGAATGCGCCAAGCCCTACGGAGAAACCTAAGTCATGAGCCTGGTCAGTGTTGCGCTAGTAGTTGCCCTGTTGTTCTGCCTCGCCTATGGCGTGATCATCTATAACGCGCTGGTGCGCCTCAAGCACGGGATTGGCAAGGCCTGGTCGAATATCGATGTGCTGCTCAAGCAACGGCATGACGAGTTGCCCAAGCTGGTGGAAACCTGCAAGCAATACATGCAGCACGAACGCAGCACCCTGGAACAGGTGATCAGTGCCCGCAATGCGGTATCCAGCGCCCGGGAAAAGCACGATGTGGGCGCCCTGGGCAAGGCCGAGAGCGGACTGCGTGCCGGCCTCGGGCAACTGTTTGCGCTGGCCGAGAACTACCCGGAGCTGAAAGCCAACGAGAGCTTCCAGTTCCTGCAGCAGCGCATCAGTGGTCTGGAGAACGGCATTGCCGATCGGCGCGAGCTGTACAACGAAGCGGTCAACCTGAATAACGTGCGTATCGAGCAGTTTCCCGATGTGCTGCTGGCGCGTCATTTCGGCTTCAAGGCGGCGGAGTTGTTGCAATTCAGCGAAGCCGAAAAGGCCGATGTGAATATCAAGCAGCTGTTCGGCTAACTGATGGATGTTCCCGGACTGGCCATCAGTCTGGCCTTCAGTGGCGGCGCTTTTGTCGGTGGCGGCTGGTGGTGCCTGCGGCGTCTGACCCAGCTGCGCTTCCTGCTGGACACGCCGACTTCGAAAATCCGTTCTGCGGCCCAGGGCTATACCGAGCTCTATGGCCTCTTGCGCGAGCTGCCGCAAAGCCAGGTGCGCGGTCCGCTGACCGGCAAGCCCTGCGTCTGGTGGCGTTTCAAGATCGAAGAACAGCGCAGTGATGGCAAGCAGCGCGAGTGGCGTTCGCTGGAGAGCGGCAGCAGCGATGCCTGGCTGGAACTGGAAGATGCTACCGGCGCCTGCCTGATCAACCCGCATGGGGCTGAAGTGCGGCCGTCAACCCGCGAGGTCTGGAGTGGCAAGCAGCGGCATCCGCTGCGGGTACAACAGCAGAATCGCCTGCTCGGTTTGCTCAACAGCGGGCGGCGTTATCGCTATACCGAAGAGCGCCTGCATGCCGGCGAGCCACTGTATGCCATCGGTGAATTCCGGACGACGGGTGCCAGCCAGCAGGGCTTTGATCCGGCGGCTGCCCAGGGTGCGGTGATTCGTGAATGGAAAAGCGATTTTGCCGGTTTGCTGCAGCGCTTTGACCAGGACGCCAGCGGTCAGCTGGAAGATGCCGAATGGCAGCGGGTACGCCAGGCGGCTGCAACAGAGGCAGCCGTGCGCCACCGGCAGGCCGCTGCCGCGCCAGCGCGCAACGAGCTGCGCAAGCCGAGCGAAGCGCAACCTTTCATTCTCTCGAGCAAGGGCGAGGATGAGCTGGCCAGAGGGTTTCGCTGGCAGGCACTGGCAGGTGCGCTTTTCTGTCTGGGCGGTGCGCTGGCGAGCGCCTGGCTGGTCAACAACCAGTTGTAACAGGCCCTGCTGCACCGCCAGCGGCCGGCTTCAGGCCAGCCGATGAGGCCCGGCAAGGCGTCGGGCTTTTTTGATGAACAGGCCCATTTCATGGGCGGTCAGTGGCTTGCTGTAGAAGTAACCCTGACCTTCATCGCAACCCTCATTGATGATGTAGGCTTCCTGCTCGGCAGTCTCCACCCCTTCGGCGGTGACCTGCTTGCGCATGTTTTTCGCCAGTTGAATGATGGTCCGCACAATGCTGACATCGTCATCCTGCGGGTTGAGCTGGCTGATGAAGCTCTTGTCGATCTTGATTCTGTCCAGCGGCAGGGTTTGCAGATAGCTCAGGGATGAATAGCCGGTACCGAAATCATCAATGGCGATCAGCGCGCCGGACCCGCGCAGGCTTTTCAGGTTCTGCAGCGAGGTGCTGACATCCTGCATCAGGCCGGTTTCGGTCACCTCCAGTTCGAGGCTGCGGGCTGGTAGCCGGTAGACCTGCATCAGGTTGCTGACCAGTCGCGGCAGCTCGGCGTGACGTAACTGTACGGTGGACATATTGACCGCCATGCGCAGGCCGCTGAAACCCTGGTCATACCATTCGCGCAACTGCCGGCAGGCCTGTTCCAGCACCCATTCGCCGATGGCGATGATGGTTTCGTTCTGCTCTGCCAGCGGTATGAACACTTCGGGTGGGATCGCCCCGTGTTCGGGATGTTGCCAGCGCAGCAGGGCTTCGACACCGGCGATCTGCTGGGTGTGATAGTCGATCTGCGGCTGGTAAACCAGATGCAGTTCATTGCGTGCCAGCGCTTCGCGCAGGTGCTTCTGCAGTTCGCGGCGGCGGCGTACTTCGTTATCCAGGCTGGCAATGAAAAACTGGTAGCGGTTGCGTGAGCGCGTCTTGGCCAGGGTCATGGTCTGCTCGGCCTTGAGCAGCAATTGCTCGGTGTTGTCACCGTCTTCGGGATACAGGGTGATGCCGATGGTGGCATGCAGGCGTATGGAGTACTGCTCGAGCACAACCGGTTGTTCCAGGTCGTCGATAAGTAGCTGCGCCAGTTCGGCTGCCTCGTAGGGCTGGTCGATTCTTGACTGTACGAGGACGAACTGGTCGCCACCCAGGCGGGCCAGGGCAGTCTGTTGGCCGTTATGGCTGCGCAGGCGTCCCGCCAGGGCGATCAGCAGTTCGTCGCCGGTCTGATAGCCGAACTGTTCGTTGATGCCCTTGAAGTCATCCAGGCCGATGCACAGCACGGCAACCCGCTGCTTGTGGCGAGCCGCATCGACGAGTATCTGGTCGAGCAGTTCATGCAATTGCCTGCGGTTGGGCAGGCCGGTAAGAATGTCGTGCCGCGACATGTGCTGCAGGTCGGACTCGGCTTCGGCGCGCAGGTTGGTATTGCGCTCGATCGAGGTGAGCAGCTCGTTGGCAGTGTTGATCCAGATGCCCAGCTCGTTTTTGTCGTGGCCCTTGAGCATGGGTAATTTATGCTCACCCGGCCGGTCCGGGTTGATGTTGGTCAGGTGTTCGATGATCCGCGTCAGCGGCCGCGTCAGCAGCAGGTGATAGACCAGATACAGCATGAGGCCCATGGCCAGCGAACGCAGCAGGCCGGAGGTAAAGATGATCAGGGCGTTATTCAGGAAGCGCTGGCCATAGGGCTCGGTATCCAGGGTGATGCGCAGATCACCGAAGTGCTCGCTGTAAGGGCCGCGGCCGGAAAGTTCGGTGCTGAAGCTCTGCTGCTCGCCGAACAGGCGGTCGGTTATCCAGCGGCTTGAAGACGTGCGCAGCGGGCGCTGTTTTTCGGCGAGCGCCGGACCGTCCGGGTTGCCGATGCCGGCGTAGGTGACGGCTTCGTGCTGGAACAGTCCTTCGACAACCTGCATGCCCATCTCCTTGTCCAGGCTGTAAACCGCCTGGGTCGAAGGGTCGCGAAACATGCCGAGAATGCGCTGGGCATCTTCGGTTATCTGCTGCCGGGTCTGGGTAATATCAAAGAATATCTGCCCGAAGCTGATGACCACGCCCACGGCCAGCGCTGATAAAAGCACCACACGCAATAGCTTCAGCGACAGGCTGTGCTTGAGCTTCATCTTCAATAAAGGAATTCCTCATGCCGTTGAGCGCACAATGCGTATCAGTATCGGTACTGCTAGGCGGCTCGTCAAAGTGCTTCAGCCGGGATAAGGGCAAATACCTTGGGGCAGGTAATGCCGGCTGCAAAAAAAAGCCCCGACAGGCGGGGCTTTTTCGTTCGCGCTATCTGTAATCAGGCGGCGAAGTTCTTCGCCACGAAATCCCAGTTGACCAGGTTCCAGAAAGCCTCGACATACTTCGGACGCATGTTGCGGTAGTCGATGTAGTAGGCGTGCTCCCAGACATCACAGGTCAGCAGCGGCTTGTCGCCGGAAGTCAGCGGGCAGCCGGCACCGATGGTGCTGGCCAGCGCCAGGGAGCCGTCAGCTTTCTTCACCAGCCAGCCCCAGCCGGAGCCGAAGGTGCCGACCGAAGTCTTGGTGAACTCTTCCTTGAACTTGTCGAACGAGCCGAAGGCCGCGTTGATCGCATCCGCCAGGGCGCCGGTTGGTTCACCGCCACCGTTGGGGCTCAGGCAGTTCCAGTAGAAGGTGTGGTTCCAGATTTGCGCGGCATTGTTGAATACGCCACCGGAGGAAGTCTTGATGATGTCTTCCAGGCTCTTGCCTTCGAACTCGGTGCCCGGAACCAGATTGTTCAGGTTCACCACGTAGGCGTTGTGGTGCTTGCCATGGTGATATTCCAGGGTCTCGGCCGACAGGTGTGGCTCAAGGGCGTTTTTTTCGTAAGGCAGCGCTGGCAATTCGAAAGCCATGGTTGATCTCCTAAGCAGGTCTGGATGTGCGGGGACATGCAGCGGGTAATGAGGACAACCTCGACCGCCGCGAGGGCAAGATCATACACCCGGCAAGGGGCTATATCCATGTAACAACTGTGTAGTCAGGTTACTGCAGGCCCTTGGCGAGCGCTACCCCGCGCCTGATCTGGCGGCACGGGGCAGGCGTGGGTACTAGTCCAGTATCAATTGCGCGGCCACTGCAAACATCATGCAGGCGACCAGAATATCCAGCATCCGCCAGGTGGCCGGACGCGCCAGCCAGGGCGCCAGCCAGGCAGCGCCAAGAGCCAGGCTGAAGAACCACAGCAGCGATGCACTGGCCGCACCGGCGGCATAGGCCGCAGGGGCGGCTTGCTGGGCACCGAGCGAGCCGATCAGCAGCACGGTATCCAGGTAGACGTGCGGATTGAGCAGGGTCACCGCCAGCGCGCTCATCAATACCGCCTGGCGTGAGCGTGCCGGTGTGCTGCCGTCTTCGTTCAGGCCCTGCGGACGCAGGGCGCGCAACAGGGCGCGGGCGCCATACCAGAGCAGAAATGCTGCCCCGCCCCAGCGCGCGATGGCCAGCAGCAGCGGGCTGTGCAGCAGCAGACTGGCCAGACCGAAGACCCCGGCGGCGACCAGCAAGGCGTCACACAGCACACACAGTCCGGCGACCAGCAGGTGATGCTCGCGGCGCAGGCTCTGTGCCAGCACGAAGGCGTTTTGTGCGCCGATTGCCATGATCAGGCCGATCGCGACCAGCAGTCCATTCAAATAGCTTTGCCACATGGCGATATTCCCTGGTTGATCAACGGGTTTGAATTGCTGGCCATTCTGGCCATCCGGAGTGTATAAGAAAAACAAATATTACTGATCCTGCATAAGGAAAACTTATTTGCTCGATTACAAACTGTTGAGCGCATTGGCGGCCGTGGTGGAGCAGGGCGGATTCGAACGGGCGGCACAGGTGCTGGGGCTTTCGCAGTCGGCGGTGTCGCAACGCATCAAGCTGCTTGAAGCGCGCCTCGGCCAGCCGCTGCTGTTGCGTATCTCGCCACCGCAGCCAACCGAGGTCGGCCGGCGTCTGCTCAACCATGTGCAACAGGTGCGTTTACTCGAGCGCAACCTGCATGGTCAGGTGCCGGGGCTGGATAGCCAGGCCCTGCCCGAGCGGCTGCGGGTTGCCCTGAATGCGGACAGTCTGGCGACCTGGTGGGCGCCGGCCGTTGAGGATTTTTGTGCGAGCAATGATCTGCTGCTGGAACTGGTGGTGGAGGATCAGGCGGTTGGCCTCAAGCGCATGCGCGCCGGCGATGTGGCGGCGTGCGTATGCGCTGCAGAGGTGCCGGTGAGCGGAGCGCGCTGCGAGCCACTGGGGGCGATGCGTTATCTGGCACTGGCCAGCCCGCAGTTCATGCGCCGGTATTTTCCGGATGGCTTTGCCCTGGCGGCTTTGCCGCAGGTGCCGGCGATCGTGTTTGGCGCCGATGACCGCCTGCAACACCGCTATCTGGAAGCGCTGGGTGTGACCGGGGGCTTTGTGCATCACCTGTGTCCTTCGTCGGAAGGTTTCGTGCAGTTGGCGCTGGCCGGTCTTGGCTGGGGGCTGGTGCCGGCGTTGCAGGCGCAGGAACAGCTGGCGCGAGGCGAACTGGTCGAGTTGCTGCCGGGTCAGCATGTGGATGTGCCGCTGTACTGGCACCACTGGCGTCAGGGCGGCGAATTGCTCGACAGCCTCACCGGCCATTTGCTCCGGGCCACGCGCAGCAAACTGATTCCCCTTTAGTAGCTGAGCCGGATCGTCAGTCTGCGAGTGTGTAAAGCGCGCGATCAAATCTTCGTTTGGGCAACCGCTGCTGCCGCAGCGTGCTAACTTTCCCCGCTGCACAATCAATTGTCTGCAAGGTATCGTCATGAAAAAGCTACTGATCGGTGTTGTTCTGCTGTTCGCCGCCATCGCCGCGACCCTCTACCTGTCACCGGCCACTCTGCTGACCACCATTCAGTTCGCCCAGCGTGAGATGGCTGGGCTGACCGCGAAGCAGGTGCAGGTGGGCGATAGCACTATTCATTATCTGGAAGGCGGATCGCAGGCTGCCCCAACGGTATTGCTGCTCCACGGTTTTGCCGCAGACAAGGATCAATGGTTACCCTTCGTCCTTCAGCTGAGCAGTCAATACCATGTCCTTGCGCTGGATTTGCCTGGCTTTGGCGAAAACAGCAAGAATCCCGATGCCGCTTATGATGTCGGGGCGCAGGCCGAGCGGCTGGCTGCATTCATCCGGCAGCTGGGCATCCACCAGCCGAATATTGTCGGCAGTTCCATGGGTGGCTGGATCGCGGCACTGCATGCGGCGCGCTATCCAGATCAGGTGAGCAGTGTCGCGTTGTTCGATAATGCCGGGATCACTTCACCGCAACCCAGCGAGTTTCAGCTGATTCTGGAGCGCGGGGAGGCGAATCCGCTGCTGATCAGTAGTCCGGAGGATTTCGACCGGCTGATGCCGCTGATATTCGTCAAGCCGCCGCAGGTGCCCGGCCCGCTCAAACAGCTGGTGATCGATAAGGCGATTGCCAGTCATGAGTTCAATCAGGAGATCTTTGCGCAACTGCTTGAGCATTACATCCCGCTGGAGCCGGTGCTGGCGCGTATAAAGGTACCGGTTCTATTGCTCTGGGGCGCTCAGGACAAAGTATTCGACGTTTCGAGTATCGAAGTGATGAAGCCCCTGCTGAAACAGCCCAGCGTGGTGATCATGCAGGACTGCGGGCATGCGCCGATGGTCGAGCGTCCGGAAGAAACGGCTACACATTACGAGGCGTTTCTCGACAGTATCAAGGGCTGAGCCGCGTCTGCATGGCGTGACCGGAAGGGCGTCGGCAGGTCAAGTTCGTCAGCGCTTGCCGGCACGCAGGCAGGCGGTTGGCGCAGAATTGTCCCTTCGTCATCTGCCCGTAGCGCAGCTGCCAGTCTGCAGCGGCAACCCGTTATACTGCGCGCCTTTCTGATTGCCGGCCCGGGCCGAAGGTTTATTCATGCGTAACGATGCTCTCGACGAGCTGGAAGTCGTCCCCAGTCTGACCACCGATGCGCGCGATCGCGCCGACTTCGGCTATGCCACCAAGCCGGAACCAGCGCAGCGTGCTGCAGCCGCAAGCAGCAAGCCGGCAGCACCGGCGAAGAAGGCCAGCACTGCGCCACTCTGGGCGCTGCTGGTGGCGGTACTGATTGCCTTCGGCAGTCTGGCCTGGTGGAGCTCCCGGCAGATTGCCCTGCTCAACCAGCAACTGGTGGCCACCCAGTTGAGCTTCGCACAGATCAGTGAAGAGGCCGCCGGGCGGATCAAGGATATCTCCGGCAAGGTGGTCGCCACCGAGTCCACGGCAACCACCGAGACCGAATCACTCAAACTGCGCGTCAGGCAACTGGAAAACCAGCTGGCCGAACTGGGCAAGCAGCAGCAGAGTGTCCAGGGTCAGCAGAGCGGGCAGGCCAAACAGATAAGCGGTGTGGTCGCCGATCTGCAAAGCCAGCAGGCCGCGCTGAAGTTGTCCGCGGACAAGCTGCAGACACTCGCAACCGCGCAGGAGCAGCTGCAGGCCGCGCAAGCCTCACTGGCTGCCGTGGATGCGCGCAGCAAGGCGCAGGCTGCGGATATCGAAACACTCAAGCAACAGGCCAAGGGCATTACGCGGCTCGAGCAGGATCTGCTGGTGCTCAGCAGTCAGCTCGACAACCAGGCGGCCAAGGGCAACAACACGGCCGAATTCGATGCCTTCCGTGCCCAGATGACGCGCAGCCTGAGTACCCTGCAGAGTCAGATCCAGACCCTGCAACAGCAGATCAGCGGCAAGCAGTAAGCCGCCCCGGTGCCAGCGTCCGCTTCAGGCGGCGCTGGCTTGTGGCGACTCTTCGCTGAGACCGTACTGGCGCATCAGCTGATTGCGCTTGGCCGCCTCGAAATGAATCCTGCGCACATCACCGTCACAGGCCGCGATGACCCGCGGGTTCATCACGCGAAACCACAGCGGCGGAATATAGGCGACCAGGAACATGCCGAAGTAGCCGTTGGGCAGTGTCGGCAGGTCGGGGAAGTCGCGCAGCGACTGGTAGCGCCGGGTCGGATGCGCATGGTGGTCGGAGTGCCGCTGCAGGTGCAGGGTCGCCCAGTTGGAGAACAGGTGGTTGCTGTTCCAGGAGTGGTGTGGCTGGCACTGTTCGTAGCGGCCGTTGGGCAGCTTCTGGCGCAACAGGCCGTAGTGCTCGATGTAGTTGGCCGAGGTCAGCTGAAAGGCGCCCCAGAAAGCGGTGATCAGCAGGAACGGCAGCAATTGCAGGCCGAACAGGCTGATCAGGGTGCCATACAGCACAACGCTGATCAGCGCCGGCTGCAGAATTTCGTTGTCCAGACTCCACAACGATTTGCCGGCACGCTGCAGCCGCTCGCTTTCCAGATCCCAGGCGCGGAAGAAGCCGCCGGGCATTTCACGGAAGACGAAGCGGTAAATGCTTTCCCCCATGTGCGATGAAGCCGGATCTGCCGGCGTCGCCACATCACGGTGATGGCCGCGGTTGTGCTCGATGAAGAAGTGTCCGTAGAAGCCCAGCGCCAGGGTGATCTTGGCCAGCCAGCGCTCCAGTTGCGGTTTCTTGTGGCCCAGTTCATGGCCCAGATTGAGGCCGTAACCCAGGGTGCCGCCGGCACTCAGGATTACTGCCAGCACGCCGTACCAGGGCAGGTCGTGGGTGCCGACAAAAGCCGCGCTGACGATGAAATTCAGCCACAGCAACGGCACCAGTGCATAGGTGATCCGGCGATAGTAAGGATCGGCTTCCAGTGCCGGGACTGCCGCTTCCGGCGGATTGCTCAGGTCCTCGCCGAGCAGGTAGTCGAGCAGCGGCACGATCAGGTAGAAGAAGCCGGGGCCCATCCACAGCCAGAAGATTTCCGGACTGACCAGCACATAGAGTGCCGGGCCGGCCAAGGCCAGCGCCGGTGACAGGACAGAAAACAGCCACAGGTAGCGTTTGCGGTCGCGGTAGGCCGGCGCGCCAACCCCGGAGCTTGCAGTCAGTTCACTCATCGGGCATCTCCTGATGCTCTGCTTGTTTTCAGAGTAGAACGCGGAAGTGAATGCAGCAGCACCGTTGTGCTGGGCAATTTATCGTCATATTGTGACAGCTGGATAATTATCTGGAATCTCCATGCCGCGCGCTGCCGATTACCTGCAACCGACCATGCATCCGGTCTATGCCCGTTTGCTGTGCATGGATCTGCGCAAGCGCGGCTTCAGTCAGGAGCAGATTCTGGCCGGCAGCGGGCTGGACTGGCAGGCGCTGCACAGCGAGAACCGCCTGCTCAGTCTGGAGCAGATGGGCCGGCTGGTGCTGCAGGCGGAAACCCTCAGCGGCTGTCCCTGGCTGGGCCTGGAAGTGGGCGCCATGACCCAGGTGGCCGCCCATGGTCAGCTCGGTTATGCGGCGGTCGCCAGTGCCGACCTGCGCAGCCTGATCGGGGTGATCCAGCGCTATAGTCCGTTGCGCCTGAGCGGGCTGCACCTGCAGGGTGCGGAGACTGGCGAGCGTTTTGAAATGCTTGCGCTGGAGCGCTTCGAGATGCGCCGTATCAGTGAGTTTATCTATGGCAATCTGGCGACGATTTCCCTGCGTCTGCTGGAAACTGCCAGTGGCACCCTCGACCTGCAACAGCTGCGTTTTGCCTTTCCCTTTGCCCGGCCGCAATGGGCCGCGGAGTACCACCGCTTTCTGGGGCCGAATATCGAGTTTGACGCAGCGGTGTACCGCTTCAGCATGCCGCTGGAATGGCTCGACTGGCCGTGCCTGACCGCCGATGCCGAGCTGGCGCGACTGGCCTTGCGCGATTGCGAATACCAGTTGCAGCACCTGAACCAGACCGATGGCTGGAGCGGCCGGGTGCGCCAGCGCCTGCTCACGGCGGAAGGGCGCTATCCGACCCTGGACGAGCTGGCTGAAGAATTCCATATGTCCACGCGCACGCTGATCCGCCGCCTGCGCGAAGAAGGCAGCCAGTATCAGGAACTGCTCGATCAGGTGCGCCAGGAACTGGCCTGCTGGCTGCTGGTGCATACCGAGCTGAGCATCGAAGCGGTGGCCGAGCGCCTGGGTTACAGCGACACCAGCAACTTCAGCCGGACTTTCCGCCGCTGGCTGGGCATGCCGCCGAATGCCTTTCGTGCCAGCCGGGATGAAACAGCGCCGCAGCAGAATCTGCCATGAACTATCTGGCCCATCTGCATCTGGGCGGCGAGCAGCCGGCGCAACTGCTTGGCAGTTTGTATGGCGATTTCGTCAAGGGCTGGCTCAGGGGCCAGTGGCCGGCAGACATCGAAGCGGCCATTCGCCTGCATCGGCGCGTGGATGTGTTTACCGATACGCATGCCCTGGTAGCGCGGGCCCGGGCGCGTTTTCCGGTGGAGCGGCGGCGCTATTCCGGCATCCTGCTCGATCTGTTTTTCGATCACTGCCTGGCACGCTACTGGCAGGATTATGCCGAGCAGCCGTTGCCGCAGTTCACTGGCCGGGTCTATCAGGTGTTGCTCGACGAGCCGAACCTGCCCGGCCATCTGGCACAGATCGCGCCGCGCATGGCCGCCCAGGACTGGCTGGGCAGCTACAGCGAATTCGCCACGCTGGAACTGGTGCTGGCCGGTATGCAGCGGCGCCTCAGTCGCCCCGAAGGGCTGGACGGTGCGCTGGCCGAGCTGGAGCAGCTGTATGAACCGCTGCTCGGCGACTTTCGCGCGTTCTATCCGCAGCTGCAGGCGTTTGCGGAGCAGCAACGTCGCTAGGGTTTCATTGACTACGTCAGGCAAGCAAGAATGGACGAAGTGCAAATCATGTAGGAGCGGGCTTGCCCGCGATGCATTGCTTGAGGCCCTGTCGCGGCCAAGGCCGCTCCCACAAAAGCGTCTGCAGAGCTGGCAGCACGTAACTGATACATAGCCTTTGCCTTGGCTTATTAGCCGAGCTTGTTGTCGGCGATGTGATAGTGCGGATCTTCGAACTCGTTGACCTCGACCATGTCCTTGGCCCGCCCCAGCAGTTCCAGGCAGTCCGGGCTCAGATGGCGCAGATGCAGGATCTTGCCCTCGCTCAGGTAGCGCGCCGCCAGCGCGTCGATGGCTTCGACGGCGGAATGGTCGACCACCCGTGCCTGACGGAATTCGATCACCACATGTTGCGGGTCGCCCTTGGGATCGAACAGGCCGGCAAAATTGGCCGCCGATGCAAAGAACAGCGTGCCCTGCAGTTCGTAGACCTTCCAGCCGTTGGCGTCGATCCGGCTGTGGGCGATGATCTGCTTGGCGTGCTGCCAGGCGAATACCAGCGCGGCGAAAACCACGCCGGCCAGTACCGCCACGGCCAGATCGGTCAGTACGGTGATCACGGTGACGCCGATCACGGTGATCGCGTCCTCGCGGGAGATCTTGCGCAGGGTCTGCAGGCTGCCCCAGGCGAAGGTTTTTTCGCAAACCACGAACATCAGGCCGATCAGTGCCGCCAGCGGAATCATCTCGATCCATTGCGAGAGGAACAGGATGAAGCCGAGCAGGAACAGCGCGGCGACTATGCCGGACAGGCGATGCCGCGCGCCGTTGTTGATGTTGATCATGCTCTGGCCGATCATCGCGCAGCCGCCCATGGTGGCGAAGAAACCGCCGGTGATGTTGGCCAGACCCTGGGCCATGCACTCACGATTGGGCTTGCCACGGGTATCGGTCATGGCATCGATCAGGTTCAGCGTCAGCAGGGTTTCGATCAGGCCGATGGCGGCGAGGATCAGCGCGTAGGGAAAGATGATGTACAGGGTTTCCAGGTTCAGCGGCACCTGCGGCAGGTGCAACATCGGTAGCCCGCCGGCAATCGAGCCCATGTCGCCCACGGTCTTGGTTTCGATGCCGAAGGCAGCGACCAGACCGGCCACCAGCAAAATCGCCCCCAGCGAGGAAGGAATCATAGTGGTCAGGCGCGGCAGCAGATAGATGATGGCAATGGTCAGGGCGATCAGGCCGAGCATCACGTACAAGGCACTGCCACTCAGCCAGACACTCTGGCCCGTGCTGTCGAGGCTCTGGAAATGGCCGAACTGGGCGAGAAAGATGACGATGGCCAGACCGTTGACGAAGCCGAGCATTACCGGGTGCGGTACCAGGCGGATGAACTTGCCCAGTTTGAAGGCGGCAAACAGCAACTGCAGGCAGCCCATCAGCACCACAGTGGCAAACAGGTACTCGGCGCCGTGCTGCACCACCAGACTGACCATCACCACCGCCAGCGCGCCGGTGGCGCCGGAAATCATGCCGGGACGGCCGCCCAGCACGGCAGTGATCAGGCAGATAAAGAAGGCGGCATACAGGCCGGTCAACGGGCTGACCTGGGCGACCAGGGCAAAGGCGATGGCTTCCGGCACCAGCGCCAGCGAAACGGTAATGCCGCTGAGAATGTTGGTTCTCAGGTCGGCGGGGGTGAGGCCAGTCATGCAAAAGCTCCTGGGCGTGCCGGCAAGCGTGGGCACGCGCGGTAGTCAAAAAAGCAGATGAGGCGCCAGGCAAGTAATGCGCTACGGCGCTGTATACGGGTTGTGCAGGTGAAGCGAAGGCAGCTGTTGCAGCCGATCAATCGGAAAAAGTGCAAGCAGCAGGGTTCGGCGGACGGCAATTATCACCGCTAGCGGCTGAAACGGCCAGTTGCAATGGACAGTCGGGGTGGATTGTTGTCTCGTCCGGCCAATTGTCCCGATTGCCGCAGAACACTTGTGCAGGGGCATATACTTGGCGGGCGAGTTCGAATTCGGCTGACTGGCCCTGTGCCCGAGCTATCTGGCAAACGCCGGCATGATTACCGTGGAGGACATTCGACATGAGCTGGACCCAACTGCTGGAAAATACACCGCGCTTGCCTGCCGCGCCCCTCGATGACTGGTTTGCTGCGCTATTGCAGGCTTGTCCGAATGTCGGGACTTTCGAATTGGCGGTAACAGGCGGTCGTCGTGCGGCAACCCCGGGGCTGGCATTTCTGGCGGGCTATCAGGCGGCGCTGCGGGTGCTCTGGCCGTCGGCGCCGGCGAGCCTGGGCGCGCTCTGTGTGACCGAGAACAAGAGCACGCGACCGGCAGATATGAGCACGCGGCTCAGCGGCCTGCTGCTCAGCGGGCGCAAGGATTTCGTCACCGCCGGCGATGCTGCCGACTGGCTGCTGGTGGCCGCGCGCGAGGAAGCGACCGAGCAGCCGCCGCGTCTGGCACTGGTGGTGGTGCACCAGGGCGCGCCCGGAATGCGTGTGGAGAATTTGCCGGCACTGCCGCTGATGCCGGATATCGGCCATGCCCGCTTGCACCTGCACGAGGTCAATTGCCAGCGGCTGGCCGGCGATGGCTGGGATGACTACGTGAAACCCTTCCGCAGTATCGAGGACGTGCATGTGCTGGCGGCGTTGACCGCCTGGCAGTACGGCATCGGGCGGGAGAGTGACTGGTCGCAGGCGCTGCAACTGCGCCTGCTGGCCCTGCTGGCCGGTTGCGCCGAAGTGGCCCGCAGTGACCCCTCGGCTGCAGTAACCCATGTGCTGCTGGCCGGCCTGTTTGCCCAGCAGCAGGCGTTACAGGCGGAACTTGACCAGGCTTTTGCCGCGGGACCGGAACACTGGGCAGCCCTCTGGCAGCGGGACCGCAATTTGTTGGCCATTGCCTCTACGGCAAGGGCCAGACGGCTGGACAAGGCGCTGGCAACCCTCGGTTTGTAGGGTGACAGTGTTGTAGGGTGGGCTTCAGCCCACCGTAACCAAACTCGAGTCTAAATGGTGGGCTGAAGCCCACCCTACGGCCACCCTATGCCCACCTTACGGATGTTCGAGCAGCCAGATGCCTTGGGCATCTTCCTGGCAGGGCAGGGCGCGCAGGGATTGTCCGGCGCAGGGTCCGGCCACGCATTCGCCGTTGTCGATCAGAAACAGTGCGCCGTGGGTCGAGCACTGCAGCAGGCTGCCGCTGTGGTCGAGAAACTGGTCGGCCACCCATTCCAGCGGTACGCCCCGGTGCGGGCAGCGGTTTTCGTAGAGATAGACCCGGCCCTGCTGGCGTACGGCCAGCAGACGCAGTTCAGCGAGGGCAAAGCCGCGGCTCTGGCCTTCGGCGAGATAAGTACTGGGACAAAGCAGTTGCATCGGGATTCCTCGGCTACGCACGGGATTATCCCCGCCCGTGGTCGAGGAGTGCCAGTCAGATTTCCCAGATCAGATTGACCGCGGCATAACGCCCCGGCTGGGTGTAGCGCTCCAGGTTGACGTTGCTGCTGGTCAGACCCTGTACGTCGCCCCATTGCCAGTACTGCTTGTCGGTCAGGTTGTACAGACCGGCGTTGAGCGAGACTTCTTCGGTGAGCTGTACCCAGCCGTTGAGATCGAGGATGCCGTAACCGGGCGTAGCGTACTGGTCGGCGGTCTGGGTATCGTCGACGCGGTGCTTGGCTTGTACCAGGGTCCAGTTGAGGGCGCCACCGTATTGCCCGGAAGGCGCGTCATAGACCAGACCCAACACGGATTTCAGTGGATCAACACTGTTTAGTGGCTGGCCGTTTTCCTCGTTCTTGCCGCGTGCGTAGGCAATGCTGGCCCTGGCGCTGGTGCCGGAAGGCAGGCCGAACTCGTCGAGGAACAGCTCGCCATTGGCTTCGGCACCGCGAATGGTCGCCCGATCCACGTTGATCCACTGGAACTGGCCGATGTAATACCCCGGTGCCGGAGTAATAACCTGTTCGATGAAGTCATCGTAGCGGTTGTAGAACAGCGCCACGCCATAGCTGCCGATCTGATGCTCACCACGCAGGCCGGCCTCGAAGCTGTTGCTGGTTTCCGGGTCGAGGTCCGGGTTGCCGATCTGCCGGTAGCCCAGCGCCGGGTTGGAGAACTCACCAAACATATAGACCGGGCTGGGCGCGCGGAAGCCGGCGGCGTACTGGCCATAAATGCTTTCGGTGTTGCTCAGCTCGTAGTTGGCACCGAGTTTGGGTGACAGGTGGTGGTCGCTGGCCCCTGACGGATCGGTTACCAGCGGGTTGCCGTTGAGGTAATTCACGGTGACGTCGGGATCTTGCTTGTAGTGGTCGTAACGCAGGCCGGGGGACAGGGTCAGGCGACCGATCTCGATGCTGTCCTGCACGAACAGGCCGTAGGTGTCGGTGGTCGGATCAGGATAGTCGCTGACCGGGAAGGCTTCCGGCGACGGCACCGCAGCGCCGGTATCCAGGCGGACTTCGTAACCATCGCGCTTGTTGCTGCTCTCGATGCGCTTGGCGTCAAAACCCCAGATCAGCAGATGCCCGGTGTCGGCGACGTTGAAGGCTTTATCCAGTTGCGCACTGAGGTTCCACAGCTTCTCGTTGTACTGGGAATCGCGGTAGCGATAGCGTTCGATGCCCGCCAGGGTTTCGCGGATCTGATCGGTTTCCTGACGGTTATCGCTGTCCTGGTGAGTAAGTTGCCAGTGCAAATTGTCGACCCAGGCCTGCTCGAGGCTCAACCAGTGGTCCAGGCTGATGCGATCGCGTTCAATCTTGTCCTTGCTCCGGGCGTCCACGATCCCGGGAAATATGGCGGTGGGATCGGTCAGGCCGCTGAGCTGGTTGCCGTCGGCGTGGTCGCGATAGTACTCGTAGCTCAGTTGCAAACGATTGCCGGGGCTGTAGTCCCAGCCCAGTTTGGCCAGCATGTTCTGGGTGTCGTAATCCAGCGGATCGGCCTCGCCGCGATACTTTCCGGTGCCGCCGGTGTTGCTGTCGGTGTCGGTCGCGTGGCCCTGAACCTGGCCTATGTGCAGCAAGGCATCGAGATTGTCCTGGCGGCCGGCGAAGGTGCCGCTGGTCAGCCAGCTGTCATCACTGCCGTCGTAACCGGTCTTCAGTCGGGCGGCGGCGTCATCGCCGTCATCCAGATAGTCGGCGGCATCCTTGGTCAGGAAACTGACCACGCCGCCAATGGCGTCACTGCCGTACAGCGATGAAGCCGGACCACGGATGATCTCGGCCTGTTTGATCGTGTCCAGGTCGATGTAATCACGCCGGACATCCTGGAACGGGCTGAAGCTATAACCCTGGGGCACGCTGACACCATCTACCTGGGTCAGTACGCGGTTGCCGTCTATGCCGCGGATATTGAAGCCGGAGAGCCCGAAACGACTGCCGGTACCGCTGACTGAAACGCCCGGCTGGTAGCGCACCAGATCCTGGATGTTGTTGACGTTGTTCTGATCGATCTCGCGCTCATCGATGACTGACACCGTGGCCGGCACATCGCCAATCCGGCTATCGCTGCGGGTAGCAGTGACGGTCACGGTGTCGAACTGGGTGGCGGTCGCGGTTTCGCTGTCCTTGTCGATGTCGGCGGCCAGGGCCAGCGATGGCGAAAGCAGCAGCAGGGCCAGCCAGGGGCGGCGCGCAAAGGGTGGGGTCATGCAAGGTCTCCTCGGGGACTACGGTGGTATTGGCCAGCGCGGCAGATTTTTCTGCAGCAGAACGTACGAGCCGGATTGATCGGGGTGCCTGAGCGGCTGTGCAGCCCTGATCAATCCGGCATGTTTGCCCTGTCGCCAGGCGCTGACCGGGGTTGGTGTCGGGAGCAGACGTTAATCACGTTGACATGTAAATGCAAATCATTATCAAATAGATTCAACATTTGTGGAGCCTGATTGTGCCGCGATTCCCTCTGTTCCTGAGCTTGTCTGTTGTGCTGCATCTGGCCGTCGGCATGTTGCTGTTCGGACGTGATGCCACGTCGGCAGCAATGCCGACGGTGAAAGCTGCAGCGCAACCGACCGTGGTCCAGGTGAGTCTCGCCCTGGCGCCTGTCAGAGCACTGCCGGTGGCGGCCAAGCCGCTTGCCGCCATCGAGGAAAAATTACCGGTAAAAGTGCCAGCCAGGCAGATCAAGCCGGCCAAGCCAGCCAAGCCAGTAAAACCAGCCAGGCCCGCTATTGCTGTGGCCAAAGCGAAACCGCCTGCGCCGCCAGTGCAAGCTGGGGCCGTAAAACCCGCGCCCAAGGCGACCGGGCCGCAGGCCACGGCACTGGCCGAAAACACCGCTGCACAAACCGCTCAGCCACCTGCTGCACCAGCCGTCTCGGCAACTGCAGCTGCAACTGCAACTGCAACTGCAACTGCAACTGCATCAGCAACAGCAACAGCTGCGGCCGAGACCGAGGTGGAAGTGCTCAGCCGCCAGCCGGCTTTCCGTTTGCCGCCCGAGCAGCCGCGTTACCCGGCGCAGGCACGCCGGCGCAACCAGCAAGGCGTGGTGTTGCTGGAAGTGCGTCTGGATGCCCGTGGAGCGCAGCGTGAAATCCGTCTGTTGCGCTCGTCCGGCTTTCCCAGCCTCGATCGTGCAGCGCTGGAGGCAGTGGCCGAGTGGCGCTTTCACCCGGAAGTCATCAACGGCCGGGGTGTCCCCAGTCGCGTTCAGATCCCCGTCGAATTCGCCCTGATGGCGAGTCGTTAACCAAGGAGCAGCAAAGATGCATAGCCAACAGCCGATAACCGCAGGCGCGCCGGCGCTTTACCAGAACTGGCAGCAGTTGCGTACACAACATAAGGGGTTGCGTGCCCGCGATGCGGCGCAGCGCCTGGGTGTCAGCGAAGCCGAACTGACGGCCAGCCGGTTAGGCGTGGACTGTCTGCGCTTGCGCCCGGACTGGCGCGCCCTGCTGGCCGCGCTGGAGCCGCTGGGTTACGTGATGGCGCTGACGCGCAACGAGCACTGTGTACATGAGCGCAAAGGCCATTACCGCGAGCTGACGGTGATGCCCAGCGGGCAGATGGGTATGGTGGTTTCCGCGGATATCGATCTGCGGCTGTTCATGACTGGCTGGGACAGCGTCTTTGCTGTCGAGGAAGAAACGCCGCGCGGCACCCAGCGCAGCGTGCAGATCTTCGACCAGCAGGGCAGCGCCGTGCACAAGGTGTTCCTCACGGCAGACAGCCCTCTGCCGGCCTGGTCTGCCTTGCGCGATAACTTCCGCGCGGCCGAACAGAACGCAGTGCTCAATCTGCAACCGCTGCCGGTAGCCGAAGCGGTCAAGGACGATGGGTTGATTGATGCCGAATCGTTGCGCAATGCCTGGGCCGAGCTCAAGGATACCCATCACTTCTTCGCCCTGTTGCGCAAACATGGCTGTAGCAGAACCCAGGCTCTGCGTCTGGCTGGGCGCCAGTGGGCCGAACCGCTGGCCCCCGAAATGCTGCCGCAGTTGCTCGAACAGGCAGCTGCCGGCGAAGTGCCGATCATGGTGTTTGTCGGCAATCGGCACTGCATCCAGATCCATAGCGGCACGGTGAATAACCTGCGCTGGCTGGACAGCTGGTTCAACGTACTGGATAGCGAATTCAACCTGCACCTGAAGACCCCGGCCATCGCCCAGCTGTGGCGGGTGCGCAAACCCAGCAGCGACGGCATGGTCACCAGCTGGGAAGCCTTCGATGCGCAGGGCGAGCTGATAGTGCAGCTGTTCGGCGCACGCAAGCCGGGGATTCCGGAACTGCGCAGCTGGCGTGCGCTGGCCGAATCCTTCCCAGCTCTGGAAGACTGAGGTGGCGCTGATGCGAACGGCCTCGAGAAGGCAGCGGGCAGTGCGCTGGCTGCTCGCCAGTGCGCTGTTGCAACTGGCGGCACCGGCCTTTGCTGAAGCGCCGCCGGCCCGCTGGGTGAGTGCCGGTGGTGCCCTCAGTGAATGGGTGGTGGCGCTGGGTGGCGAGGAGCGTCTGGTGGCGGTGGACAGCACCAGCCGGCATCTGCCGTCATTGCAAGCACTGCCGGTGATCGGCTACCAGCGGCAACTGGCGGCTGAAGGCATTCTGGCGCTGGCGCCGGATCTGCTGCTCGGCACCGAGGAAATGGGTCCGTTGCCGGTGCTGGCGCAGCTGCGCGCTGCCGGAGTGCAGGTCGAGGTGCTGCCGGCCACCGTCGAGCTGGCGGTGCTGCAAGGCAACCTGCAGCGTCTGGGGGAATTGCTCGGCCAGCCGCAAAAAGGCCGGCAGGCAGCGCAGGCCTTCGCTCAGCGTCTGCAGGATCAGCAAGCCTGGATCGCCAGAGCGGCGCAGCAACAGAGCGCCCCCGGCGTGCTGTTGCTGCTCGGACACGCCGGTGCCAGTCCGCTGGCTGCCGGGCAGGGCACGCTGGGTGACTGGCTGATCAGCCAGTCCGGCGGGCGCAATCTGGTCGATCATCAAAGCTACAAGGCGCTGTCGGTGGAGTCGCTGGTGGCGCTGGATCCCGAAGTGTTGCTGATTGCCGACCGCAGCCTGCAGGGCGAATCCGCGCGCGAAGCGCTGTTGCAGCAGAATCCGGCTCTGGCCGGTACCCGTGCCGTGCGCGAGGGGCGTGTATTGCTGGTCGATCCGACGCTGCTCACCGGTGGTCTGGGGCCGCGTTTGCCGGATCAGCTGGCGGTACTCGCGGCAGCCTTTTATCCTGCAAGCCCGCCCATCGTTGCCGAAGCGTCGAATCAGCCATGAAGCCTGTCGTCCATCCCCGCCTGCTGCTGGTAGCACTGGCTTTGTTGTTGCTGCTGGCGGTCTGGCTGTCGCTGGCCCTGGGGCCGGTCAGTCTGCCGCTGAGTGAGACCCTGCGCGGCGGATTGCGCCTGCTCGGTGTGCCGCTGGCGGGCGAAGGCCTTGAGCGCGCGGAACTGATCATCGGCCAGATTCGCCTGCCACGTACCCTGCTGGGGCTGGCGGTGGGTGCGGTGCTGGCACTCACCGGGGTGAGCATGCAGGGGCTGTTTCGCAATCCGCTGGCCGATCCGGGGCTGGTCGGGGTGTCCAGTGGTGCGGCGTTGGGGGCGGCATTCGCCATTGTGCTGGGGGCTAACTCGACGGCGGTGCCACCGGCTTTTGCGCCCTATCTGTTATCGATCAGCGCCTTTGCCGGCGGCCTGCTGGTGACCAGCATGGTATTTCGCCTCGGCCGCCGCGACGGCCAGACCAGCGTGGCCACCATGCTGCTGGCGGGGCTGGCGCTGACCGCGCTGTCCGGCGCGGTGATCGGCTTGCTCACCTATCTGGCCGATGACGCGACCCTGCGCAGCCTGACTTTCTGGAACCTCGGCAGTCTGAACGGTGCCAGCTATGCACGCCTGTGGCCGCTGCTGCTGGTGGCGACTGCGGTGGCACTGTGGTTGCCGCGCCGGGCGCGGGCGCTGAATGCGCTGCTGCTGGGTGAATCGGAGGCGCGCCATCTGGGTTTCGAGGTCGAACGGCTCAAGCGCGAGCTGGTCTTGTGCACGGCGCTGGGGGTCGGCGCGGCGGTGGCCGCGGCCGGGATGATCGGCTTTATCGGGCTGGTGGTACCGCACCTGGTGCGCCTGCTGGTCGGGCCGGATCACCGCATCCTGTTACCGGCCTCGTTGCTCGCCGGGGCCAGCCTGCTGCTGTTCAGCGATCTGCTGGCACGCCTGCTGCTGGCCCCGGCGGAGTTGCCGATCGGCATTGTCACGGCGCTGCTCGGCGCGCCGTTCTTTCTTTATCTGTTGTTGCGGGGGCGTGGTTGATGCTGCGGGCTGAAAAACTCACGCTCAAACGTGGCCAGAGCATGGTGCTGTCCGAAATCGATCTGCAGCTGCAGCCCGGCGAAGTGCTGGGTGTGCTGGGGTCCAATGGGGCGGGGAAAAGCACCCTGCTGGCGGCACTGTGTGGCGAATTGCTGCCCGATGCCGGCAAGGTCAGTCTGGACGGTCGGGCCTTGGCCGACTGGGAGGGTCCGGCGCGGGCACAGCGCCTGGCGGTGTTGCCGCAAAGTTCGACGCTGAATTTTGCCTTCGCAGTCGAGGCGGTGGTGGCCATGGGGCGTCTGCCGCATGCCAGTGGCGCCCGGGTCGATGGGCAAATCGTCGCAGCGGCGTTGCAGGCGGCAGACGCAGCACATCTGGCCGGGCGCAATTATCTGCAGCTGTCCGGTGGTGAACGGCAGCGCGTGCATCTGGCGCGGGTGCTGGCGCAGTTATGGCCGGGACAGCCTGGTCAGGTTTTGCTGCTGGATGAGCCGACCTCGATGCTCGATCCGCTGCACCAGCACACCATCCTGCAGGCCATCCGCACGGTGGCCGCCTCCGGCTGCGCAGTGCTGGTGGTGCTGCATGATCTGAATCTGGCGGCGCGTTACTGCGACCGGCTGCTGCTGCTGGCCAATGGCCGCGCCCAGGCTCTGGCCAGTCCGCAGGAAGTATTGCAGCCGGCTTTGCTCGAGGCGGTGTTCGGCCTGCGGGTGCTGGTGCAAAACCATCCGGAACTGGGTCATCCGCTGATCATTGCGCGCTAGGGAGGTCTGTATGCGAATAATTTTACTCGGGCTGCTTGGCCTGTTGGCGGCATGCCAGTCACAGCCTGTCGAGCTTCCGTTGCTGCCAGCCTGGCAGGCACCGGAGGCGCGCGAGCATGCGGATCTGGGGCGCATCGTCGATCTGCGCAGCGGTCGGCAAGTGACCCCGCAACAGCTGCTCGAGCAACTGGCGGCCGCCCCGCGGGTACTGGTTGGCGAGCAGCATGACAATCCGGATCACCACGCCTTGCAACTATGGCTGTTGCGTGCCCTCACGGCGCAACGACCGCAAGGCAGCCTGCTGCTGGAGATGCTCAATCCCGATCAGCAAAGTGCCGTAGACGCGGTGCGGACTGATTACCTCAGCGGCCAGCCACCGGCGGATCTGTACCAGGCGCTGAACTGGCAGCCGAATTGGGACTGGGGCGTGTATGGCGCGATTGTCAGCTATGCCGTGCAGCAGCCATGGCCGCTGCAGTCGGCCAATCTCGATCGCAGTGAAATCATGAAAATTTATGCCAAACCGCCGGCGTTAAGCGGTACGCACTCGACTACAACTGAGGTGCAAGAAGTTTTGCTGGCGCAAATTCGCCAGTCGCACTGCGGGCTGTTACCTGAAAGTCAGTTGCCCTCCATGCTGGCCATCCAGCAGCAACGTGACCGGCGTATGGCCGAGCGCTTAAGCGAGGCACCGCAGCCGGCCCTGCTGTTTGCCGGTGCATTTCATGTGCGCCGCGATCTGGGAGTGCCATTGCACCTGCAGGATCTGGACGCTTCCGATGGCGCGCTGGTGCTGACACTGGCCGAGGCGGGTAGCCAGGTCACTGCTGCGCAGGCGGATTTCGTCTGGTTTACTGCCGCGCAACCGGAAGAGGACCACTGTGCTGCTTTACGCAAGTGAATAAAAAACCCGGCACCGGGCCGGGTTTTCTGCAGAGCAGGATGTTCAGTCTTTCGGTAGTTGCTGGCGCAGCTGGGTAACTTCCTTGTTCAGCAGGTTGATGCGCTTGGCCATGCCTTCAATCAGGCTGTGGGCGATGCGCGTATTGCTTTGCATCAGGCCGAGGAACTGCTCCTTGGGAATCACCATGACCGTGCACGGCTCGCTGGCAATCACGGTGGCACTGCGCTGTTCGCGGGTGAACACGGCCATCGCGCCAAATATTTCGTCCTTCACCACGTCACCGACCTTGTGCCCGTCAACAAAGGCTTCGGCATGGCCTTCGATGATGACAAACACGTGCTCGGCATCATCGCCTTGCTGGATCAGCTCCTCGCCGGTAGCAAAGCTCTGGAAGCCGGTGGCCGGATTGATATTGCTCGGCTTCAGCTGGGCCAGGGCGTTCGACAGCAGGGCGGTATGGCCGACCAGGTACTGCACGAACAGCTCCTGGCGCTCTTCACTGGCATAGATGTGCTTGAACACTTCACCACGGGTA
Organism: Pseudomonas pohangensis; assembly: GCF_900105995.1. Taxonomy (NCBI): domain Bacteria; kingdom Pseudomonadati; phylum Pseudomonadota; class Gammaproteobacteria; order Pseudomonadales; family Pseudomonadaceae; genus Pseudomonas; species Pseudomonas pohangensis. Next base: position 2,720,357 of record NZ_LT629785.1, on the reverse strand, counting down.
TAGGGAATCAGCGTGACCGGTTCTTCGCTGGAATAACGGCAGCTGGGCAGCTCCACTCCCTGCCGCAGCCCGAGCAGATCGCCCTCCTGCATATAGAACAGCGGGCGGCCATCTATCAGCCCGTTTATCAGTCCTTGTTCAATCAGATACAGCTGGTTGCCGGGCAGGGATTTGCCGAAGTCATCACTGTCCTCGATGACCAGCGGTTCACCGGACGGCTCAAGGCCGGCAAGCAGCGCAGTCGGCATGGCCTGCAGGCGAGAGATCAGCTTGTCGGCGTAAGCCGGTTGCTCACCGAGTAGATACATTGGGTTATTTCCTTGAACGGGCTGACAGGTGTCTGGCACAACAGTGTGGCTAACAATAAGCGCCACCAGACACTTCGTAAATCCTTGTCGGTGCGGGTTGTGAGCTAGCGCTTGTTGCTGTTCGGCGAAACTCCATCGAGTTGCTGATTGAGTTCCGCCTTGATGCCTGGAGAAAGCTGGTTCCAGTGGACATTCAGCAAGGCGCCTTCAATGGCATACAGCAGCACCTTGGAGGCACTGAAGCCCCGCGCCTTGACGGCCTGATAAGCCGATACGGCGCCATGCCGGCGCAAGTCGGAGGCGTTGTGAATGCCCACCGCGTGTAGCCATTGGGCGGAAGTTTTGCCGAGATTTTTCAGGTCCTGCAATTCATCGTGCATCGGGCCCCCTTGAGCTGTTTATGCATGTACCGCCATCAAAGGCCCGGATAGCCTGCAACGAAGTGTAGTGGCCAGCGCACCAGAAGTTGCTGGCGGATATCGCCCCATGCGCTGGCCAGGGCAGGCTGAAACATACTCACCGGATCCTGTTGGTGTTGCTGCTCCCAGCGCTGCACGGCGGACCAGGTTCTCAGGTAACCGAGCAGGTGTTCGAAGCTCCAGTGTAGTTGGATGGCAAAGTCCGGTACCCGGATTCGCGGAAAATCCGGGTGAATGTCGCGATAGCCGTTATCGACACAAGCCCGACCGGCTGGCCAGTAACCAGCGAGCAGCTCGCCATGCAGTTCCCTGACCAGTGCATCGACTGCCGGATTGATCTGCATCAGTCCATAGCACCAGGCACAGAACAGCCCATCGGCTCTCAGGCAGCGGCGGGCTTCGGCAAAGAACGCCGGGTCGGCAAACCAGTGCAGCGCCTGGGCCACGGTGATCAGGTCCAGACTGGCGGACTGCAGCGGCAGATGACGGGCATCGGCGGCAAACAACTGCAGCGCGCTGGCGCAGTTGATTTCTCCCAGTTGTTGCTCGCTGCTGTCGCAGGCCAGTACCTGTTCGAAGCGTGCTGCCAGTGGCTGGCTGGCCTGGCCATTGCCGCAGGCGATGTCCAGCGCGCGTTGTTGTTGCGGGCTCCTGGCAGCAAGCCAGTCGAAGAGTGCAGAGGGGTATTGTGGGCGGAAGCTGGCATAGCCGCTGGCGCGCTCGCCGAACAGCCGGGTTACATCGCTCATGTGCGCCCAGACCGGCTCTGGGTGAGCGCCTTGCGGGCTCGGTAAGGCGCTGTGACGAACCCGCCAGCCGGCGAGCCGGCGGCGCTTGCTTGACGATCTTCGGTACGAATCATGCCCGGCATCCCGCGGAGGTATCCACGGGGGAGTATAGAAGTTGTTTCTGCAGCGCCGTAACCATCGGCAATGCCGGTTTATTGCCCGTGCAGATGCTGCTCGATACGCGCGGTCAGGCTGTCGATGCTGGCCTGGTCGCTGGTATCAATTTTGCCGCTATAAAGCAGCTCGTCTGCAGTCAGCGCTTCGCGGCTGGCCTGTTGTGCCTCGATCACCTCCATGGTGGCATCGGAGGGGTCACTGCCTTGCGCAGTGCGCTGGGCCAGCCACCGGGCAATCACTGCTTGTGGTGCATGGCAATCGATAATCAGCATTGGCACGGCGGCCGCTTCGGCCGTGAGTCTGGCGGCCTCGCGCTGCTCCTGCTTGAGGTAGGTGGCATCAATCACCACCGGCAGGCCGCTATGCAGGATGCTGGCGGCCAGCCGGTGCAGGCGCTGGTAGGTGATGGCGCTGGAGTCGGCACTATAGATGCCGGTACCCAGCTGGCCCGGCGTGCTGTCCTGCTGCTCGCCAAACAGGCGCTTGCGCTCGACATCCGAGCGCAACCGAATGGCGCCGAGATCTTCTACCAGACGCATGGCGACATGGCTTTTGCCCACCGCCGAGACCCCGTGGGTTATCGCCAGAAACGGGCTGGGTATAGTGCTGTAGCTTTCCGCCAGATTGGCATAGCTGCGGTACTGGCGCAGGGTGGCCTGACGTTCTTCATCGCTAGCCTGATGCGCCAGGCTGAACAGGCAGACCTTGGCCCGCACCATGGCCCGGTAGGCCTTGTAGAAGTTCAGCAGTTCCAGGCCGGCATAGTCACCGGTGTGTTCCAGCCACAGGCAGATGAAACGCCGCGACAGTGCGTGCAAACCGCGGTCTTCCAGATCCATGGCGAGAAAGGCGGCATCGCAGACGATGTCGATCAGGCGGAACGGTTCATTGAACTCGATGCAGTCGAACAGGGCGACCTTGCCCTCCAGTAGCGTGGCGTTGCCCAGATGAATGTCGCCGTGGCATTCGCGAATGAATCCTTCGGCCTTGCGTTGCTCGAGCAGGGGTTGCAGGCGGGCAAAGGTGATTTCGGCCCAGTCTTCCAGCGCTGCCAGTTGCTGCAGGTCGGTGTCCTGATCGAGCATGCTGCGGGCCTGCTCGAAGTTTTGCCGTACCGGAGCCATGACCGCTGCAGCGCTGCCCAGCGGATTGTCTGCCGGCACTCTGGGTGTATGCAGGTGAAAGTTGGCGATCTGCCGCGCCAGGTCGTCGATATGTTCGGGCAGCAACTCGCCACGTGCCAGCACATTGGTCAGCAGCTGGCTTTGCGGGAACTGGGCCATTTGCAGGGCGTATTCGATAACCGGGCCGCTGCCGTCCAGCTGTGGCGCTTCGGCGCTGCCGGTGATTGGCAATACCTGCAGGTAGAGGCCATGGGTCAGGCGCTGGTTGAGATGCAGCTCTTCATTACAGAAGTGCTGGCGCGCTTGCAACGAAGTGAAATCAAGAAAACCGAAATTCACCGGCTTCTTGATCTTGTAGGCGTAGGGTCCGGTGAGCAGAACCCAGGAGATATGGGTTTCGATCAGTTGAAAGCGGTCTACCGGGTGCGGATAGAGGGCCGGGTTCTGCAATGCGGCTATCAGGGACTGGCTCACGGTAAATCCTTGCGTCGAGGCTCTTTGAGGTCAGCATTATGGCGATTGTTGCCGGCGCTGCAAACCGCACGGCCTTGCCTGCTGGCATGCGGCAAAGTGCGTATAATGCGCCGCCATGACCAGATCCCGCTCCCCAAACCCGTCGCGCTCGCCCCGTGCCCGCTCCAGGCGCAAGCCTGCCGCTTCGCGCGGCTGGCTGGGCTGGCTGTTCAAACTCGCCCTGGTTGGCAGCGTGTTGCTGGCCGGGTTGATGGTGTATTTCGATGCCGTGGTGCAGGAGAAGTTTTCCGGCAAGCGCTGGACGGTGCCGGCCAAGGTGTATGCGCGGCCGCTGGAGTTGTTTGCCGGACTGAAACTGGACAAGCAGGATTTTCTGACCGAACTGGAGGCTCTGGGTTACCGGCGTGTTACCTCGGTCAGCAGTCCGGGTACGGTTTCGGTTGCCGGCAATAACATCGAGCTGGGCACGCGCGGCTTCATGTTCTATGAAGGGGCGGAACCGGCACAACGGGTCCGCGTACGCTTCTCCGGCAATTATGTGGCTGAGTTGAGCCGCGCCAATGGCGGCAAACTCGCCGTTGCCAGGCTTGAACCCCTGCTGATGGGCGGCCTGTACCCTGCGCACAATGAGGATCGCGTACTGATCCAGCTGGATCAGGCACCGATCTATCTGCTGGAAACGCTGGTGGCGGTCGAGGATCGGGATTTCTACAAACACCTGGGGGTATCGCCCAAATCGATCGCCCGGGCACTGTGGGTCAATGCCGCTGCCGGCGGAGTGCGCCAGGGCGGCAGTACCTTGACGCAACAGTTGGTCAAGAACTTCTACCTGAGCAACGAGCGCAGTCTGACGCGCAAGGCAACCGAAGCACTGATGGCCTTGTTGCTGGAACTGCATTACAGCAAGCAGGAAATTCTCGAAGCCTACCTCAATGAAGTCTTTCTCGGGCAGGACGGCCAGCGCGCCATTCACGGCTTTGGTCTGGCCAGCCAGTACTATTTCAGTCAGCCGCTCTCGGAGCTGAAGCTGGATCAGGTTGCCTTGCTGGTAGGCATGGTCAAGGGGCCTTCGTATTACAACCCGCGCCGCTATCCGGAAAGGGCACTGGCGCGGCGCAATCTGGTGCTGGATTTGCTCGCCGAGCAGCAGATCATCACTCCTGACGAGGCTGAGGCAGCGAAGAAGAAGCCGCTCGGCGTGACCCAGCGCGGTACCTTGGCCAATACCTCCTATCCGGCCTTCATGGATCTGATCAAGCGCCAGTTGCGCGAGGATTATCAGGAACAGGACCTCACCGAAGAAGGCTTGCGCATCTTTACCAGTTTCGATCCGATCCGCCAGACCGAGGCGGAGTCGGCATTGACCGAGACGCTGAAGCGCCTGGGCTCGCGCAAGGGTGTCGACGCAGTCGAAGCGGCCATGGTGGTGACCAATCCGGAAACGGGCGAAGTGCAGGCGCTGATTGGCAGCCGGAATCCGCGCTTTGCCGGCTTCAACCGTGCAGTGGACGCGGTGCGGCCGATAGGCTCGCTGATCAAGCCGGCGGTCTACCTGACCGCTCTGGAGCGCCCGAGCCAGTACACCTTGACCAGCCATCTGCTCGATGAGCCGTTTTCCGTCAAAGGCCAGGATGGTCAGGTCTGGAAGCCGCAAAATTATGACCGCAAGGCCCATGGGGATATCTTTCTTTATCAGGGGCTGGCGAATTCCTACAACCTGTCGACTGCCAAATTGGGCCTCGAACTGGGCGTGCCCAAAGTGCTCAACTCGCTGGGGCGTCTGGGTGTCGAGCAGGACTGGCCTGCCTATCCGTCGATGCTGCTGGGTGCCGGCGGGCTGAGCCCGTTACAGGTGGCCGGGATGTACCAGACCATCGCCAATGGCGGATTCAATACGCCGTTGCGGGCTATTCGCAGTGTGTTGACTGCCGATGGCGAGCCGCTCAAACGCTATCCGATCCAGATCCAGCAGCGCTTTGATCCGGGTGCCATTTATCTGTTGCAAAATGCCATGCAGCGAGTGATGCGCGAAGGTACCGGGCGTTCGGTTTATAACCAGTTGCCGGCTTCGCTGATCGTGGCAGGCAAGACCGGTACCAGCAACGACTCGCGCGACAGCTGGTTTGCCGGGTTTAGCCAGGACCTGCTCGCAGTGGTCTGGCTGGGCCGTGACGACAATGGCAAAACCCCGCTGACCGGGGCCACCGGAGCCTTGCAGGTCTGGACCAGTTTCATGCGCAAGGCTGAGCCGGTGTCGCTGGATATGCCGCTGCCGGATAATGTGACCCAGGCATGGATTGATGGCACAACCGGTCAGGGCTCGGATCCGAGTTGTACCAATGCTGTGCAGATGCCCTATATTCGGGGCAGCCAGCCGGCAGCCGGCACACCCTGTGGCCTGACCGCTCCCGTAGAGTCCGTGATGGACTGGGTGCGTGGCTGGGTTGAGTGACCTTATGAGGATTGCATGTGAATAAGAATCGGGTTTGCGCATTGGCCGTTTGTGTCGTGCTGCTGGGAGGCTGTGCCAGTGCACAGCGCGGAGCAATTCCTGTGGTTGATGCCGGTGGCCCGCTGTCTGCCGGGGGCGCCAGCAGTTCGATACCGGACGGGCAGGCTGTCGAGCAGGATTCCGGCGTGGTGGTTATGGTTCCGGGTGGCAGCAGTTCGGCGCCGATCCAGACGTTTCCGGCGCCCTCCGGTTCAGCGGTTACAGCTCAACCGGTGATGTCGGGCAGTGAGCCGCTGCCGGTTGGCGGTTACGGGATGCCGGTTGTGCCGTCGTCAGCGCCGGTTTCCGGCATTCCGTCCGGGGGCAATCTGAGTGCTGACGAGCAGCTGGATGGGCCGGTGCTGGCTTTGCTGACTACCGCCCAGCAACAGCAGGGCAGTGGTGATCTGAATGGTGCGGCATCGAGCCTTGAGCGTGCACAACGAATAGCCCCGCGCGAGCCGCAGGTGTTGTACCGGCTGGCGGAGGTTCGTCTTGCCCAGGGCGACCCGGCCCAGGCCGAACAACTGGCCCGACGTGGCCTGACCTATGCGGGTGGACGCCCGCAGTTGCAGGCCAGTCTGTGGGAGTTAATTGCCCGGGCACGCGAGCAGCAGGGTGATCCGCAGGGTGCTGCGCAGGCGCGTGAGCGGGCCAGAGTTACACTCTGATGGATACACGCGTACCGCAACTGGCGGATCACCTGCTGTTGATCGAGCGCGAGCTGCATGTGCTTGGCTGGTGGTCGGCGGAGTCGCCGGCACAGGAAGATCTGGCCAGTCAGGAACCGTTCTGCGTGGATACCCTGGATTTCGATCAGTGGTTGCAGTGGATATTTTTGCCGCGCATGAAACACATCATCGAGCAGGGGCATCCTTTGCCGGCGGTGTCGGGTATTCAGCAGATGGCTGAAATGGTCTACGCAGATCGACCGGGGCAGGTCGCCGGGTTGTTGCAGTTGCTGGGCGCTTTTGATCGGCTGATCTCCGGCGCCAGCGAGTAGCTCAGCTGCGCATCAATTGCAGTTTTCCTTGATCTGTTTCTGCGCATCGGCAATTTTTGCCTGCCGCTCGGGCTCGGTTAAACGACGTGGTTGACCGTTCTCCTCGACGTTCAGTCGCGGATTGTTTTCGAGCTGGGCGAGATTGGTGCGCAGCGAGTCGCAATACTGTTTCAGTTCGGCTTGCTGCTTGGCGACTTTCTGTTTGACTTCCGCATCAATCTTTTTCTGCGCATCGGCGTCTCTTTCGTCCTTCAGCTTGGGTAGGTCAGAAGGCGGCGGTAAGCCGATTTTGCCCGTGCCGTTGCCGGTTCCGGTATCTACCAGGGTTGCCTGGACGCCCTGTGGCGGTTGGGCGCCGAAGTGAGATTGCCCGTTGGCATCCACCCATTGGTAAATCGGGCTGGCCATGAGCTGGCTGGACAGGGCAAGCGAAAAGCTGGCAAGAAGGATGATGCGGCGCATGCGGGTTCCTTGAGGTAGCTGCTGTATACGGGATTACTATAACCAAAAGCTGTTGAACTTCATCAGGCTCTGGCGTTATTGCATTTAAATCTGCGAAAAATCTAAACCAGTGCGCTTTTCTCGAGCGCTATCCGGGCATTTCAGGCCGGCAATTGCTTTGCAGCAGAGACCGGCCTTCAGTAAAAGTTTTATTCGGGCAAGGCAAAGGCATACAGGTAATCACCTGCAGGCCGGCTGAACATGGCATGGCCGCCGGCGTTGATGACGATGTACTGACGGCCCTGATAGACATAGCTCATCGGGGTGGCAGTGGCATCCACCGGCAGTTTATAACGCCAGAGTTCGCGGCCATCCGTAGAGTCAAAGGCGTGGAAGGTACGATCCATGGTGGCGCCGATGAACATCAGACCGCTGGCAGTGACCAGTCCGCCACCAATATTGGGTGTTCCCCATTCAATGCGGAACGGGGCGGTTACCGGGCCCATTTCATGCACTGAACCCAGGGCAACGCTCCAGACAATTTCACCCTTTGCCAGATCAACCGCGACCAGGCGACCCCAGGGAGGCGGATTGCAGGGAATGCCCAGCGGCGACATCAGTGCGCCAATGGCTACGGTGTAAGGCGTGCCTTTCATGGTCACGTGCATGGTTTGTCCCGCGGTCGGATGATCGCGGGTGGCGGTGGTTTCGGCGTTTTTCAGCAGTTGTCCAACGAACGGCAGAACGTTCACGTTCACCATCAGCAGATTCTGTGCTGCCAGATAGGCGCCACCACCCCAGTTGGCACCGCCCATGCTGCCGGGAAACATCAGCGTGGGTTGCTCCGAAGGCGGCGTAAACAGTCCGTGGTTGTTCAGTCCGGCAATTTTTTCATGACATTTCTGCCGGTCCCAGAAAGTAAGCCCCCATGCATCGTCCGGGCTCAGTGAAATCGGCATCAGTGGTGGCGGCTTGATCGGGAACGGTTGGGTGGGCGCGGTGATTTCACCCGGAATGGTGCTGGCTGCAACCGGACGCTCCGCAACCGGCAGCAAGGGTTTCCCGCTAGTCCGGTCAAGAACAAAGACAAAGCCTTGTTTGGTGACCTGGGCCAGTGCCGGAACGGGGCCGTCCGCGCCTTGCCAGTCGAAAAGAATCGGCTGGGCAGGGGTGTCGAAGTCCCACAAGTCATGATGGGAGTGCTGAAAAGCCCAGACCTGCTTGCCGGTGGATAGTTGCAGCGCGACCACTGAATTGGCATTCCGGTTGTCGCCCGGTCTTAGTACACCGTAGTAGTCGGGCGATGGCGCACTGGTCGGCAGAAAGACCAGGTCACGCTGTGCATCAATGGCGATGGGGGCCCAGACATTCGCCCCGCCCGTGTGGGCTATGCCCTCGAGGGGGTTGAATTTCCACAGCTGTTTTCCGTTGATGGCGTCATAGGCCGCGACCACGCCACGCGGCGCTTCGGCGAGTGCGAAGTCGATCACTGACGAGCCGACCACCACGACACCATTGGCAATGGCCGGGGGTGAACTGCTGGCCACTTCGTCGGGCTTGAACAGGCCGTGTTCGGCCAGCGCGACTTCTCCGCCGTTGCCGAAATCCTCACAGCGGGATCCCGTGTGGGCATCCAGTGCGATCAGCCGGCGATCGGCAGTCAGGGAATAGATGCGTTGGCGGCAGCTCTTTACTTCGCTGCTGTCGGGCACGCTCCAATAGCTGACGCCGCGGCAACGGAATGGCCGGGTGTTGTCCCGATTGATCTTCGGATCAGATTCCCAGCGGACTTTTCCGGTCGCCGGGTCCAGGGCAATCACCCGGTTGAACGGGGTGCAGTAGACCAGTGATTCACCGGCCTCCTCTGGCAGCAGGATGGGCGTGGATTGTCCGGCGCTGTTACGCAGGGATTGCGGATCGCTGGCCAGATCCCCGCTCTGATGGATCCAGGCGGGCGCAAGCTTTTCCAGATTGTCCCTGGTGATCTGCGTTGCCGGGCTGAAGTGCTGGCCCGCCAGCGGATCGGGCATCGCCAGCGCGTGGACCTGGAATGCCACAAACAGTGTGCTGCAAGTCAGTAGGGGGTTCACGAAGGCATTGATTATTCGTCGCATGGTGTTCTGCTTGTTTTGAGCTGTCAGGGCTGTTTTTCAGGCCACTTTAGCTTTGTTGTCGGGAATATTCCGGGTTTCTGCCGAGTGTAATGGTTTTCGGCCTAAATCCGGATTCGGTTTTTCTGCGCTCGGGACAGACTGGCAGGAGGCGCAAAGCTCGCAGCGGAGCAGCTTTGCGCCAAGTGAAAGGTGGATATCGGTAGCACAAGAACTTGACTTCAACTGCCTGAATCGGAACAATTAATGGTTCGATAGCTTTGGTTCTTCAAAGTGCTTTAGCTACTTGCAGGTGCCTACCCGCACCGATCCGTTTCACCCGCAACGCGTTACCTCGCGCTGGGTGGGAGTCCTCCGCAACACTTTGGAGTACTCCCAGTACTTGCTTTTTCAGTAGCTGACGTAGTCGGCGACCATCCGTCGTCCATGCTTGCTGTCTGGCAGTCAACCTATTCGATAGCCGTTCGGTGCGGACGGTATTCTGGCGATTTTAGAGGTGCACAACGTGGAGCTTTTATCCGGCGCTGAAATGGTCGTTCGCTCATTGCGCGACGAAGGCGTTAAGTACATCTATGGGTACCCGGGCGGTGCCCTTCTGCATATTTACGATGCGCTGTTCAAGGAACCGGCTATTTCGCACATTCTGGTGCGTCATGAGCAGGCTGCCACTCATATGGCGGACGGCTATGCCCGCGCTACCGGCAAGGCCGGCGTAGTGCTGGTGACTTCGGGGCCGGGCGCCACCAATGCCGTAACCGGTATTGCTACTGCTTATATGGACTCGATTCCGATGGTGGTTATTTCCGGTCAGGTGCCCAGCGCTCTGGTCGGAACTGATGCGTTTCAGGAAACCGACATGGTCGGTATTTCCCGGCCGATCGTGAAGCACAGCTTCATCATCAAGCATCCGTCGGAAATTCCCGAGGTCATCAAGAAAGCCTTCTATCTGGCTGAGTCCGGCCGCCCTGGTCCGGTAGTGGTTGATATTCCGAAGGATATGGGTGATCCGACCCAGAAGTTCGAGTACAGCTACCCGAAAAAAGCCAAGCTGCGCTCTTACAGCCCGGCCCTGCGTGGACACTCCGGGCAAATCCGCAAGGCGGCCGAAGTCCTGCTGGCGGCCAAGCGGCCGGTCATCTACGCCGGTGGCGGGGTGATCCTCGGTGGTGCTTCGGCGCCGCTGACCGAGCTGGGCAAATTACTCAACCTGCCGGTCACCAATACCCTGATGGGGCTGGGCGCTTTTCCGGGTACGGATCGCCAGTTCCTTGGCATGCTGGGTATGCACGGTAGCTACACCGCTAACCTGGCCATGCACCATGCTGATGTGATTCTGGCCGTCGGTGCGCGTTTCGATGACCGGGTGATCAACGGTGCGGGCAAGTTCTGCCCGAATGCCAAGATCATCCATATCGATATCGACCCTGCCTCAATCTCGAAAACCATCAAGGCCGATATTCCGATCGTCGGGCCGGTAGAAAGTGTGCTTACCGAGATGGTTGCGGCGGTCAAAGACATTGGTGAGCCGGCGAACAAAGACGCGCTGGCCAGTTGGTGGAAACAGATCGAGGAATGGCGCGCGGGCCGCAAGATGTTCCCGTACGACATGGGTGATGGCTCGATCATCAAGCCGCAAACCGTGATCGAAACCCTGAGCGAAGTGACCCGCGGTGATGCGTTCGTGACTTCCGACGTGGGCCAGCACCAGATGTTTGCTGCGCAGTACTACCCCTTCGACAAACCGAATCGCTGGATCAACTCCGGTGGTCTCGGCACCATGGGCTTCGGCTTTCCGGCGGCGATGGGTATCAAGCTCAACTTCCCGGATGCCGATGTGGCCTGCGTTACCGGTGAGGGCAGTATCCAGATGAACATTCAGGAGCTGTCTACCTGCTTGCAGTACGACTTGCCGGTGAAAATCGTCAACCTGAACAACGGTGCCCTGGGCATGGTTCGCCAGTGGCAGGACATGCAGTACAGCAGCCGCTATTCGCACTCCTATATGGAATCGTTGCCGGACTTCGTCAAGCTGGCGGAAGCCTATGGGCATGTCGGCATGCGCATTACCGAGCTGAAAGATCTCAAGCCGAAGATGGAAGAGGCTTTTGCCATGAAGGATCGTCTGGTGTTCCTCGATATTGCGGTGGATACCAGTGAGCACGTTTACCCGATGCAGATCAAAGACGGTGCAATGCGTGACATGTGGCTGAGCAAAACGGAGCGGACCTGAGCATGCGACACATAATTTCGCTTTTGCTGGAAAATGAACCGGGCGCACTGTCCCGCGTGGTCGGTCTGTTTTCACAGCGTAACTACAACATCGAGAGTTTGACGGTGGCGCCGACCGAAGACGCGACTTTGTCGCGTCTGACCCTGACCACCGTCGGGCAGGATGAGGTAATCGAACAGATCACCAAAAACCTGAACAAGCTGATCGAAGTGGTCAAGCTGGTGGATCTGTCTGAAAGCGCCCACATCGAGCGTGAGTTGATGCTGGTGAAGGTCAAGGCGACCGGCGCCCAGCGCGCCGAGATCAAGCGCACCACGGATATCTTTCGCGGACAGGTGGTTGATGTCAGCACCAGCGTTTACACCATTCAGTTAACAGGTACGACAGACAAGCTGGACAGCTTTCTTGAGGCGATTGGTACTGCCTCGATTCTGGAGACGGTCCGCAGCGGTGTCACCGGCATTGCCCGTGGCGACAAGGTATTGAGCATTTAAACCATCTACAACTGGCCTGGCGGTCAAATAGGGGAATATCCATGAAAGTGTATTACGACAAAGACTGTGATCTTTCGATCATCCGCGGCAAGAAAGTCGCAATCATCGGTTACGGCTCGCAGGGCCATGCTCACGCGTGCAACCTGAAGGATTCGGGTGTGGATGTGACGGTCGGTCTGCGTCCGGGCTCGGCCACAGTCGCCAAGGCGCAAGCCCATGGCCTGACCGTGAAGAGTGTTCCCGAGGCTGTTGCTGCTGCTGATGTGGTGATGATCCTGACGCCGGATGAGTTCCAGAGTCGTCTGTACCGTGACGAAGTCGAGCCGAACCTGAAGAAGGGTGCCACCCTGGCTTTCGCCCACGGTTTTGCCATTCACTACAATCAGGTTGTGCCCCGTGCTGACCTCGACGTAATCATGATCGCCCCCAAGGCCCCCGGCCATACCGTGCGCTCCGAGTTCGTCAAGGGCGGCGGCATTCCTGATCTGGTCGCGATCTTCCAGGATGCTTCCGGCAATGCCAAGAATCTGGCTTTGTCCTACGCCTCTGGTGTTGGCGGTGGCCGCACCGGCATCATCGAAACCACCTTCAAGGATGAAACCGAGACCGACCTGTTCGGCGAGCAGGCCGTACTTTGCGGTGGTTGCGTCGAGCTGGTCAAGGCCGGCTTCGAAACGCTGGTCGAGGCTGGTTATGCGCCTGAAATGGCTTACTTCGAGTGCCTGCACGAGCTGAAACTGATCGTGGATCTCATGTACGAAGGCGGTATCGCCAACATGAACTACTCGATTTCCAATAATGCCGAATACGGTGAGTACGTCACCGGTCCTGAGGTGATCAACGCCGAGTCGCGTCAGGCCATGCGTAACGCCCTCAAGCGTATCCAGGATGGCGAGTACGCCAAGATGTTCATTCTGGAAGGAGCGTCAAACTATCCTTCGATGACTGCCTACCGTCGTAACAATGCGGCGCACGGTATCGAAGTGGTAGGTGAGAAGCTGCGCTCGATGATGCCGTGGATTTCGGCGAACAAGATCGTCGACAAGGCCAAGAACTGAGTTTCTTGCAGGTATGAGAAAACGCGGCCAAGGCCGCGTTTTTTATGTCTGTAGTCTGCTTCTGGTATAAAGCTGTATTGCTGGTGCTGGATAGATAAATCCCGGCGCAGTTGTGTAAACCGAATTTTTCCCAATCCGTAGCAAGGTGCTGTTCATGAACGAACGTCCCGAAGAGTCCGCAAAAGCCTCAGATGCCGAGAGGATGTTGCCATTTGATGAGCATGTAGAGGAGGGGCAAGACGCGGATGGCCAGAAGGTGCGCCATCGCGGGGTGTACCTGCTGCCGAACCTGTTCACCACGGCCAACCTTTTTGCAGGATTTTTTTCGATTATCAGTGCGGTTAATGGAAAGTTTGAAGTGGCCGCGATAACCGTATTTGTGGCTATGGTGCTGGATAGTCTGGATGGTCGAGTGGCGCGGATGACCAATACGCAGAGCGCATTCGGCGCAGAATACGACTCCTTGTCCGACATGGTGGCTTTCGGTGTTGCGCCGGCAATGTTGGCGTACACCTGGGCGCTTTCAGGGCTGGGCAATGTCGGTCTGGCGATCTCTTTCATCTACGTCGCCTGTGCAGCATTGCGATTGGCGCGCTTCAATACCCAGATAGGTATCGCCGATAGCCGCTTCTTTACAGGGTTGGCCAGTCCTGCCGCTGCCGGTGTGGTTGCCGGAATGGTTTGGGCTGTATCGACACTACCCGAAAAAGGGCTGGCGGGGGATGATCTGCCGATTCTGGTGGTGATGTTTTTTTCTTTGCTGGTGGCGGCGGCAGGCCTGTTGATGGTCAGCAACTTCAAATACAACAGTTTCAAGAAGCTTGATTTGAAGGGGCGGGTGCCATTCGTTGCGATTCTTGCCATTGTGCTTGGCTTCGCGGTGGTTTTCAGTGATCCGGCGCGGATCCTGTTGCTGGCGTTTCTGGCTTATGCGGCCTCTGGGCCTGTGCAATATCTGCTGCGTTTGCGCAAGCGTAATAAGCGTCAGCTGTGAATGACCGAGGGAGCAATCCCCTCTGAAGCAAGCGGGTCCGGAATAAGTTTCCAGCTGAAGTGGGGGCTGCTGTAAATAGTTCTGATAAACACTGATTTTCGGTGTTGACAGTCTCTTCCACTCCTGTAGAATTCGCCTCCCGCTACCGGCCCTTGGCAAGTAGTCGGGAGTTGCAAGCGGTTGAGATGAAACGAAAATTTCTTCGAAATGTGCTTGACGGATGTAGAGGCTGCTGTAGAATGCGCGGCCTTGGTTGAGGCGAAGGTCTCCTCCAAACGCTCTTTAACAATTTGAATCAAGCAATTCGTGTGGGTGCTTGTGGGGTAAGACTGATCGTCGAATGATTGTCAGCAACACAAGTATCACTGCGAGAAATCATAGTTTTATTTGCGATTGCTGAGCCAAGTTTAGGGTTTTCTCAAAACCCGATCAGTATTGAACTGAAGAGTTTGATCATGGCTCAGATTGAACGCTGGCGGCAGGCCTAACACATGCAAGTCGAGCGGTAGAAGGGAGCTTGCTTCCTTTGAGAGCGGCGGACGGGTGAGTAAAGCCTAGGAATCTGCCTGGTAGTGGGGGATAACGTTCGGAAACGGACGCTAATACCGCATACGTCCTACGGGAGAAAGTGGGGGATCTTCGGACCTCACGCTATCAGATGAGCCTAGGTCGGATTAGCTAGTTGGTGAGGTAATGGCTCACCAAGGCGACGATCCGTAACTGGTCTGAGAGGATGATCAGTCACACTGGAACTGAGACACGGTCCAGACTCCTACGGGAGGCAGCAGTGGGGAATATTGGACAATGGGCGCAAGCCTGATCCAGCCATGCCGCGTGTGTGAAGAAGGTCTTCGGATTGTAAAGCACTTTAAGTTGGGAGGAAGGGTAGTAGCTTAATACGTTGCTACTTTGACGTTACCGACAGAATAAGCACCGGCTAACTCTGTGCCAGCAGCCGCGGTAATACAGAGGGTGCAAGCGTTAATCGGAATTACTGGGCGTAAAGCGCGCGTAGGTGGTTATGTAAGTTGAATGTGAAATCCCCGGGCTCAACCTGGGAACTGCATCCAAAACTGCATGGCTAGAGTACGGTAGAGGGTGGTGGAATTTCCTGTGTAGCGGTGAAATGCGTAGATATAGGAAGGAACACCAGTGGCGAAGGCGACCACCTGGACTGATACTGACACTGAGGTGCGAAAGCGTGGGGAGCAAACAGGATTAGATACCCTGGTAGTCCACGCCGTAAACGATGTCAACTAGCCGTTGGGTTCCTTGAGAACTTAGTGGCGCAGCTAACGCATTAAGTTGACCGCCTGGGGAGTACGGCCGCAAGGTTAAAACTCAAATGAATTGACGGGGGCCCGCACAAGCGGTGGAGCATGTGGTTTAATTCGAAGCAACGCGAAGAACCTTACCAGGCCTTGACATGCAGAGAACTTTCCAGAGATGGATTGGTGCCTTCGGGAACTCTGACACAGGTGCTGCATGGCTGTCGT
This sequence comes from Pseudomonas pohangensis, assembly GCF_900105995.1. NCBI lineage: Bacteria > Pseudomonadati > Pseudomonadota > Gammaproteobacteria > Pseudomonadales > Pseudomonadaceae > Pseudomonas > Pseudomonas pohangensis. The sequence goes on along the minus strand of NZ_LT629785.1, from coordinate 2,704,809 downwards.
CAGCTCGTGTCGTGAGATGTTGGGTTAAGTCCCGTAACGAGCGCAACCCTTGCCCTTAGTTACCAGCACGTAATGGTGGGCACTCTAAGGGGACTGCCGGTGACAAACCGGAGGAAGGTGGGGATGACGTCAAGTCATCATGGCCCTTACGGCCTGGGCTACACACGTGCTACAATGGTCGGTACAGAGGGTTGCCAAGCCGCGAGGTGGAGCTAATCCCACAAAACCGATCGTAGTCCGGATCGGAGTCTGCAACTCGACTCCGTGAAGTCGGAATCGCTAGTAATCGTGAATCAGAATGTCACGGTGAATACGTTCCCGGGCCTTGTACACACCGCCCGTCACACCATGGGAGTGGGTTGCTCCAGAAGTAGCTAGTCTAACCGCAAGGGGGACGGTTACCACGGAGTGATTCATGACTGGGGTGAAGTCGTAACAAGGTAGCCGTAGGGGAACCTGCGGCTGGATCACCTCCTTAATCGAAGACATCGGCTTCTTCATAAGTACCCACACGAATTGCTTGATTCACTTGCGAAAAGCGATTGGGTAATACAGCCCGAGAGTAAGACGATTGGGTCTGTAGCTCAGTTGGTTAGAGCGCACCCCTGATAAGGGTGAGGTCGGCAGTTCGAATCTGCCCAGACCCACCAATTGTCATGGGATGTGGCCGGTCATTAGATGGGGCCATAGCTCAGCTGGGAGAGCGCCTGCCTTGCACGCAGGAGGTCAGCGGTTCGATCCCGCTTGGCTCCACCATTTACTCTGCAATCGCTGAAAGCTCAGAACTGAGCATCTACCTGGAAGGGTTGGGGTGTTGAGTTCTGGTCTTTGCGCCAGACTGTTCTTTAAAAATTTGGGTATGTGATAGAAGTAAAAAGACCAAGCAATCTCTTTCACTGGTGATTGTTTGCGTCAAGGTAAAATTTGCGTGTTCTCTAATATTGCAAATTTTCGGCGAATGTCGTCTTCACGTTTGAGACAGTAACCAGATTGCTTGGGGTTATATGGTCAAGTGAAGAAGCGCATACGGTGGATGCCTTGGCAGTCAGAGGCGATGAAAGACGTGGTAGCCTGCGAAAAGCTTCGGGGAGTCGGCAAACAGACTTTGATCCGGAGGTGTCTGAATGGGGGAACCCAGCCATCACAAGATGGTTATCTTGTACTGAATACATAGGTACAAGAGGCGAACCAGGGGAACTGAAACATCTAAGTACCCTGAGGAAAAGAAATCAACCGAGATTCCCTTAGTAGTGGCGAGCGAACGGGGACTAGCCCTTAAGCTTCTTTGATTTTAGCGGAACGCTCTGGAAAGTGCGGCCATAGTGGGTGATAGCCCTGTACGCGAAAAAGTCTTAGAAGTGAAATCGAGTAGGACGGAGCACGAGAAACTTTGTCTGAATATGGGGGGACCATCCTCCAAGGCTAAATACTACTGACTGACCGATAGTGAACTAGTACCGTGAGGGAAAGGCGAAAAGAACCCCGGAGAGGGGAGTGAAATAGATCCTGAAACCGTATGCGTACAAGCAGTGGGAGCAGACTTTGTTCTGTGACTGCGTACCTTTTGTATAATGGGTCAGCGACTTATATTCAGTGGCGAGCTTAACCGAATAGGGGAGGCGTAGCGAAAGCGAGTCTTAATAGGGCGCTTTAGTCGCTGGGTATAGACCCGAAACCGGGCGATCTATCCATGGGCAGGTTGAAGGTTGGGTAACACTAACTGGAGGACCGAACCGACTACCGTTGAAAAGTTAGCGGATGACCTGTGGATCGGAGTGAAAGGCTAATCAAGCCCGGAGATAGCTGGTTCTCCTCGAAAGCTATTTAGGTAGCGCCTCATGTATCACTGCTGGGGGTAGAGCACTGTTTCGGCTAGGGGGTCATCCCGACTTACCAAACCGATGCAAACTCCGAATACCAGCAAGTGCCGAGCATGGGAGACACACGGCGGGTGCTAACGTCCGTCGTGAAAAGGGAAACAACCCAGACCGTCAGCTAAGGTCCCAAAGTTATGGTTAAGTGGGAAACGATGTGGGAAGGCTTAGACAGCTAGGAGGTTGGCTTAGAAGCAGCCACCCTTTAAAGAAAGCGTAATAGCTCACTAGTCGAGTCGGCCTGCGCGGAAGATGTAACGGGGCTCAAACCATACACCGAAGCTACGGGTATCACGTAAGTGATGCGGTAGAGGAGCGTTCTGTAAGCCTGTGAAGGTCAGTTGAGAAGCTGGCTGGAGGTATCAGAAGTGCGAATGCTGACATGAGTAACGACAATGGGTGTGAAAAACACCCACGCCGAAAGACCAAGGTTTCCTGCGCAACGTTAATCGACGCAGGGTTAGTCGGTCCCTAAGGTGAGGCTGAAAAGCGTAATCGATGGGAAACAGGTTAATATTCCTGTACTTCTAGTTACTGCGATGGAGGGACGGAGAAGGCTAGGCCAGCACGGCGTTGGTTGTCCGTGTTTAAGGTAGTAGGCTGGGATCTTAGGTAAATCCGGGATTTCAAGGCCGAGAACTGATGACGAGTCGTCTTTTAGATGATGAAGTGGTTGATGCCATGCTTCCAAGAAAAGCTTCTAAGCTTCAGGTAACTAGGAACCGTACCCCAAACCGACACAGGTGGTTGGGTAGAGAATACCAAGGCGCTTGAGAGAACTCGGGTGAAGGAACTAGGCAAAATGGCACCGTAACTTCGGGAGAAGGTGCGCCGGTGAGGGTGAAGTATTTACTACGTAAGCCCCCGCTGGTCGAAGATACCAGGCCGCTGCGACTGTTTATTAAAAACACAGCACTCTGCAAACACGAAAGTGGACGTATAGGGTGTGACGCCTGCCCGGTGCCGGAAGGTTAATTGATGGGGTTAGCGCAAGCGAAGCTCTTGATCGAAGCCCCGGTAAACGGCGGCCGTAACTATAACGGTCCTAAGGTAGCGAAATTCCTTGTCGGGTAAGTTCCGACCTGCACGAATGGCGTAACGATGGCGGCGCTGTCTCCACCCGAGACTCAGTGAAATTGAAATCGCTGTGAAGATGCAGTGTATCCGCGGCTAGACGGAAAGACCCCGTGAACCTTTACTGTAGCTTTGCACTGGACTTTGAATTTGTTTGTGTAGGATAGGTGGGAGGCTTTGAAGCGTGGACGCCAGTTCGCGTGGAGCCAACCTTGAAATACCACCCTGGCAACTTTGAGGTTCTAACTCTGGTCCGTTATCCGGATCGAGGACAGTGTATGGTGGGCAGTTTGACTGGGGCGGTCTCCTCCTAAAGAGTAACGGAGGAGTACGAAGGTGCGCTCAGACCGGTCGGAAATCGGTCGTAGAGTATAAAGGCAAAAGCGCGCTTGACTGCGAGACAGACACGTCGAGCAGGTACGAAAGTAGGTCTTAGTGATCCGGTGGTTCTGTATGGAAGGGCCATCGCTCAACGGATAAAAGGTACTCCGGGGATAACAGGCTGATACCGCCCAAGAGTTCATATCGACGGCGGTGTTTGGCACCTCGATGTCGGCTCATCACATCCTGGGGCTGAAGCCGGTCCCAAGGGTATGGCTGTTCGCCATTTAAAGTGGTACGCGAGCTGGGTTTAGAACGTCGTGAGACAGTTCGGTCCCTATCTGCCGTGGACGTTTGAGATTTGAGAGGGGCTGCTCCTAGTACGAGAGGACCGGAGTGGACGAACCTCTGGTGTTCCGGTTGTCACGCCAGTGGCATTGCCGGGTAGCTATGTTCGGGAAAGATAACCGCTGAAAGCATCTAAGCGGGAAACTTGCCTCAAGATGAGATCTCACTGGAACCTTGAGTTCCCTAAAGGGCCGTCGAAGACTACGACGTTGATAGGTTGGGTGTGTAAGCGCTGTGAGGCGTTGAGCTAACCAATACTAATTGCCCGTGAGGCTTGACCATATAACACCCAAACAATTTGCTGTTTGCGTGTCAGACGGTTGAAGTCGACACAAAGCCGAAAATTTGCAAGTAACACGCAATACCGGCTTCTATCACATACCCGATTCGGGGAAGCGACCTAAACAGCGACTCCCCAGCAAAATTGCTTGACGACCATAGAGCGTTGGAACCACCTGATCCCATCCCGAACTCAGAAGTGAAACGACGCATCGCCGATGGTAGTGTGGGGTCTCCCCATGTGAGAGTAGGTCATCGTCAAGCACCTATACCAAACCCCCGATCAGGTAACTGGTCGGGGGTTTATTTTTGCCTGTTGGGTTTATAATCGGGCCCGTTGCGCCACCTAACGACAGCAGACAAACACCACGCAGGGGATAGCATGACAGACGCCGCCGGTAGCAATCAGCTAGCCGATTTGCCGCTGGAGCAGTTGGTTGGCTGTCATGAGTGTGACCTGCTGATGCGCAAGCCAGAGTTGGCTATGGGCGAGCGTGCCAGTTGTCCGCGTTGTGGTTATGAGCTGTTTCGTCACAATAACCAGGTGGTCAAGCGCAGCCTTGCACTGGTGGTTGCAGCTTTGCTGCTATATGTACCGGCATGCTTTTTTCCCATTATGCAGATCAATGTTCTCGGCCAGTCCTCACTGGATACCGTGTGGAGTGGTGTGCTCAGCTTGTATGAAGCTGGCGGGGTATTGCAGACCATCGCTGTGGTGGTGTTTCTTTCCAGCATGGTCATACCGCTGTTCAAACTGTTGATCCAGTTTCTGGTGTTGTTGAGCATTCGTCTGGATATTGGCCGCTCCTACGGTTTGTATCTGTACCGGATTTACCATCACATGCGGGAGTGGGGCATGCTGGAGGTGTATCTGATGGGAATCCTGGTGTCGATGGTCAAGTTGATTGATATTGCCAAGCCCAGTCTCGGTGTTGGCCTGTTCTGTTTTGTTGCCTTGCTGCTGGTTCAGGTCTGGCTCGAAGTGACGATGGAACCCCATCAGATATGGGAAGAGCTGGCAGGAGGGGATGCGCATGCGAACCATTGATGCCGGCATTTATATCTGCGGGGAGTGCCATCAGCTGAATCGACAGATTGAAAGCGATGAGCAGGGGCACGATCAGTTGTGCGAGCGTTGCGGCGGGCAATTACATGCCCGCAAGCCGGACAGTCTCAGACGGACTTGGGCCTTGCTGCTGACCTCCGCGCTCATGTATATCCCGGCCAATGTACTGCCGATAATGACCGTCTATTCACTGGGCAAGGGCCAGCCGGACACCATCATGTCCGGGGTTATCGAGCTTATAAACTACGGCATGATGCCGATTGCTATCGTGGTTTTCGTGGCCAGTATTCTGGTTCCGACCTTCAAGCTGGTCGGGCTTGGTCTGCTGCTTTATTCGATACAGCGCAAGCAACCGCTGTCAGCGCGTCAACGCACTTTGATGTATCGCTTTATCGAATGGATTGGCCGCTGGTCGATGCTGGATATATTCGTTATCACCATCCTGGTGGCGCTGGTGAAGTTCGGCAACCTGGCTACCATCGAAGCCGGTTTTGGTGCGGTAGCGTTTTGCAGTGTGGTGGTGCTGACCATGCTCGCCGCCGTGGCATTCGACCCGCGGCTGATCTGGGATAATGCCGAGGCGGATGTTACCTAGCAGCCAGCACTGAAACAGGACGCCTATGCGCCCTGTTTCACTCGGTCATGGCTTCAAGCAGGTTCGGCAAGTTTCTGGCCAGCTGTTTCGCGGCGCTGGATGTACTTCCAGTCTGCTTCGTCGATATAGATTCCGCCAGGGCCGTTGCCGGCTTCCAGATCAATCGCCACATGGGCCGAAACCTGCGGTTTGACCGAAGCCAGAATGGGCACAAAACCCAGCTGCAGGCTGGTTTCGATCAGCGCTTGCTGATTGCGCTCATCAATGTCGGCCGCTTCATCGAGGTAGTAGGGCAGGCGTACGCGGCCGGCCTGTTCGCGGTCCATCAGGTGCAGCAAGAGGTACATGTTGGTCAGCGCCTTGATGGTCATGGTCGTGCCGTTGGAGGCAGCACCATCGATGTCGGTGTGGGTTACGGGTGTACCGCCGACCTTGGTGATTTCAAAGGCCAGCTCGAACAGATCCTTCAATCCCAGCTGGTTATTGTTGGCCGCCACCAGACGGCCGAGAAACTCCTTGGCTTCTTCGTTGCGTGCATCCTGTTCGCTGCCGCCCTGTTGCAGGTCGAATACCGAGAGGGTTTCACCCTGTTCATACTGGCCGGCGCTGTGGATTATCTGGTCGATATGCCGCAGCGCTTCACGATTGGGTGCCAGGGTGATGCGGAAACTTTCCAGGTTTGAGACCTGACGACGGTTGATCTCGCGATTGAACAGTCCCAGCTGGTGTTCCAGGTTGTCGTAATCACTGCGGATATTGCGCAGGGTCCGTGCAATGTCGGTGACTGCGGCGCGGCGTGCCTTGGTCAGGGTCAGGGCTTCGTCCTGACGATGGGCGTAGGCGTTGATCAGCAGGTGCAGGCGGTGTTCCAGATCGTCTTCGCTGTCGAACTTGGCCACCCCTTTAAGGCGGACCTGGGCATACAGCGCCTCTATTTGCCCGTCGATGCGCTGCAATGCCTGCCAGTTGTCCTGGTAGTCATTCAGCAGTGGCAGCAGGTTCTCCAGCGAATCATCGAAGGCCTCCATGCACGGCGTGCCGAAGGGCAGATCACTGGGCAACAGCTGGCGGCGGCGCAGGGCGTCATCCAGAGTGCGCTGTTTGGCTTCCAGATCGGCCAGCTGCCGGCTGACCAGTTGTACGCGGGCGGAAATCTGCTGTACCCGCTCGGCAAAAGCGTCACTGGCGCGCTGCAGCTGGTCTTGCGCGGCTTCCAGTTGTTCCAGTTGCTCCAGTTTGCGGGCTTCTTCGCGGCTCAAGGTTTGGCAGCGGCGGAAGTCCTCGAGAGCCTTTTGCGCGTCCAGCACGGCCTGATACAGCTGCTCGCTCTGTGCCTTGCTGGCCGTGCGGTCGGCGGCCACGGCCTGTTGCACCTTCAGTTGCTTGAGCTCGCGCTCCAGACGATCGCGCTGGTCGCGCAGGGCGGCGCGGTCGGCTAGCGCCTGCAGCGCCGGTGGCTCTATATGGCTGAGGTCGATGCTCAGCCCGGACAATTCGAAGTGCTCGCCCTTGAAACCGTGCAGGATGTGTTCAACGGCTTTTACCCAGGCGCCGCTGTCATCCAGCTGCAGGCCTTTCTCACCCAGCGGCAGGCTGAACAGCTGGCCATTGAACAGGCGCATCAGGCGATCGACATCCGCTTGCGAGAACTCTTCTCGCAAGCGCGCATAGCTATTGTTGTCGGCGTGGTCGAGCTGCTGCCTGACTGACTTGAGGCGTTTCTCCAGCTCGCGCAGACGTTCGTCAAGGTCTTCGCTGGAGAACTGCCGGGCCTGTGCCAGAGCACCGGCCAGTTCGTCATGGGCGTCCTTGGCGACCAGCAATTGCTGCTCGAGAATCTGCACGTCGTTGACCAGGGCGAAGCGGTTCTTCAGCGCCGCCAGTTCTGCGAGCCAGCGCTGCAGTTCGCTCAGCTCCCGCTCCAGACGCATCAGCTCATGGGTGCCGACACGCTGCTCCTGTTGCAGGCCGTCCTGCTCGGCTCGGTAGTGCTCGTGCTGCGCCAGCAGTTCGTCACGGCGTGCACCGGCGTAGTCCTGCCAGCTGCCCAGCAGGTTATCCAGCAGCGGTGACAGACGATGCAGTTTACCGCGCAGCAGGTCGCGCTGGCTGACGCCGGCGGCCAGCGCCTCGATCAGCGGACCGGCGCCGACCAGCGCCTGATAATCCTGCTCCATGCGTCGTACATCGCGGAAGGCCTCCTCGGTGGCAGCGATGTAATCGACGCTGCCCGAGCGCAGGCTGTGCTCGAAGGCATCAAGGAACAACTGTTTCAGTTTGGCCGCGGTGATTTCGCGCATGTGCAGCAGGTTGATGAACAGTGCACGGAAAGTCTTCAGGCTCTGTTCACTGGTGGAGCGCAGCGGGATCAGGGTCAGGTCCAGCGGGATACTGGTGTGCCCGCCGACCAGCAGCCTGCGCAGCTCTTCCGGTTTCAGCTCCCAGGCATGGATACCGGCCTGATCGAGGTTGGCGAACAGTTCGCGCTGGCGTACACAGCTGCCATTGTGCTGGTAATGGGCCAGGTCCAGTTCGCCCTGATAGGCAAAGAACTGATGGCCGAAGCCGCCGCCGGGCCCGCGTCCGACAACACCGATCACGTGGGAACCGTGGGGCAGGGTGACTTCGACGAGGATGTAGCTGGTGTCGCTGGCAAAATAGAAACGGCGTGACTGTTCCAGGCTGTATTTGCCGAAGCTCATGTCGGACATGCGCGCGAGGATCGGGAATTGCAGGGCGTTGATCGAGGCACTCTTGCCCAGATTGTTGGCGCCGTACACCGACAAGGGGTGCTCCAGCGGAAAAAGGCCGAGGCTGTATCCGGCAGTGTTGAGCAGGGCAAAGCGGCGGATGCCGTAACGGGTCTGGCTCATATTCTGGCCTCCAGTGCCTGTTCTTCGGCAATGGCGCGGGCCAGTGCCAGTTCGTCGTCATCCTCGTCCATCAATTGTGGCGCCGGTAGCGGTTCGGCACTGTGCAGGCTGGCGGCCAGATCACGATCCTGTTGTACGCTGAGGCAGACATCCAGAAAGCGGTGCATCGGCGCGAGGAAACGCAGGCTGCCGTTGTCCTCGGCGGCGAAGCCGAGCTGGGTCAGGCGCCGCAGGATTTTGTCTTCCAGTTCGTCGAGGTTGCTGACTTCCGCCTGCAGTAGCAGTTCACGGTATTTCTCTAGCAGTGGCGGTAGTTCATCACGGCCGAGGCTGCCACCATCGAGCACTGCCAGCGGATCGCGGCCCTGGTCGGCGAGGTGTTCGATGAGGATGAAGGTGAACAGCGCCAGGCGTTGGGCGGTCTTGTTTACCTGGGCGCCCATCTGTTCGGGGACGAAGTAGTAGTAGCCGCGACTATCGCACACCAGTTCATAGCCGAGCGCCTTGAACAGCGCACGGTACTGGTCCTGCAGGTTGTTCAGCTGGCTGTACAGTTCGGCATCGCGGCGGCTGAGGTGATAACCCTTGAACAGCTCGCGAAAGATGGCTGACAGCTGGCTGAGTTCTTTCAAGTCGATATTCATGCGTGTACTCGGTTGCAGGCTGCGTACTGCCTTCTGCCATGCACGGCAGAAGGCAGTACGGCGAAGAGGTCGGGCTTCATGGCTGGCCCGCCAGGGCATAGGAGCTCAGGCTGAGTTGATGCTCGCGGGTCAGGTAGTCACGGCGCTGCAGTCGTTCACGCCGGAAGCGGCTGTCGCGACTCAGGCGGGAGAACCAGTAGAGCAGCTCATCAGTAGCCCCATCGGGTTCCTGTTGCAGCAGCCAGAGCATCAGGTCCGGCAGCGGCAGGGCCTGTTCGCAGCGTTCGAGCATTTCCCGGGCGCTGCGCGGTGCGCGGCCGGGTTCGTTGCTGCGTTTGCCGCTGGCCTTGGGGAAGCGGCTGGGTTTGGCTTCGAAGCGCGCCAGGGCGTAGACATAGGCCTCGACCTGACTGGCACTGCCGAGAAAGTTGCTTTGCGGCCGGCTGAACAGTGGCAATGCGGCCTGCGGCACCGCATCCAGGCCCTTGCGGCGGATCGCGGCCAGGGCCATGGCGGCACCGCGGGTCACGGCGTTATGCCGGCGCGCTTCCTCGCGCAGCGGCAGCAGTAGTTCGCGGGCGCGGCGCAGGGTCAACTGGGCAGTACCCTGCATCTCCAGAATGCGCGCATGGGTGCGCAGCAGTAAGTCATCATCCACCAGTTGGCCGAGGCGCTGCTGCTCGCCGAGCAGCTGTAGCAGCACCTGCTCTACGCGGTGTACGCCCTGCTCGAAGGCGCCATCGGCGGCTACCAGCTGGATCATCGGTTCGACGTATTCATCCCAGGTCGCCAGCACCTCTGCATAACGTTGGCGCAGAGGAATTTGCCGCTCGCTGGTCTTGGCCCGCTCGGCCACCGCGACCAGCGCCTGCTCGTCATTGGCGAGTTTCTTCAGGACATCGCGCACGCGCATATCCAGCAGGCGCAACTGGCGTGCCAGATCGTGGGCGTCACGCACCTCGAAGGCATCCAGGATATGCCCGGCCAGGCGTTCCAGATGCCGCAGGTAGGCCTCGATTTCCAGGCACAGGCCCAGACGGTGCTCGCGGCGCAGGTAGGCGAGAAAGTCGTGGATCTGCGCATTCAGCTCGAAACGGTTGGGGCTTTTCGCCACCGGCACCAGAATGTCCAGACGGATCCACTGGTCGAGCAGGGCAGTGACGTCGGTCGGGCTGCCATCCCCCAGTTGCAGGGCCAGCTGCTTGCGTAACTCGATAAGGCTCAGGGTGCCCTGGTCAAAATGCTCGCAAAGCGGTTCGAGCAAGCTCCAGTGTTCGGCGAGGGCACGCAATACGCGCTTGGGTTCGATCATCGAAAGGTCTTGTGGCAGGCGCAAAGAAAGCCGGTAATTGTACCGGAATGGGCCGCAAATGACCGGCCAGTAGACGAAATGGCCTGTTGGACTTTCAGCCGGAAGCGATTCACGCCACAATTCATCATCAGACAGGCGCCGTTGGGCGTTTGCCGACATTTCAGGCTCGCCGCTCCCGGCGGCGGGCAGCAAGGAGTCCGTACATGAGCAGCAACGATCGCGTCATTATCTTCGATACCACCCTGCGTGACGGTGAGCAAAGCCCCGGCGCGTCCATGACCAAGGAAGAGAAGCTGCGCATTGCCAAGGCGCTGGAGCGCATGCGTGTCGATGTGATCGAGGCCGGCTTTGCCATCGCCAGTCCCGGAGATTTCGACGCGGTCAAGGCGATTGCCGACAGTATCAAGGACAGTACCGTGTGCAGCCTGTCGCGGGCGGTAGATGCCGATATTGAACGCGCCGCCGAAGCGCTGCGCGGGGCCAACTCCGGGCGTATTCACACTTTTATCGCCACCAGCCCGATCCACATGCAGTACAAGCTGCGCATGCAGCCCGATGACGTGATCACCCAGGCGGTGCACGCGGTCAAGCACGCGCGCAACCTGTGCGCCGATGTTGAATTCTCCTGCGAGGACGCCGGACGCTCGGAAATCGATTTTCTCTGCCGCATTATCGAAGCGGCGATTGATGCCGGTGCGCGCACCATCAATATCCCCGATACCGTCGGCTATGCCATTCCCCACCAGTACGCCGAGACCATACGCCTGCTGCTGGAGCGCATCCCCAACGCACACAAAGCGGTGTTCTCGGTGCACTGCCATAACGACCTTGGGCTGGCTGTGGCCAATTCACTGGCGGCGGTGGTGACCGGTGCGCGGCAGGTGGAATGCACCATCAACGGTCTCGGCGAGCGTGCCGGCAACGCCGCGCTGGAGGAGATCGTCATGGCGATCAAGACCCGTCAGGACCTGCTCGGCGTACACACCAATATCGATACCACGCACATTCTCAGCGCCTCGCGGCTGGTTTCGGGAATTACCGGCTTTCCGGTACAGCCGAACAAGGCGATTGTCGGTGCCAACGCGTTTGCCCACGAGTCCGGCATTCACCAGGACGGCGTGCTCAAACATCGCGAAACCTACGAAATCATGTCCGCCGAGTCGGTCGGCTGGAATGCCAACAAGATGGTCATGGGCAAGCACTCCGGGCGGGCGGCATTCCGTGCGCGTCTGGAAGAATTGGGTATCCAGCTGGCCAGTGATGCCGAATTGAACGCGGCATTTACCCGCTTCAAGGAACTGGCCGACAAGAAACATGAAATTTTTGACGAAGATCTGCAGGCGCTGGTTACCGACACCCTGGCCGAGGAAGCGCCGGAGCACTACAAGCTGGTCTGCCTGGAAGTCGCGAGCAAGACCGGCGAAGTGCCGGAAGCGCGCATCGTGCTCAACGTGGCAGGTCACGAGCACAGCGCCAGAGCGCAGGGTTCCGGTCCGGTGGACGCCAGTTTCAAGGCCATCGAATCGATTGCCGGTTCGGCTGCGAGCCTGCAGCTGTATTCGGTGAATGCTATCACTGAAGGTACTGATTCCCAGGGCGAGGTAACTGTACGGCTGGAGAAGGGCGGGCGCATCGTCAATGGCAACGGTGCCGACACCGATATTCTGGTGGCTTCGGCCAAGGCCTATATCAATGCCCTGAACCTGATGCAGGCGGGCGGCAACAAGGCGCACCCGCAGGTAGCCAGCGTTTGACCAGCGAGCTACGCCGACGCGCCTACCTGAGTGCCATGCAGGTTGATAGCTGGCTGCCGGCACAGGTGTTGCCGTTTGCCGCCGCTTCACGCCCGGCCATTGTGCAGGTGGTCGGGCAAGCCGCGCTGACGGTTGCGAGTCCCCGTGCCGAAGCAGCGGCAACTGTGGCTGCTGTCCCGCCGGCCAGTGCAATACAGCAGGTGCGTGCCGGTCTGGAACCTGCCGGCCAGGCGGAGAAAGCAGCAGCGCAAGTGCCGGTTGAAGCGCCTGCGGCAGTGGCCACGCGGGTGCCACCAGTTGCTGTGCCGCGTTTCAGCCTGCAGTTGTATCGCGCCGGTGCCTGTCTGCTGTTGATCGAGTTGCCGACCGGCGAGGCCTTCCAGAGTCGCGATCCGGCGTATCTTTTGCTCAAGGATTTGCTGCGCGCTGCCGGTTTGCCCGACAGCCCGCAATTGTTGGGTGAGCCGGTGCGCTGGCCCTTGCTGGCCGGTGGCAATCTGGATCAGGGCCCGGCGGCCGCGCGGGAGTTCCTGCAAGGCTTTCTTGCGGCGCAGATTGAAGGCGGGCAGGGTTGTGCCTGTCTGTGGCTGGTAGGCTTGCCGGCGCTGCGGCATGCCGGCGAGGTGGAAGCCGACATGTACAACCGTGAGTTGCAGGTCGAGGGCGTCGGTCCGGCCTGGGCTGTTCCGGGGCTTGAGTTGCTCATGGAGGAGCCGCACCGCAAGGCGCCGCTCTGGCAGGCGATGCGCCGGCTGATGCAGCGCTGGAAGCCTGTCGATGTCTGATGCGCTTTCCTTCCGGAAGATGACGGCGGAGGATATCGAGCAGGTTCTGAAAGTCGAATATGCCGCCTACAGTCATCCCTGGACCCGCGGGATTTTTCTCGACGGGCTGCAGTCCTACGATTGCTGGCTGATGTTCGAAGGCAGTCAGCAGGTCGGCCATGGCGTGATCCAGCTGATCCTTGATGAAGCCCATCTGCTCAATATCACCGTCAAGCCGGAGAGCCAGGGCCGCGGTCTCGGCTTGCGGCTGCTGGAACACCTGATGCGGCGAGCCGGCGAACTGGGAGCCGGCGAGTGCTTTCTTGAAGTGCGCGCCAGTAACAGTTCAGCCTACAGGCTCTACGAGCGCTATGGTTTCAATGAAATCGGCCGGCGCCGCGATTATTACCCGGCAGTCGGTGGCCGCGAAGATGCGCTGGTAATGGCCTGCACCCTGCTCGACTGAGACACGGCTTTGTGCCGGCTACACTGTAGTCATCGGCCCGGGCTCTGCGAACACATCAGGAGTTCAACGTGAACAAACTGCTACAGCAACTGCTGCACAATGGATTGCTGCTCAATGAACGTTTTGCCGCCTCGGCGGTGAATGGTTTTGACTGGCTGTTTCGTCGTGGCGAACTGGTCAAGTCAGGGTTGACCTGGTTCGAGTACGTGCATGTCGGCGACCTGATGAAGGTGCGCCACTACGATCTGCGTACCGATGGGAAGATAGATTTTGCCGACGGCAGCAGTTTGCCGATCAGTCTGGAAAGCCATCAGATTCCGCTGTTGCTGGTACCGCCACTGGGCGTGATTGCCGATACCTTCGATCTGATGCCGAACCGCAGTCTGGTGCGCTACATGGCGGCGCGTGGCTTCAAGGTATACATGATCGACTGGGGCACGCCGACCCGCGCACATGCCAGCTTGCGCCTGCAGGACTATGCCGATCGCATGATGAACGAAGCGATTCAGGCGGTGCTTGAACACAGTGACGCGAAACAGGTTTCGTTGATGGGCTGGTGTATGGGCGGGTTGCTCAGCCTGATGCAGGCCGGACTCAAACGCGACGCAAGGATTGCCAACATAGTGACGGTTGCCAGCCCGATTGACACCCGTCAGGGCAGCGGTGTGATTGCCAGCATGGGGCGAGTGATCAATACCCCGGCGAAGATGATGCGCAAGGTCAGCGACTTCCGCTTGCTCAACGTCGATCCGCAAAAGATGCATGTACCCGGCTGGATGACCACGGTCATGTTCAAAATGACCGACCCGGTCGGCAGTGTGACCACCTATTGGGACCTGCTGATGCGCCTGTGGGATCGCGAGTTCGTGGTCAATCACTCGACCACAGCCGACTACCTGAACAACATGCTGGCTTACCCGGCCGGCGTCGTTCAGGACATGCTGGTGCGGGTGACGGTGGGCAACAAACTGGCCAAGGGCGAAATCCGGCTGGGCAACAAGATCTCTCGCTTTGCCAATATCCAGGCACCACTGTACGTGTTTGCCGGCAAGACGGATGCGCTGGTATCGCCCTCGACAGCCAAGGCGATCATCGGTCTGGTGTCCTCTGCCGACAAGTCTTTCGAGGTTGCTCCGGGTGGTCACATGGGCGTGATTCTCGGCAGCAAGGCACGCGAGCATGTCTGGAAAAGTTCGGCTGACTGGCTGGCAGATCGTTCAAAGGCGAGCGTCACAGCTACCAGACGCAAGAGTGCTGTCGGTAAAACTTCCAGCGCCAAGGTTCAGCCCAAAACCGTAAGGCCGGCAACTGCGGCCAAACCGGGTGCGGCGAAAAAACTGCCTGCAGCGGCGCAGGCGCAAAAAAAAGCCAGTCCCACCAAGGCTGCACCAAGGCGTGGTGGTAACCAGCCGGTCAAGGTCAAGCCCTAGTTTTGCTTTTCAGCATCGCTCAGTCCTGCTTGCGAAAGAACAGGGTTACCTGGCCCAGCTCCACGCCGAGTTTGCTCATGAAGGAACGATTGATCAGGGTCTGCGCGTCCAGCAGGTACATCCAGTCGTCGAAATGTACCTGGTAGACACTGCCGTCTACCGGTAGCAGCAGATCGTAGCGCCAGCGCAGGGCGTTGCCTGCTACTTCGCCGATGGCCTCGCCGAGCACATCACCGGCGCTGCCACGCCACTGCCCGGGGCTGATTTCACGCAGTCTCCAGATGCGTTGCCGGGTACTGCCGTCGCTGTAGGTAAAGTGCTCGTCGAGTACCAGTTGGGCTCCTTCCATTCGCCCTTCAATCAGCACATGGAAACGCTTGATCACTTTGCCCGAACGATCCTGGAACATGCCCCAGGCGTCGGTGCGGCCAGTGAAATATTCACGCAGGTCCAGTGCTGGTTGCTGATCGCGATAGTCCTCGACCTGGGCATGGCTGCAGGCCATCAGCAGGCTGCAAAGGATCAGGGTAAGCAGGGTTTTCATGGCAGGTATCCTGGATGGCTTGTGACCTGGCAGCGCAGTGAGTGACTAGCGAATGCCGAGCAGCTGCTCGCGCAATTCCGGTTCACTGGTATCCGTTCCGAGCCAGATGGCGAAGAACGCCCGGGCAAACAGCGGGTCGGCTATGGCGTGCTGCAAGCGCTCACCAACATAGAACCGGCAGCCCTGCCCCGGCAGGAATACGCCGGTAATCTGCTGCCCGGAATCCACATCGACAAAAGCTTTGTACATTTCGCTCTGCCATTGTCGAAGTTGTTCGGGGCTGGCGTTTATGCCCGTCTGGCGAGTGATCTGTTCAAGGCTGACTTCTACCAGGTCGTCACGGCTGATGGCGCGGTGATAGGTCAGCTCCAGGGCGTAAGGTTTTTCCGGGTCGAACTGTGCAGCCGGGCCAAGCAGCCGTGCGCTGTAGATACGAAAACCGAACAGGCTCAGTTCTCCCTGACCGATCACCCGGGCGTCCGGAACCTCTGTCCGCCAGCTGGCCTGAACAACCATGCTGCCCAGGCACAGCAGCATCAGCAGGCTACCGGCTATGTTGCGCCATGTGCTCATCGGGGATGCCTTGCCGGTGGCGGTGAATATTCTTCGCCCCCCATGCACTGCTTGCTGCAGCGCACCTTGCCTTCAGGGTGGGGTAACCAGGCCAGATGTGGCTTGAGCCAGACAAATAGCGAGTAAAGAGCACGCCACAAAGGACGCAAAGGTCTGATGGCCAGCGGCGCGACCCAGAGGCCGAGGCCGGCGGCCCGCCAGCTATACAGGGTGGCGTCTATGCCGGTGTGCCATTCACCGCTGGTGGTGCGGGCGTGCAGGCAATTTTGCAGTTGGTACAGGTCGGGGCCTTGTTGCTCGGGGGTGAAACCGGCAGCGCTGATGTCAATTAGTTGCAGGCGTTCAGGAGGCGCGTGTCGTTTGAGCAGGCGGACTTCCCTGGCGCAAAGGGGGCAGGAACCATCTACAAAAAGGGTTACCGGAAGTTCGACACTGTTCATTTGAATACCTATACAAGACATGTACAAGAATATAGTCTAGTAATGATATTGCAAGGTGTTTATCCCTGAACAACTGTTTCGATCCTTGTCGGATGCCATCGCGAATGCCGGTACCAGCCAATGGCTGAAGTGATTGCCTGCGCAGGTCGGTGCCATGTGCTTAAGTGTCTGCTTGAGACTTCATCCGATCGGGAAATCACACCTTATGGCGAATCCGACCAGCAAAAAATCTGTTCTGCTCACTGCCTGCCTGCTTGCAATGTCCGCTCCGACTGCCATGGCGCTACCCGCATTCCCGGATGCCCATGCCAGTGATCCGGTTGTGCTGGGCCTGATGCAGGGCTTTCCACCGGCACCCGACAAAGTGGTGAACTTCAGTAACTACCTGCAGTTCCCGCAATTGCGCTGGGCCTTTTCCCATGCGCGGGAAATATTGCCGACGGCGAATGTGGCGCGAGGCGAGGGGCCGGTAGCGCCCTTGCTCAGAGCCGAGCGCAAGGACATCGACAGCCTGACTTTCCTGCCGCTTGGTAGTGATCAGCCGATGACCTGGGAGCAGTCACTGGCGGCCAACTACACCGATGGCATTGTCATCCTGCACCGCGGCAAGCTGGTGTATGAGCGCTACTTCGGTGCGCTGGATGCGCAGGGACAACACATGGCGATGTCGGTGACCAAGTCGTTTGTCGGCACGCTCGGGGCGATGCTGGTGGACGAGGGAGTGCTCGATCCCCAGGCCAGTGTCAGCCACTACGTGCCGGAGCTGAAAGACAGCGGTTTCGGCAATGCCACGGTGCGCCAGATCCTGGATATGACTACAGGCATCCGCTATTCGGAGAACTATGCCGACCCCAAGGCGGAAATCTGGGAGTACGCCCGCTCGGGGCATATTCTGCCGCGCCCGCAGGGCTATGACGGCGCCACTTCGCTGTATGCCTTTCTGCAAAAGGTCCAGCCCGAAGGCCAGCATGGCCAGGCGTTCGCCTACAAGACGGTGAACAGTGATGTGCTGGCCTGGATCGTACAGCGGGCCACCGGCCAGTCGGTTGCCGAACTGCTGCAGACGCGCATCTGGAACAAGCTGGGGGCCGAGCAGAGTGCTTATCTGATACTCGACGAAGTCGGCACCGGATTTGCCGGTGGTGGTTTCAACGCCGGCCTGCGTGACATGGCGCGCTTTGGCGAGACCATGCGTCTGAACGGCCGCTTCAATGGTCAGCAGATCATTCCCGAAGCTGTAGTGGCGGATATCCGCAAGGGCGCCAGTCAGGCGGACTTCGCCAAGGCCGGTTACCAGACCCTGCCGAACTGGAGCTACCGCGACATGTGGTGGGTATCGCACAACGCGCACGGGGTGTTTGCTGCGCGCGGCATTCATGGACAAACCATTTACGTCGATCCCAGGGCCGAGATGGTGATTGCGCGCTTCGCCTCCTTCCCGGTGGCGGCCAACGCGGTTATCGATCCGACTTCGCTGCCAGCCTATGCGGCTGTGGCCAAGTTGCTGATGGATACTCCCTGAAGGGCGCTGGTGTCCTGCTTGCCCGGTACGGCCAGTAAATTGCGGGTTTTTTGCCCGCAGCGGTCCGTATTCAAGCTGACGTCGATCGGCGGTCAGCAGTTGTTGCCGGGCGCGGCTTTGCGTGCATTTCTTTGTCCGCACAGGGTGGCCGGACAGGTGAAAGGTCCGGAATCCGCGTTGCTTAAAATGTGTAATCAACTACATTAATGTGACGACTTATTTCAGCGCACCTTCTGCGGCACCTCGGTTGCCCTCCAGGGAATACCTCCCATGAACCATCCTTCGATGCTGGCTGTCCTGCTGGGTTGCACATTCCTTTATTCCTCGTTGTCGCTGGCCGGGTTGAGTGCCGACCAGGTTGCCCGGCTGGATGGTGATCTGACGCCGGTGGGTGCCGAGCGTGCCGGCAATGCCGATGGCAGCATCCCGGCCTGGACCGGCGGGCTGCCAGCGCAGCCGATGGATGAAAAGGTCGGTTATGTCGATCCCTATGCTGCCGACCCGGTGCTGTTCACCATCACTGCAGAGAATGCCGATCAGTATGCCGAGCAGCTGACGGATGGCCATCGCGCGCTGTTCAAGGAGTTTCCGGAAACCTACCTGATGAATGTCTACCCGACCCGGCGCAGTGCCAGTTGGCCCGCCAAGGTGGTAGAGGAGATAAAGATCCAGGCGCCCATTGCGCGTACCGAAGGCTACAGTCTGCTGGACGTGGGCAAGACCTCGGTACCTTTCCCGATTACCCGGGACCCGCTGCAGATGATGTGGAATCACGTTCTGCGCTGGAAGGGCGGTTCAGTGATACGTGAGTACAGCTGGTTTCCGGTTGACCGCAAGGGGCGCTATTTCACTGTGCGGGTGATCGATGCGATTGCCTTTGACCAGAAGGGCTATATGAAGGAGTCGCGGCCCAACCGGCTGGCCAACTTCTATGCTCTTTACCTGTCTCCGGCGAGTATCGAAGGGCAATTGACGCTGGTCTGGGAACCGATCAACCCGGTGGCGAAAAGTCGCCAGACCTGGAGTTACAAGACAGTGGTGCGCCGCGTCGTGCGTGAGCCGAGTCTGGCTTACGACAATATCGACAGGCGTACCCAGGGCTTGCGTACTTCCGATCAGTACGATGGCTGGAACGGGGCGCCGGATCTGTACGACTGGAAGCTGCTGGGCAAGCGCGAAATGTACATTCCCTACAACAGCTACAAGCTCAGTTCGAAGAGTCTCAAGTACACCGATATCCTCAAGCCCGGCCACCTCAATCCGGATTTGCTGCGTTACGAGTTGCACCGGGTGTGGGTGATCGAGGCGACTTTGCGCCCGGGCGAACACCATCGTTACCCGCGGCGGATTTTCTATCTGGATGAAGATACCTGGCAGGTATCGATGGAGCTTGATTACGACAGCGACGGGCAACTTTGGCGCTTTGGTGATCACCCTGCGATGCAGTTCTACGATGTACAAGTGCCCTGGTACCGGGCCATGGTGCATTACGATCTGAAGGCGCACGCCTACCTGGCCAGCGACCTGGACAACGAAAGCAAGCGTCCGCGCGAGTGGGGCCGGATCGGCGAGATCAATGACTTCCTGCCGGTCAATTTGCGCCGTCTCGGCACGCGCTAGGGAGCAAGCATGCATAACAACAAGACCTCCTCCCGCGTCCGCCTGAATCTGGCAATGCTGCTTGCCGGGCTGACTGCTGTCCTGCAGGCAATACAGGTTCAGGCGTTGCCGTTTGTGGTGAACGACGACATCGTCGGCGTATGGAACAACAGTCTGGTGGTAGCGGCAGCCTTTCGTGCCCGCGATGCCGACAAGCAACTGGTCGGTTTCAATAACGCACCCGAATACCCGGGCGCCCACGGCGCCGTATCTACCGGCGATGACGGTAACCTGAACTATCAGAAAGGTGACCTGGTCAGCGCCCCGCTGGTCTATACCACCGATCTGGAGCTGCGCTACCAGGACAAGTACGGGGTCTACGGCAAGATGCGTTCCTGGTATGACTATGCCGGGGAGAACAAGAATGTTCCGCATGGCCATATCCCCAATAACTATCAGCCAAACGCCAAGATGGACGACAGTGACTTCTATGATTACAACCAGTTTTCCGGTTATGAACTGCTGGATATGTACGTCTACGGTAACTGGGATATTGGTGAAAATCGCCTGAGTGCGCGCCTGGGCAAGCAGTCAATCAACTGGGGCGAGAGCCTGCTGTTTATCGGCATCAACGGTTTCAATCCGCTCAATTTTTCTGCACTGGGCCGTGCCGGATTGCGTCAGGATGACGCCCTGGTGCCGGTAAACCGCATCTACACCAACCTGATTACCGACAACGGCGTCAGCCTTGAGGCTTTTTATGCCCTCGACTGGGAATCTTCACGTTTTCCACCATGCGGTTCATTTGTCAGCACCGATCTGATGCTCGATAGCAGCTGTCTGTTGGGCACCTCGGCACTCAACTACACAGATTATGAGCAGTTGAATACTCCGGCTCTGCGGAATGCGACTGTGGCGACGCTGAGCAATCAGAACAAGCCGGATGGCTCCGGCCAGTATGGGCTGTCCAGTCGCTATTTCGTTGAGCCACTGGATACCGAATTCGGCCTCTACTTCGTCAATTACGATGCGACCATTCCGGTTGCCACCATGCGCAATTGTGCTCCCCCGGTATCGGGCTTACCTTGCTTGCCTCCATTCGGTTTCTATATTCCGCTGGAATATCAGGAGGACATCAAGATGTACGGCATTTCTGCCGCCACCGGTGAGGGGGAGACAGCCTTCAGTGCCGAAATCAACTACGTGGAAGGGCTTGAGGTGCAGCGCAATATCCCCGAGATGCTGGCCGGTGCGCTTGCCCTGCAGGACAAGGGTATCTATGCCGAGAGAATGCGCGAGCTACCTCCGGGTGCGGTGCTGGACGGCCTGCTGGTGGATCGGACCCAGCTGTTGCTCGGTGCCAACATGGATATCTCCCGGGATATCAACATGAATGAAGCGACATTGGTCGTTGAAACCGCCTGGCAGTGGGCGGATCTGCCCGGTACCGATGAGGAGCGCATCGGCCGCAATAGCCATTGGGGTGCGGCAACCGGTCCCAATGGTGTGTGCGAACAGGTCACGGTGAATGCCAATGGCTGCAAGACCGATGGTTTTGCCACTGAATTTTCCTGGGGCTACCGTGCGCTATTCACCTTTACCCAGCCGCTACCGGGCTATGGACTGGAATTCCAGCCGCGCTTTGCCTGGAGTCATGATGTCGAGGGATATTCGGTGGATGCCACTCAGGTCGAAGGTCGGCAGGTGTTTGGCGCGACCTTGCGCACGATTTTCCAGCGCCGGTTTTTCCTTGATGTCGGGCGGACCTGGTTCAGGGCTGATACGGATTACG
The DNA here is from genome assembly GCF_900105995.1 of Pseudomonas pohangensis. Lineage (NCBI taxonomy): Bacteria > Pseudomonadati > Pseudomonadota > Gammaproteobacteria > Pseudomonadales > Pseudomonadaceae > Pseudomonas > Pseudomonas pohangensis. The sequence goes on along the minus strand of NZ_LT629785.1, from coordinate 2,683,539 downwards.
ACGGGATACGGGACCGGGATGCCTATCTGATTGCTGCTGGTTTGTCGTTCTGACCCTGCTTTGCAGGGTGGGCTTCAGTCCACCAACTCACAGCCCGCAGGCCGGGTAGCGGTGGGCTGAAGCCCACCCTACGAGTTATTGCCAATACGTAGCAGTCACATAGTCCGCAGTTGGAGCTGACGACTGCGTTGTTTATGCGGCTGCGGGCTTAAATGGCGCCGCTGCTTTTCATTTTGGCAATCTGCTCGGGACTGTATCCAAGCGCGCTTAATACCTGCTGGTTGTGCTCGCCCAGCGCCGGACCGGTCCACTCAACCGCGCCCGGCGTGTCCGACAGCTTGGGCACTATGCCGGGCATCCTGAACGGCTTGCCGTCGGGTAATCTGGCTTGCAGGAACATCTCGCGGGCAAGGAATTGCGGGTCCTTGAACATGTCTTCGGCGCTGTAAATCCGGCTGGCCGGCACCTCTGCCTGCTTCAGGATTGCCTCGACTTGCGCCAGCGGCAGGTTGGCCACCCAGCGTTCAATCACGCCGTAGAGTTCATCACGGCGCCGGTCGCGGCCGGCGTTATCGGTCAGGCTCGGGTCATCGGCCAAGTCAGAGCGATCAATGGCACGCATAAAGCGCTGGAAGATCGCATCGCCATTGGCGCCGATCTGGATGTGCTTGCCGTCGGCGCAGGTATGGATGGAGGAGGGGGTGATGCCGGGCATGATGTTGCCGCTGCGCTCGCGAATAAAACCGAATACATCGAACTCCGGCACCATCGACTCCATCATGGCAAACACCGCCTCATACAGCGCCACATCGACCACCTGACCCTGGCCACCGTTGACCTCGCGATGGCGCAGCGCCATCAGCGCGCCGATCACGCCCCATAGCGCGGCAATCGAATCGCCGATCGAGATGCCGGTGCGCACCGGTGGACGGTCCTCAAAACCGGTGATGTAACGCAGTCCGCCCATCGATTCGCCCACCGCACCAAAGCCTGGCTGATCCTGCATCGGCCCGCTCTGGCCGAAGCCGGACAGACGTACCATCACCAGCTTCGGGTTCAGCGCGTGCAGCACGTCCCAGCCCAGGCCGAGTTTTTCCAGCACGCCGGGGCGGAAGTTCTCGATCAGGATGTCGGCTTCCGCCAGCAGCATTTTCAGCACCTCAAGACCCTCTGCGTGCTTGAGGTTGAGGGTGATCGACTGCTTGTTGCGCGCCTGCACGAACCACCACAGCGAGGTGCCCTCGTACAGCTTGCGCCACTTGCGCAACGGATCGCCGCCATCCGGCGATTCGACCTTGATCACCTGGGCACCGAATTCGGCGCAGATGCGCGCGGCAAACGGGCCGGCAATCAGGGTGCCAAGTTCAATCACTTTGAGTCCGGCGAGGGGTTTGTCGGGCAGGTTCATCGGGGTGGTCCATCCATCGGTCGATGGCCGTGACTCTAACCTGTGCCACCCCTATCGGGTAGACTTGCGCTCCATTCCCGCGATCAAGAAGTCCCCATGGCCCAGCCATCGACCACCTACAAAATCGAGCTCAACCTCACGGATATGGACCGCAGCGTCTATGAAAACCTGCGCTTCACCGTGGCCCGGCACCCGTCGGAAACCGAGGAGCGCCTGGCCGTGCGTCTGCTGGCTTACGCGCTGTTCTATAACGAGCAGCTGGCCTTTGGCCGCGGGTTGTCGGATGTCGATGAGCCGGCGCTGTGGGAAAAGAGTCTGGACGGGCGCGTACTGCACTGGATCGAGGTCGGCCAGCCGGATGCCGAGCGCATGACATGGTGCTCGCGGCGCACGGAGAAATTCACCCTGCTCGCCTACGGCAATCTGCGCGTATGGCAGACGCGGGTGCTGGATGGCGTGCGCAGCCTGAAAAACCTCAATGTGCTGGCCTTTGATCAGGTTGCGCTGGACGAGCTGTCCACTGATTTACCACGGGCGCTGAACTGGAGCGTGATGATCAGTGACGGCGAACTGTTCGTCACCGACGAGCGCGGCCAGCATGAAATCCCCATGCAGTGGCTGGCCGGCAGTCGCGATTGAGTGTTAACCGGCTGCTGTAGGCTGGGCTTCAGCCCACCATTGAACAATGCCGCGGTGGGCTGAAGCCAACCTACGCCCACCCTGCATCGTTGTTTCAACGAATAAGGATACTCGTCGTAATGCGCATCGAAGCCCGCCCGCTACCCACTAACTTGCCTGACCTCGGCGATCTGCCGCCGCTGCTGACCCGGCTGTATGCCGCGCGTGGTGTGCAGTCGGCAACGGAGCTGGATAAAGGCCTGGCGCGGCTGCTGCCCTATCAGCAGCTCAAGGGGATTGCCGCTGCAGTGGATCTGCTGGTTGTCGCCATGGAGCAGCAGCAACGCATCCTGATTGTCGGTGATTTCGATGCCGATGGTGCTACTGCCAGCTCCGTTGGCCTGCTCGGTTTGCGCATGCTCGGTGCGGCCCATGTGGATTACCTGGTGCCTAACCGCTTTGAATACGGCTACGGCCTGACCCCGGAAATCGTCGCGGTGGCCTTGCAACGCCAGCCGGATTTGCTGATTACCGTGGACAACGGCATCTCCAGCGTCGACGGCGTGGCAGCGGCCAATGCGGCCGGATTGCCGGTGCTGGTCACCGATCACCACCTGCCCGGCGCCGAATTGCCGGCAGCGGCGGCCATCGTCAATCCGAACCAGCCGGGTTGCACCTTTCCGAGCAAGGCGCTGGCCGGTGTCGGGGTGATCTTCTATGTACTGCTGGCACTGCGCGCGCGGCTGCGCGAACTGGGTTGGTTCACTGCGCAGCGGCCGGAGCCGAATCTGGCCGAGCTGCTCGATCTGGTGGCGCTGGGCACGGTGGCCGATGTGGTGCCGCTGGATGCCAACAATCGCATTCTGGTGCATCAGGGGCTGGCGCGGATTCGTGCCGGGCGTGCCCGCGCCGGGCTCAAGGCGGTGCTGGAAGTGGCCGGCCGCGAGGCGCAGCGGATCAGTTCGACCGATCTGGGCTTTATCCTCGGCCCGCGGCTGAATGCCGCCGGACGGCTGGACGACATGAGTCTGGGCATCGAATGCCTGATCTGCGAAGACCCGGTGCTGGCGCGCGATATGGCCAGTCAGCTCGATCAGCTGAATCAGGACCGCAAGGCCATCGAGCAGGGCATGCAGCGCGAGGCGCTGGCCAGGCTCCAGGACCTGGCGCTGGATGATCTGCCGTTCGGCCTGTGCCTGTTTGAACCGGACTGGCATCAGGGCGTGATCGGCATCCTGGCGGCGCGCCTGAAGGAACGCTATCACCGTCCGGCGATCGCCTTTGCCGACGCCGGTGGCGGTTTGCTCAAGGGTTCGGCGCGCTCGGTGGAGGGGCTGCATATCCGCGATGCGCTGGATGCGGTGGCGGCGGCCAATCCGGGGCTGATCAGCAAGTTTGGCGGGCATGCGATGGCGGCAGGCCTGTCGCTGCCGCAGGAAAACTTTACGGCCTTTGCTGCAGCCTTTGCCGCCGAAGTAAGCCGTCAGCTGTGCGCCGAGGACCTGACCGGCCGGCTGTTGTCCGATGGCCAGCTGGCGGCCGGGGAGTTCAATCTGGCGCTGGCTCAGGCGCTGCGTCAGGCCGGTCCCTGGGGGCAGCACTTTCCCGAGCCGCTGTTCGAGGGCCGCTTCGAAATCATCCAGCAGCGCCTGGTCGGCGAGAAGCACCTGAAGCTGCTGCTGCGCACCGAATGCGCTACACAAACCCTCGATGCCATTGCCTTCAATATCGACCGCGAGCTTTGGCCGAACCCGAATGTGAAGCAGGTTGAACTGGCCTACAAGCTGGATGTGAACGAGTTTCGCGGCCGCGAAAGTGTGCAGTTGCTGATCAGCCATATTGCAGCGGCCTGAGCAGGGCTGGCAAAGTGTCTGCATACAATTTGCCCGGATTTTCCTTGCAAGTGCTAAGTTTTACCCGGTAAGGACTCAGGGCTTCAGGAGGCTATGGCGTATGCAAGAAGGGACGGATCAATACCGGAGCAGCCGAAGCGGTAGGGCGCTATTGAGCGGGCTGGTCATGCTGCTGGCAGGTTGTGCCGGCAGTGCCGGAGAGGACGGGCAGAATGTGCTGCAACTGTCCTTGCAGCCAACCCGTGAGAACGCCGGCAACCTCGGGCAGGCAGCTTTGGTGACCCGGGGCGAGCAAACCGATCTGAGCATGTTTATCGGTGGCGTACCGATGGGAGTGAGCCGGCCGTTGAACCTGCTGACCTACATCTATCCCGGCAGTTGCTCGGCGCTGGGAAAACAACCGGCCTATGCGCTCAACCAGACCACTCAAACCCTGCGCGTGGATGGTGGCTGGCGCCTTTCGAAAAGCATACCGGCGACCCTCGAGCAATTGCGTGCCGGCGGTTATGCGCTGGTGCTGAGCACCACCCCGGCGGACCGCTCGATGCAGATTTTTTGTGCAGAGATCAATTAATTTGAGCTGTGGACGGCCAATAGTCCCGCGCCAGCAAGGGTGACAAAACGGCACCAGGCAGTTGCCGCTGCCCGGACAGCTGCCGGCGGCGGTTGACTCGGGTATACTCGCGGGCTTTCTCCGCCGCTATTACCCGTGAGTGCTGCCAGCCATGGAAATCAACCCGATTCTGAACCTTATCAAGGACCTGTCCGAGCGGACCCAGACTATTCGGGGGTATCTTTGACTACGATCAAAAGCATGATCGGCTGGTCGAAGTAAACCGCGAGCTCGAAGACCCCAACGTCTGGAACGACCCGGAATATGCGCAGAATCTGGGGCGTGAACGCGCCCAGCTGGCGCAAATCGTTGAAACCCTGGATGACATGGCCGCAGGCCTGACCGACTCCGGCGAGTTGCTGGAAATGGCGGTCGAAGAGGATGACGAGGGCGCTGTCGCCGATATCTCCAGCGAACTGGAACGGCTGACCGGCATTCTCGAAAAGCTCGAATTCCGTCGCATGTTCAGCAACGAGATGGATCCGAACAACGCCTATCTGGATATCCAGGCCGGCTCCGGCGGCACCGAGGCCCAGGACTGGGCCAACATGCTGCTGCGCATGTACCTGCGCTGGGCCGACAAGCGCGGCTTCGAAGCCACCATCATGGAGCTGTCCGCCGGTGAAGTAGCCGGAATCAAGGGCGCCACCGTGCATATCAAGGGCGAGTACGCCTTTGGCTGGCTGCGCACCGAGATCGGCGTGCACCGGCTGGTGCGCAAGAGCCCGTTCGACTCCGGCAACCGTCGGCACACCTCGTTTACCGCGGTGTTCGTCTCGCCGGAAATCGATGACAACATCGAGATCGAGATCAACCCGTCCGATCTGCGCATCGATACCTACCGCTCCTCCGGCGCCGGTGGCCAGCACGTCAACACCACCGATTCCGCGGTGCGGATTACCCACGTGCCGAGCAATACCGTGGTCTGCTGTCAGAACGAGCGTTCCCAGCACGCCAACAAGGACACCGCGATGAAGATGTTGCGTGCGCGTCTGTACGAGCAGGAAGTGCAGAAGCGCAACGCCGCCTCGCAAGAGCTGGAAGACAGCAAGTCGGATATCGGCTGGGGCCACCAGATCCGTTCTTACGTGCTGGATGCCTCGCGGATCAAGGATCTGCGTACCAATATCGAACGCAGTGACTGCGACAAGGTACTGGATGGCGATATAGACGAATACCTCGAGGCCAGCCTCAAACAAGGACTGTAACTTTGACTCCCTCTCCCCCTGGGGAGAGGGCTGGGGAGAGGGCGTCAAGTCCGCAATTTGTCCCCCTCACCCTAACTCTCTCCCCGGCGGGGGGAGGGGATAAACAGAGATGGAATGAAGAACATGAGCGACCAACAACTCGACCACCACGAGCTGCAGCAGGAAGAAAACAAGCTGATTGCCCAGCGCAAGGAAAAGCTGGCTGCCGTGCGTGAGCAGGGCAATGCCTTCCCCAATGACTTCCGCCGCGACAGCTACTGCGCCGACCTGCAGCAAGCCTGTGACGGCAAGAGCAAGGAAGAACTGGAAGCCGCAGCGACTCCGGTCAAGGTCGCCGGGCGCATCATGCTCAACCGTGGTGCGTTCATGGTGCTGCAGGACATGAGCGGACGCATCCAGCTGTATGTCAATCGCAAGAGCCTGCCGGCCGCCACGCTGGAAGCCATCAAGCACTTTGACCTGGGCGACATCATCGCTGCCGAAGGTACGCTGGCGCGTTCCGGCAAGGGTGACCTGTATGTGGATATGAGCAATGTGCGCCTGCTGACCAAGGCCCTGCGTCCGCTGCCGGACAAGCACCATGGCCTGACCGATACCGAGCAGCGTTACCGCCAGCGCTATGTCGACCTGATCGTCAACGAGGAAGTGCGCGAGACCTTCCGCGTGCGTTCCCAGGTGATTGCGCATATCCGCCAGTTCCTCATGCAGCGCGACTTCCTTGAAGTGGAAACGCCGATGCTGCAGGCGATTCCCGGCGGTGCCGCAGCCACGCCGTTCGAGACCCACCACAATGCGCTGGATCTGCCGATGTACCTGCGCATCGCCCCCGAGCTGTACCTCAAGCGTCTGGTGGTGGGCGGCTTCGAGAAGGTCTTCGAGATCAACCGCAACTTCCGCAACGAAGGCGTGTCGACCCGGCACAACCCCGAGTTCACCATGCTCGAGTTTTACCAGGCCTATGCCGACTACGAAGACAACATGGACCTCACCGAAGAGCTGTTCCGCGAACTGGCGCAGCTGGTGCTCGGTACTACCGACGTGCCTTACGGCGACAAGCTGTTCCATTTCGGCGAGCCGTTCGTGCGGCTGTCGGTGTTCGACTCGATCCTCAAGTACAACCCCGAGCTGAGCGCAGACGACCTCAACGACATCGACAAGGCGCGTGCCATCGCCAAACAGGCCGGGGCCAAGGTGCTCGGTTTTGAAGGGCTGGGCAAATTGCAGGTGATGATTTTCGAAGAGCTGGTCGAGCACAAGCTGGAGCAGCCGCACTTCATCACCCAGTATCCGTTCGAGGTGTCGCCACTGGCGCGGCGCAATGACCAGAACCCGAGTGTCACTGACCGTTTCGAGCTGTTCATCGGCGGCCGCGAGATCGCCAACGCCTATTCCGAGCTGAATGACGCGGAAGATCAGGCCGAGCGCTTTATGGCCCAGGTGGCGGACAAGGACGCCGGCGACGACGAGGCCATGCACTACGATGCCGATTTCGTCCGCGCGCTGGAGTACGGCATGCCGCCCACCGCCGGTGAAGGTATCGGTATCGACCGGCTGGTGATGCTGCTGACCAATTCGCCGTCAATCCGCGATGTGATCCTGTTTCCGCACATGCGTCCGGAAGTCTGAAGGTTTCGTCAGCCCGCCCCGGCGGATCCGGGGAATCCACCTGTGCTTGTGACCGGCCCCGGCCGTCTGGAGAAGAAATCGATGTATCGCAGCATGTTCCGCAGCAAGATTCACCGCGCTACCGTCACCGGCGCAGATCTGCATTACGAAGGCAGTGTGACAATTGACGCAGACCTGCTTGAGGCCGCCGACATCCTGCCCAATCAGGAAGTTGAAATCTGGAACGTGACCAATGGCGAGCGTTTCAGTACCTACGCCCTGCGCGGCCAGCCGGGCTCCGGGGTGATCTGCATCAACGGGGCGGCTGCACACAAGGCCAGTACCGGCGATCTGGTGATCATTGCCACTTTCAGCTGGATGAGCGATGAACAGGCCCGTGTCTGGCAGCCGCTGGTGGTATTTGTGGATGAACACAACCGGATTGCCGACAGCCGCAGCGAGCAGGCAGGCCAGGCTGAACTGGATCAAGTTGTCTGGCAGTAGACAGGACAGGATGGATATTCTTGCTGGAACAGGCCGCAAGGCCTGAAATGCGTACGAGAGGATTCAGCCGCTTTGAGCAATAGACCTGTTGCAGAAGGAGCTTCCGGAGCCGCCAGCGCGCTGGTCGAAAGCGTCCAGTACCAGGGCCGCAAGGCCAGCCGCAAGGGCAGCGAGCAGCGCCGTCAAGCCATACTCGATGCCGCCATGCGCCTTATCGTGCGCGATGGTGTGCGTGCCGTGCGTCATCGCGCGGTTGCTGCGGAGGCCGGGGTGCCATTATCGGCCACCACCTACTACTTCAAAGACATCAACGACCTGATAACCGACACCTTTGCCCAGTTTGTCGAGCGCGGTGCTGCCTCGCTGGCACGCATGTGGGCCGAGTCCGAGGCTGACCTGCAACGCATGGCTGCCGGTCTGCAGGGCGACAGGCAAACGCGACAGGCGATTGTCGAACAGATTGTCGAGCGCTCCCTGTTGCATGTGCGCAACCAGCTGGTGGGCAACCGCGACAGCTTGCTGGCCGAGCAGGCGTTGCGCCTGGAAGCCCTGAACAACCCGGCCTTGCGCGAGCTGGCCAAGGCCCACCAGCGAATCCTTTCCACCGGTGTCGCACACTTTTTCGAGGTGCTCGGCTCCCGCCAACCCGAAGAAGACGCGCAGCTGTTTACCTCGATCATTCTGCGCATGGAATATCAGGGCTTGCTGGCCGGGCTGGAGAATATTGATGTCGACGAGACGCGCGGCATTCTCAGACGCTATCTTTACCTGGTGACCGGTTTGTAGAAGTCAGCGCCGGTCAGTCATAGGCAGCAGCAAGGAGCTGGAAGTGAAAGCATTGCGCGTGATGATGGTCCTGTCTTTTCTTCTGCTTGGCGGCTGCCTGGTGGTGTTTCGCGAGCCGCTGCCGGCCAATGAACAACCGCCCATGGCGCTGCTCGGGGAATGGTCGCGCACCAACGAGTGGGGTGAGCAGATGTTTCTCGATATCAGCCGTGCCAGTGCCAGCAGTTTCAACGCGCGCTTGATGACGGGTAGCCCGGACAATCTGGAAGGCGCCGAGGAATATACCTTCAGCATCAACCGCAGTGGCCATCGCTGGTATTTTTCCATGCCGTTGCCCAAGCGCTTCGGCGCCAACTTTGCGCTGGGCGGCTTCGAGATTTCCAGCAGAAACGAACTGATCCTGTACAGCCTGGATGACGAGTTGTTCGTTGAGCAGGTAAAGGCCGGCCGCTTGCCGGGCCAGGTTGTCGAGGTGGCCGGTGAGGAGAGTGCGCTGATCACCGCCACTACAGCCCAGGTGCTGGCGTTCCTCAATGATCCGGCCAATTCCGATGCATTCGTCGAAGCTGGGCGTTTCCAGCGCAGCAACCAGTGAGAACCGCATGACTACGCTTAACCCGCAGGACGAATACCCGCAGACCATCCGCGCCCTGTCGGATCGCATCGTGCAGGCGCAGACACCGATTCGCGTGCTGGATGCCATCAAGTGGGATGACGATATCGGCAAAGCGTTCCTCAAGGCCAAAGGCAAGGCATTGCCCAAGGTGGATCGTGCCTACTACGAGACGCGGCCGCTGCCCTTTGATGCGGGCCAGAAAAAACTCGAATTCCAGAACATCGAGCGCGATATCACCCGGCAACTCGGCCAGTTCAATCCGGTCGGGCAGATCATGCGCCGCATGTGCAAGGAATACCGCATGGTGGTGCGCATGCTTGAAGCGCGCGGTACCGAAGATTTCGGCCTGATTTCCCAGGATCTGTACGGCGCCGCCTCGGATGCCTTCCATGCCGGTGACCCGACCCTGGCCGACCTCGGGCTGATGTTTTCCGACTACCTGAACAACATCGACAATCGCGGCGACCTGCAGGACGAAGTCAAGGATCTGACTGCCAAGGATGCCGTAAAGCTGTTGCAGGGGCGCCTGAACAAGGTGTTTGGCGAGGATGAGACGACCATCCGCGTGTTCGAGTCCGATGGCATTCTGGCCGATGCCGCAGCCGGTGCCGATTACATCAAGATCCGCAGCGATGCGATGTTCAACGCACGCGACGTCAAGGCGCTGGAAGTGCATGAGGGCATGGTGCATGTGGCCACCACGCTGAATGGCCTGAATCAGCCGATCTGCACCTTTCTGGCCAAGGGCCCGCCATCCTCGACCGTGACCCAGGAAGGCCTGGCGATCCTCATGGAGGTGATCGCCTTTGCCTCCTATCCGACCCGCCTGCGCAAGCTGACCAACCGCACCCGCGCCATCCATATGGCCGAAGAGGGCGCCGACTTCATCCAGGTCAGCGATTTCTACCTGGAGCAGGGCTTCAGTCTGGAATACAGCTACAGCAATGCCAGTCGCGCTTTCCGTGGTTCGACACCCACCGGCTTGCCCTTCACCAAGGACCTGTCCTACCTGAAGGGCTTCATCATGGTTTACAACTACATCCAGCTGGCCGTGCGTCAGGGCAAGCTGGAGCAGATCCCGCTGCTGTTCTGCGGCAAAACCACCCTGGAAGACATGCGTACCCTGCGCCAGCTGGTGGATGAAGGACTGGTGGTGCCGCCCAAGTACCTGCCGGAGCAGTTCAGCGACCTCAGTGCGCTGTCGGCCTGGATGTGTTTCTCCAACTTCCTCAACCACCTGAGCCTGGATCGCATCGAAGCGGACTACGCGAATATCCTCTAGGAACTGACGTCATGGGTTCGCGGCTTGCCGTTCGTCTACCAGGCCTTCGCGGGCTGTTTTTCCTGCTGGCAGCATTGTTCCTGCAGGGTTGCAGCGAGCTGCTGTTCTATCCCGAGCCGGGTCTGCCGCTGACGCCAACGGCTGCCGGGCTTGAATACCGTGATGTGCAACTGACCAGCGCCGATGGCACGCGGCTGCATGCCTGGTGGCTGCCGGCCAAACCGGGCGTGGCGGTCAAGGGGACGGTGCTGCATCTGCACGGCAATGGCGGCAATCTGGCCTGGCATCTGGGCGGCAGTTACTGGTTGCCGGAGCAGGGCTATCAGGTGCTGCTGCTGGATTATCGCGGCTATGGCCTGTCCGGGGGCGAGCCGAGCCTGCCGGCGGTGTATGGCGATATCGAGGCGGCGTTTGCCTGGCTGCAGCAAGCTCCCGAGGTGCAGGGCAAGCCGCTGGTGTTGCTGGGGCAGAGCCTCGGTGGCGCGATGGGTGTGCATTATCTGGCCACACATCCGGCGCGGCGTGCCCAGCTGCAGGCCGTGGTGCTGGATGGCACGCCGGCCAACTATCAGGATGTGGCGCGCAATGTGCTGGCCGGTGCCTGGCTGACCTGGCCGCTGCAGGTGCCGCTGAGCTGGATGGTGCCGCAGGCCGACAGTGCGCAATTCGCCATGCCGCAGCTGGGCGGATTGCCGGTGCTGATATTCCAGAGCATTGACGATCAGGTAGTACCGCTGTCCAGCGGTATCACGCTGTACAAGGCGGCCCGGCCACCCCGGGTATTGCAGCTGACCCGCGGCGCCCATGTGGAAACCTTCAGCGAGCCGGTCTGGCGTGAGGTGATGCTCGGCTATCTGCAGGACCCGGCCGGGTTCAGCGGGTTGCGGCGCCTGGCCGAGGCGCCCCTCGGTGAATCCCCGCAATGACTTGCTGCTGCCAGTTTGCCGGGCAGGTGCGGTATCCTTGGCGCCCGCAAAATAGCGTTTAACTCCTGAACCTTTTACCGAGCAAGTGAGCTGACATGAGTGAAGAGCGTAACCCGATTCCGCTGATTCTTACCGGCATTGCCAGTATTCTCGGCACCGTGATGGTGCTCTGGTACTACGGCTATCTGCATTTTGCCAAGGAAGAGGACGCGCTGCTGCTGAGCGAGTTCACCATGCTCAAGACCATCGAAGGGGTCGATTACAAGGTCTCGCTGGCACCGGCCGACCAGATCGCCCAGTGCTTTGATGGTGTGCTGGTGCTGTTCGACATGCAGCAGAAGGGCCTCAGCGGCGTGCTGGTCGATCAGCGCAAGCGCGCAGTGCGCTGTGTCGGTGAGGAAACGCCGCAGATCACCAAGCCCTGAGTCATTTCCCGCCGACCTGACGCAAAGCCTCCATGTGCTTGTGGGTCAGGGCCAGAAAGCGCGGTGTCGGGCCGATATCCTCGTACTGCGGGTCGCCTTGCTCGTCGGTGGCGATAATCCTGCTGCCCTTGACGTACGGCAGGCTGGCCGCCAGTTCTTCCAGGGCTGCGGCGACCAGCTCGCCGAGCAGTTCCTCGGCACTGCGTAGCGGATACATCTCGGCCAGTGCTTCCAGCCGGGCGCCGGCTTCCAGACCCAGACGCAGCTGATAGCGGGTCGGGGACAGCTCATCGGTGGCGTTACGCTGCCAATGCTGGGCAAGTTCACGGATTTTCATATATACCTCGATAGAAGCCTTGTTGTGCACAGCCCGCGGATTTTTCAACGGGTTGTAAGCATCAGCCTAGACTGACTTTGTCAGCCTGCAGGGTGGTTGGTTCAAGGTTCGGCAAGTTTACAGGCCAGCTGGTTCGAGGTGTGTTTTGACAGAGATCGATGCCCGTTTGCGGGAAAATGTCCATTTGTTGGGGCAGTTGCTCGGCGATACCCTGCGCACGCAACTGGGAGAGGCGTTCTTCGACAAGATCGAGCGTCTGCGTCTGGGGGCGAAGCAGTCTCGGCAGGGCAGTAGCGAGGGTGCCGAGCAGTTGTCGGCAACCCTCGACGGGCTGGAAAGCGAGGAGCTGCTGCCGGTAGTCAGGGCCTTCAGTCATTTTCTCAATCTGGCCAATATTGCCGAGCAGTATCATCAGGTCCACCGGCGCCAGCCCGGTGAGGCGCAACCGTTCGAGCTGCTGGCGTTGCCGGCGCTGCTGGAGAAACTGTTGGCCAGCGGCCAGCCGGCGGAGCTGCTGTGGCAGCAGGTGAGTGCGCTGGATATCGAGCTGGTGCTGACCGCGCACCCCACGGAAATCGCCCGGCGCACGCTGATCCAGAAATACGATGCGATTGCCGAACAGCTGGCGCAGCAGGATCACAGTGACCTGTCAGCGGCGGAGCGCGAGCGGATTCACCAGCGCCTGGGCATTCTGGTGGCCGAGGCCTGGTTCACCGATGAAATTCGCCAGACCCGGCCCACGCCGCTGGATGAGGCCAAATGGGGCTTTGCCGTTATCGAGAACTCCCTGTGGCAGGCGTTGCCGAATGTCCTGCGCCAGGCTGACCGGGCGCTGCAGGCGGCGACCGGGCAAGGCCTGCCGCTGGCGGCAGCACCGATTCGCTTCGCCTCCTGGATGGGTGGTGACCGCGATGGCAATCCGAATGTAACGGCTACGGTGACCCGTGAGGTCTTGCTGCTGGCGCGCTGGATGGCCGCCGACCTGTTTTTGCGCGATATCGACGAACTCGCCAGCGCACTGTCCATGCAGCAGGCCAATGCCGCCCTGCTGGCGCGGGTGGGCGATTGCGCCGAGCCATATCGTGCCCTGCTCAAGCAGCTGCGTGAGCGTTTGCGCGTGACCCGCAGCTGGGCCGAACAAGCCCTGCAGACGGATATCCAGCCACCGCCGGAAGTGTTTCAGGACAATCAGTCGCTGCGGGAGCCGCTGCAGCTGTGTTACCAGTCGCTGCATGACTGTGGCATGGGCATGATTGCCGACGGAGCCTTGCTCGACTGCCTGCGGCGGGTGAGCAGCTTCGGCCTGTTTCTGCTGCGCATGGACATTCGTCAGGATTCCGCACGGCATAGCGCGGCGATGGATGAAATAACTGCCTATCTGCAGCTGGGCAGTTATGCGCAATGGGATGAACCGACACGCAGCGAGTTTTTGCTGCGCGAACTGGATAACCCGCGGCCACTGTTGCCGGTGCATTTCCAGGGCTCTGCCGAGACCATGGAGGTTCTTGCGACGTGCAAGGTGGTGGCAGAGGCGCCGCCGGCCTCGCTGGGCTCCTATGTAATTTCCATGGCCGCTGCGCCCTCGGATGTACTGCTGGTGCAGTTGCTGCTCAAGGAGGCCGGGATGCAGCGGCCGATCCGCGTCGTGCCGCTGTTCGAGACTCTGGCCGACCTGGAAAACGCCGGCCCGGCCATTGACCGCCTGCTCGGCTTGCCGGGCTATCGCCAGCGCCTGGAAGGGCCGCAGGAAGTAATGATCGGCTATTCGGATTCGGCCAAGGATGCCGGTACCACGGCCGCCGCCTGGGCGCAGTACCGTGCCCAGGAAGCGCTGGTTGCCGTTTGTCGGCAACATGGAGTCGAGTTGCTGCTGTTTCACGGCCGTGGCGGCACCGTTGGCCGGGGCGGCGGCCCGGCACATGCGGCGATTCTGTCGCAACCGCCGGGCTCGGTGGCCGGACGCTTCCGTACCACCGAGCAGGGCGAAATGATCCGCTTCAAGTTCGGCCTGCCGGCAATTGCCGAGCAGAACCTCAACCTCTATCTGGCCGCAGTACTGGAGGCAACCCTGTTGCCGCCGCCGGCACCGCAGACAGCCTGGCGCGAGGCCATGGGCCGGCTGGCAGCAGACGGAGTAGCCGCATACCGTGCGGTGGTGCGTGAGGATCCACAGTTTGTGGCCTATTTCCGTCAGGCGACGCCGGAGCAGGAACTGGCGTTGCTGCCACTGGGCAGCCGGCCGGCCAAGCGCCGCGAGGGCGGGGTGGAAAGCCTGCGCGCCATTCCGTGGATTTTTGCCTGGACCCAGATGCGCCTGATGCTGCCGGCCTGGCTGGGCTGGGAAACCGCACTGGATAATGCAATCCGGCGCGGTGAAATGGCCTTGCTCAAGGACATGCGCGAGCAGTGGCCGTTTTTCCGCACGCGCATCGATATGCTGGAAATGGTCATGGCCAAGGCCGATGCAACGATCGCGCAGCTATATGACGAGCGGCTGGTGGCGGATGAATTGCGACCGCTGGGCGAAAAATTGCGCGGCTTTTTGTCGCAGTCGAGTGCTGCAGTGCTGGCTGTGACCGGTCAGTCGCAGCTGCTTTCCCATAGCCCGCAGACGCTGGAGTCGATCAGCGTGCGCAATACCTATCTGGACCCGCTGCATCTGCTGCAGGTAGAGCTGCTGGCGCGTTCGCGAAGCAAACCGGCGAATGCTTCCGGCACCCTGGAGCGGGCCATGCTGGTCAGCGTGGCCGGGATTGCTGCAGGATTGCGCAATACCGGTTGATCACGGGCACCCCCTACTTTGGGCAGGCTTGTGCCGCGGGGTGCTGCTGTGTATCTTGGCACCCTTTGGGTCGACTGCCTGCCCGCCAGAATCCAGGATTGCCCGCAAGAGGCGAATCTGCAAAAACATAGACCAATCTTGAGGAGCACATTGATGCGCGTGATTCTGCTGGGAGCGCCCGGTGCCGGTAAAGGTACCCAGGCTCGCTTCATTACTGAAAAATTTGGCATTCCGCAGATTTCCACCGGCGACATGCTGCGTGCGGCAGTCAAGGCCGGCACTGAACTCGGCGTACAGGCCAAGAGCGTGATGGATGCCGGCGGTCTGGTGTCTGACGACCTGATCATCAATCTGGTCAAGGAGCGCATAGCCCAACCCGATTGTGCCAAGGGTTTCCTCTTCGATGGATTTCCACGCACCATTCCCCAGGCCGAAGCCATGCAGCAGGCCGGTGTAACCATTGATCATGTGGTTGAAATCGCCGTCGAGGATGAAGAGATTGTCGGGCGTATTTCCGGCCGTCGCGTGCATCCGGCGTCCGGGCGGGTTTACCACACCGAACACAATCCGCCGAAAGTGGCCGGCAAGGATGATGAAACAGGTGAGGAGCTGATTCAGCGTGAAGATGACCAGGAAGCCACCGTGCGTCATCGCCTGTCGGTTTATCACGCGCAAACCAAGCCGTTGATCGGTTTCTACCAGGCGGTAGCAGCGAAGGACGGTACGCCGAGGTACAGCGCCATTCCCGGGGTTGGCTCGGTCGAAGAGATTACTGCCAAGGTGATGGCTGCCTTGAGCTGAGAAATTGCACTGCAACCGACGGCCCGCTTGCGGGCCGTCGGCGTTTATACTGCCTGCCTTTCCCCTGCCGGACCCTGTCGATGACCACTCTGCTGGCCCTGGATACTGCCACTGAAGCCTGCTCCGTTGCCCTGCTGCACGATGGCAAGGTCATCAGCCATTACGAGGTCATTCCGCGCCTGCATGCCCAGCGCCTGCTGCCCATGATAGAAGCCTTGCGTGCCGAAGCCGGGATTGCCTTGTCGGCGATTGATGCCATCGCTTTTGGCCGGGGGCCCGGCGCCTTTACCGGGGTGCGTATTGCCATTGGTGTGGTGCAGGGGCTGGGTTTTGCCCTGCAGCGCCCGGTGCTGCCGGTATCGAATCTGGCAGTGCTGGCGCAGCGTGCCCAGCGCGAGTTCGGCGCCCGTCAGGTTGCGGCTGCCATCGATGCGCGGATGGATGAGGTGTACTGGGGCTGCTATCAGCTGGAGCAGGGCGAGATGTGCCTGCAGGGAGAGGAGTCCGTGCTGGCGCCCGAGCGTGCCAGTTTGCCGCGTCTGGCCGCGGGCCAGTGGTTTGGTGCCGGCACCGGCTGGGCCACCTTCGCTGGACGCCTGCCCGGTCAGGTAGAGCAGTCTGCTGGAGAGCTGTTGCCCCATGCGCAGGACTTGCTGCAGCTGGCGCAGTTTGCCTGGGAGCGGGGCGAGGCGCTGCCTGCCGAGCAGGCGCAGCCGGTTTACCTGCGCGACAACGTGGCCACACCGAAGAAATTCCCGGCCTGAAGTAGTCCTTCGGCCCCATGCAATCGCTGGAGAGTTATTCGATGGCTGAGCAGCCACCTGCACCGCGCGTACGCGTCGAGGCCCTCGATCCCGGCTGGGCCGAGGCCGCCGGTTACTGGGCTGCCCGTCTCGGTCTGCCGATGCTTGGCGATGCCGAATTCGCCTTGCAGGTCGGTGCCGGCGGGTTGCAACTGCTTGAGTGCATCGAGCACGGCCCCGGGCCGGTGAAGGTGGATTTTGTCGAGGGTGCCGCTGCCCATAGACGCCTGCACGGTGGCGGCAGCGGACAGCTGATTGCCAGGGCGGTGGGCCTGCAACCGGGCATCCGGCCGACGGTGCTGGATGCTACGGCCGGACTGGGGCGTGATGCCTTTGTGCTGGCAACGCTCGGCTGCCGTGTTGACTTGATCGAGCGCCAGCCGCTGATCGCTGCCTTGCTCGAGGACGGTCTGCAGCGTGCCGCGCTGGACGCCGAGGTAGCCTCGATCGTGGCGCGCATGCACCTGCACTGTGGCGATGCCATCGCCTTGCTGCGCAGCTGGAGCGCAGAGGCGCCGCAGGTCATCTATCTCGACCCGATGTTTCCCCATCGCGACAAGAGTGCGCTGGTGAAAAAGGAAATGCGCCTGTTCCGCCCGCTGGTCGGTGCCGATGCGGATGCACCAGCCTTGCTCGAGGCAGCGCTGGCGCTGGCTTCGCACCGTGTGGTGGTAAAGCGCCCCCGCAAGGCCCCGGCGGTGGAGGGCGGCAAGCCGGGCTATGCGCTGGAAGGCAAGTCGAGTCGTTACGACATCTATCCGAAGAAGTCACTTAAAGGCTAGGCTGCAGAGAACTCAGTAGGGGGTTCCATGCACGAAACCAATCAGCGAGTGGCCATGTTTATCGATGCCGACAATGCGCCAAGCCGCAAGGTCGGCCATATTCTTGCCGAACTGGCTTCGCTGGGGGCTGTATCCATCCGGCGGGCGTACGGCAACTGGAAAAGCACCCGGCTGGAGTCATGGGTTGATGTTTTGCACGAGCATGCCATCCAGCCGGTACAGCAGTTCGATCTGGTCAAGGGAAAAAATGCCACTGACATGGCAATGGCGATTGATGCGATGGACGTGCTGTACACCAAGCCGATAGAGGTTTTTTGCCTGGTGTCTTCCGATTGCGACTTCACGCCACTGGTCAACCGGTTGCGTGCCGAAGGCAAAAAAGTAGTTGGCTTTGGTGAGCGAAAAACACCGGAACCCTTCGTCAAGGCCTGTTCACGGTTTTTGTATCTGGATGACCTTGAGCCGGTAGCTGAGGTGGTTGAAGCTGCAGAAGCACCGGCCAAACAGGCGCTGAAGGGCGCTGCTGATCTCGCGCCGGCAGTGCTTGCGCAGTCCGCCAAAAAAACCGCCAATCAGCTGAAGGGTGATACCGGGCTGATGAACCTGCTGCGCAATGCAGTGGCTTTTGCCGAGCAGGATGATGGTTGGGCGCCCTTGAGTATTGTCGGTAGCCGCATAGGTAACCAGGCATCCTTCGATTCGCGCAACTTCGGTTATGCAAAGCTCGCCGATCTTTTTGCAGCCATCGACCTGTTTGAAATCAAAAAAATCAACAATCACCCGTACGTGCGCAATAAACGCCGGGAAGCCTCTGCTCAGGGGCAGCGATAGGCGCGCAAGAACAGCCCCACCACATCCCGGATGTGCGCTTCCACGGCTGCAGGGCTTTTCAGGTCCGGGTTGCAGCCGATCAACAGCCGGATGTTGTCACTACCCTTGATCAGACAGAAGAAATGCTCGGCCGCTTTGGCAGGGTCGGCAACCTGCAGTTGGTGCTTCTGGTTGGCCTGGGTCAGCAGGCGCTCCATTTCGCGAATGACGCGTTGCGGGCCGGCATCGAGAAACATCTGTGACAGTTTGTTGTCGACATTGGCCTGGGTCATCATCACCCGATGCAATTCGATCGACTCGGGGCTGTTGACCAGGTGATAGAAGCCGCGACCGATGTTCAACAGCACATTTTCGATGGATGAACCGGTTGCCGGCTCGAAGAACGGCTGGGGCAGCTGCTCTTCGCACTTTGACTTCACGGCGGCAGAAAACAGGGTTTCCTTGTCATTGAAATGGCTGTAAACGGTGAGCTTGGAGACGCCGGCTTCTGCAGCAATGGCATCCATGCTGCTACCTTCGTAACCCTTGCTGAGAAACAGGTTTTTCGCCGCGTTGAGAATGGCCTCGCGCTTGAGCGGATCCTTGGGACGACCCGCAGTAGCAGGCGCTGCCGGTGAAATTGGGGCGTTCATTAGTAGTGCTGGACTCCTGATCGACTGGTTATTACTATACCCGACAGTTCAATAATATAAATCCCTGTTTTCCGGAAGGTTATTCGCCATGCTTCGACCTGTCTCGACTGTTGCAGTTTCTCTGGCGCTTGCGGTGTTTCTGTCAGGTTGCGGAAAGGAACAGGCTGAAGAGCAGCGCCCGCGACCGGTGATGGTGGTACACCCGCAGTCGGCAGAGGCGCAGCTGGAAACCTATCCGGGTGAAGTGCGTGCGCGCTATGAGCCGGATCTGGCATTTCGCATTGGCGGCGAAGTGGTCAAGCGTCTGGTGGACAGTGGCGATCAGGTGAAGCAGGGCCAGGTGCTGGCCGAACTGGACCCGAAAGACGTGAAGTTGAAGCTGGCGGCGATGAAGGCGCAGGTCACTGCTGCGCAAGCAAATCTCAAGCTGGTGCGTGCCGAACGGGATCGCTATCAGCAATTGCTGGAGAAGCAACTGGTCAGCCGTTCGCAGTACGAGAATTTCGAGAACCTTTATCAGGCAGGTGAGGCACGCCTGAAGCAGGTGCAGGCGGAATACAACGTCAGCGCCAACCAGGCCGGCTATGCCGTGCTGCGTGCGCCCAGAGACGGGGTGATCTCCCGGCGCATGCTGGAAGTGGGTCAGGTCGTGGCGCCTGGTCAGACCGTGTTCAACATGGCGGCCGATGGCGAGCGGGAAATTCTGATCAGCCTGCCTGAAGGCAACATCGGTCAGTTCAGCATCGGCCAGGCGGTGCGCATCAAGTTATGGTCGCGTCCGGGCGTGTTTCTGTCCGGCAAGCTGCGCGAAATCTCTCCTGCTGCCGACCCGCAGACGCGCACCTATGCGGCCCGGGTAGCGATTACCGAAAACGATGGCAAGCCGGTCGACCTGGGCCAGAGCGCGCAGGTCTACGTCAGTCCTGCCGGTGATATTCCACTCTCCGTGCCGCTCCCGGCGCTGACTGCGGATGGTGCCCAGTCCTATGTGTGGATTGTTGATCCGGTGGAGTTGACACTCAAGCGCGTGGCGGTCACAGCTGGCCCCTATGGCGAGGAGGAAGTACCCATTCTGCACGGCCTGCAGGAGTCCGACTGGGTGGTTTCCGCCGGTGTGCAGCTACTCAACGAAGGGGTGAAAGTGCGTCCGGTGGATCGCGACAATCGTCCACTCAGCCTGGCCGGCGGGGAGTAACGAAGCATGAACTTCAATCTCTCCATCTGGGCGGTGAAGAATCGCCAGGTCGTGCTCTATCTGATTCTGCTGTTCAGCGTTGCCGGGGCGATTGCCTACACCAAGTTGTCACAGGCCGAAGATCCGCCCATTTCATGGCACGCCATGATGATCCGCACCATCTGGCCGGGCGCCAGTGCCGAGGAAGTTGCGCTGCAGGTCACTGACCGCATCGAAAAGAAGCTGATGGAAGCCGGCGAGTTCAAGGAAATTGTTTCCTACTCGCGACCGGGTGAATCGCAAGTGACCTTCTTTACCCAGGAGTGGCTGAAGCCGGATGAGAACCTGGAAGCCTGGTATCAGGTGCGCAAGAAGATCAGCGATATCCGCCACACCCTGCCACAGGGCGTGATTGGACCTTTCTTCAATGACGAGTTCGGCACGGTTTACGGCAACATCTATGCGCTGACCGGTGAAGGCTACGACTATGCAGTGCTCAAGGACTACGCCGATCGCCTGCAACTGCAACTGCAGAAGGTCAAGGATGTAGGCCGCATCGAGCTGCTCGGCCTGCAGGACGAAAAGATCTGGATCGAGCTGTCCAACTCCAAGGCGGCCACGCTGGGCCTGCCTCTGGAAGCGGTACAGATGGCGCTGAACAAGCAGAATGCCGTGGCACCAGCCGGATTCTTCGAGACGGCGCAGGAACGGGTGCAATTGCGCGTCACCGGGCGCTTCAATTCGGTCGAGGAAATTCGCAATTTTCCGATTCGGGTTGGCGATCGGACCTTCCGCATCAACGACGTGGCGGATGTGCATCGGGCCTTCAACGATCCCCCCGCGCCGCGCATGCGCTTCATGGGTGAAAACGCCATCGGCCTGGCGGTTTCGATGAAGGACGGTGGTGACATTCTGGTACTCGGTGCGGCGCTGGATAAAGAGTTCGCCCGCCTGCAGCAAACCCTGCCGCTGGGCATGGAGCTGAGCAAGGTTTCTGACCAGCCGGTGGCGGTCAAGCGCGGCGTCGGCGAGTTCCTGCGTGCGCTGGCCGAGGCATTGGCGATCGTATTGGTGGTGAGCTTTTTCTCGCTGGGCGCACGCAGCGGTCTGGTGGTGGCGCTGTCGATTCCCATCGTGCTGGCCATGACGTTCTGCCTGATGTTCTACTTCAATATCGGTCTGCACAAGATATCTCTCGGTGCGCTTATTCTTGCCCTCGGTTTGCTGGTGGATGACGCCATCATTGCCGTAGAGATGATGGCGGTGAAGATGGAGCAGGGCTTCGACCGCATCAAGGCGGCCGGCTTTGCCTGGAGCAATACGGCGTTCCCCATGCTTACCGGTACGCTGATCACTGCAGCAGGATTTCTGCCGATTGCCACGGCCAAGTCGGGCACCGGCGAATACACCGGTTCGATCTTTTCTGTGGTGACCATAGCCCTGGTGGTGTCGTGGTTTGCTGCCGTGGTGTTTGTGCCCTATCTGGGCTTTCGCCTGTTGCCTGCGGCACACCCGCTGCAAGCCGGGGAGCACACCCACGACCCGTACGACAAACCGTTCTACCGGCGTTTTCGCAGCGTCCTTGGCTGGTGCGTGGATAACCGCAAGAAAGTGCTGCTGATGACCTTTGCCGCCTTCATTGTCTCGGTGGCGCTGTTCCGCTTCATCCCGGTGCAGTTCTTTCCGTCATCCGGGCGCTTTGAGCTGATGGTTGACCTGAAGCTGGCTGAAGGCTCGTCGCTCAAGGCAACCGAGGTCGAGGCCGCCCGTCTGGAAAAGCTGCTGCAGGCCCAGCCGGGTATCGAAAACTATGTGGCCTATATCGGCGCGGGGGCACCACGCTTCTATCTGCCGCTGGATCAGCAGATGCCACAGGCCAGCTTTGCCCAGTTTGTCGTGCTGACCAAGTCGGCCAAGGAGCGCGAGAAGATCCGCAGCTGGCTGATCGATGTGCTTGACCAGCAGTTCCCGGCCGTACGCTCGCGTATTTCACGTCTGGAAAACGGCCCGCCGGTGGGTTATCCGATCCAGCTCCGGCTTTCTGGCGAGCATATCGACGAGGTGCGCAGGATTGCCCGTGAAGTCGAGGACAAGGTGCGGCTGAACCCGCACGTGGTCAACGTGCACCTGAACTGGGAAGAGCCGAGCAAGGTGGTACGTCTGCAGATTGATCAGGACCGCGCACGGGCACTCGGCGTCTCGACCGCCGATATTTCGCAGTCCCTGCAAAGCCTGCTTTCCGGCCAGGCGGTAAGCAACTACCGCGAGGGCAACGAGCAGATCGAGGTGTTGCTGCGCGGTACGCCGAGTGAGCGTGGCCTGCTGTCGCAGTTGCCGAGCCTGTCGGTGCAGACCGACAGCGGCAAGAGTGTCGCGCTGTCGCAGGTGGCGACCCTGGAATATGGCTTCGAGGAAGGCATCATCTGGCGCCGCGATCGTCTGCCGACGGTGACGGTGCGGGCCGACATCTATGACGGCAGCCTGCCGGCTCCGGTGACGGCGCAAATCATGCCGACCCTGGCGGATATCCAGGCGGCACTACCGGACGGCTACGAGCTGAATGTGGGCGGTACCGTGGAGGATTCGGCGGATAGCCAGGCTTCGGTGAACGCCGGATTGCCACTGTTTCTGGTGGTGGTGCTGACCCTGCTGATGCTGCAATTGCGCAGTTTCTCGCTGTCAGCCATGGTGTTTCTGACCGCGCCTTTCGGGCTGATCGGCGTGGTGCTGTTCCTGCTGGTGTTCCGCCAGCCGTTCGGCTTCGTGGCGATGCTCGGCACCATTGCCCTGTCGGGCATGATCATGCGCAACTCGGTGATCCTGATCGACCAGATCGAGAAGGATATCGCCGATGGCTCACCGCGCCGGCAGGCCATCATTGATGCCACGGTGCGACGTTTCCGGCCGATCGTACTGACGGCGCTGGCGGCCGTGCTGGCGATGATCCCGCTGATCCGCAGTACCTTCTTCGGACCGATGGCGGTGGCGATCATGGGTGGTCTGATCGTGGCCACCGGTCTGACCCTGCTGGCGCTTCCGGCGCTGTACTCGGCCTGGTACCGGGTCAAAGAAGGCGAAGGGCCGGTGCCGCAGCCGGTGGATTAACTGCCTTGCCAGCTGAGTAAAGACGCCCCTGTTTCCGGGGCGTTTTTTATTGTTTGAGTTGTGGGTTTGTTTGAGGGTCGACGGGCGTGTTGGATTGGAAATCCGTTGCTGATTCTTGTTATTCGCAAGGCCGATTATCGAAGTTGATTGATGGTTTCTATTGCGCCCCGCCGGGCGCCTCCCTTTCTTTGCTTGTGCAAAGAAAGGAAGCAAAGAAACACACCCCGGCATCCGGGTCGCGCTGCGCGCGACTTCCCTCACTACGGCACCGCTCCGAGGGTCGTCTCGAAGGGCCATCCATGGCCCATCGTTCCTCATTTGGCATCCATGCCAAATGCCCCTCTGCACGGCACCTACGTTCGGCCTTCTGATGGGGAACTGATCGCCAGCCGAACCATCGTCCGCGCTTCGATAGCCATCTAGAAATCACAAATACTACTTGCTTGCACGGACTGACAGTCCCGTCAGAAGGGTGAGCGGAATCGGTGTGGAAGGGGTTGAGCGGCAGGGATGCCGCGACGACTGCATGGATGCAGGAGATAGAGCGACGCAGGATGCCAAAGCCGAGAGCTGCGATGGGCCAGGGACGGCCCTTCGCAGCGTGCCCCTGGAACGCCGACGGAGCGAACGAACCCGGAACGTAGCGAAGCGCAGTGTTTGATCGTTCCCACGCTCTGCGTGGGAATGCAGCCCTCGACGCTCCAGCGTCTACAAGCCAGGCTCCCACGCAGGAGCATGGGAGCCATCGGGAATCCGTTGATCCGCGAAATCTTACGACTGCCGCCACACCGGGATTTCACCTGCCGCCGCAGTTAGTCCTCAGCGCTGCACCCAGCCCCCGCAAACCGGGAAAACCTGGCCAACGAAGCAGTTGGCCGATTCGCTGCACAGGTAAGCGGCAAACTCGGCATCTTCCCTGGCGGCGACCAGGCGACCCAGTGGTACTTCGCGCTTGAGGCGTTCCTGAAAGCGTGGGTTGGCCTGCACTTCGGCGGGGAAGTAAGTCGGGTTATCGACAAAGTTCTGCGCGATGGCGTTGATCTGGATGTTGTGCGCGGCCATTTCCACCCCCACCGCCTGCACATAGGCCAGTTGCGCACCACGGGCAGCGCTGTAAGTGGAGGCACGTTTCATCCCGCGCAGTGCCGAGGCGCTGCCCATCAGCAGGATTTTGCCGGAGCGGCGTTCGATCATCTGCACCAGCGCCGCCCGTACCAGTTGCGGCATGGGGGTTACCAGTGCGGCAAACACCGCCGCCCATTCATCGTCGCCGACCTGCTCGGCCGGGGTTGCCGGGGCGGCAATGGACAGATTGGCCACCAGCGCATCAATCCTGCCGGCATCACTGACGATGCGCTGCGGCGCACCCGCTTCGCCGAGTTCGCGGTTGTCTGCGATCACCGTTGCACCGTGGGCAGCAAACACCGCACAGAGTTCCGGGCCCATGAACTGCTCGGCCTGGGTAATCAGCACGCGTTTTCCGGCAAGTAGTTGGGGCATGTCAGGCTGGCTTCCGGTGTGTGGAGTCGAGCGGCTGGGATTATTGCGCAGCGGTAAACCCGCGGCAGACGGCGGCCAGTTTGTGGCCGTCAGGGTCGCGCACATAGGCTGCATAAAAATCGGGGTTGTACTGCGGACGCAGCCCGGGCGGGCCTGCGCAGCTGCCGCCATGGGCCAGTGCGGCCTGATGGAACCGCTCTACCTGCGCCCAGGAAGTTGCTTTGAGGGCAACCATGCTGCCGTTGCCGACAGTCGCCGGCTGGCCGTCAAAGGGCTGGCAGAGCCACAGGGCGACTTCCTGCAGGCCATCTTCTTCATAGGTGCCCCAGCCAACCCAGCCGTCCCAGTCACTGTCGTCACCGGTATCACAGCGTGACAGGCCGAGGGCGCCGAGCACCGCATCGTAAAATGGCACAGAGCGCCGGAGATCGTCGCAGCCAAGACATACGTAGGTAAACATGCGGCTCCTCCAGGCCTGACCCGTGCAGGATCAGGCATTGCGTAGGCGATCAGGTTTTTTTGCCGGGCTTTTTGCTGGCGGGTTTGGCCTGGCTGGATTTGTCCTGGTCACCCAGCACGGATTTCAGCGGGCAGATGGAAAACGCCGGGCATTTCTGGCAGCCGGCGACCACGGCGATGGGGCATAGGGTCATGGTATTGCTCCTGGTGAGCTGGGCAATCAAGCTATCGAGGCAGGCGGTCGGGCATTGCCCAACCGCTGTTGCCACTTGCTGTGGGCGTGGCGGTTACTGCCAGCCGGTCAGCGAGTCTTGCAAAACTGAATGTAGCAGGAAGTTTCTGCCTGCCACGCTGTTTCATTCAGCATCCGCTTGTGGCGCGGTGGCTACCTGACGAATCGACAGGCGAATCTCGGCCGACAGCAGGCGCATGGCGGCGCCTTCGACCAGCGTGCCGAGTTTTTCGTGGTAACCGAGTTTTCCGTCGGCGTCCGGCAGCAGCACTTTTTGCTCGATGAGCGACTGGATGAAGTGGCGGAACAGGCTCTTGTCGAAGAACTCGGGGGCGTTGAGTCCGTGCAAAATCGACAGGCGCTGGGCCATCACGCTGCACAGGCCTTCCAGTTCCTCGGCATTCAGATGATTTTGCCCGCCGTTGAGCAGCAGTGCGCTGGCCATGTAGAAGCGTTGCAGGGTTTGCAGCACGGCGCGTGACAGCAGGGTGAGCATGACGTACTGCTGGGAACTTGGCGCCGGCTGCACAAACACCGAGCCTTGCTGGTGCAGCAAACCCTGCTCGACGAAGGCCTGCAGCCACTGGTCGATCACCGGAGCCAGTTCCTCGACCGGCCAGCGGATAAACAGCTCGGACTGCAGGTACGGATAGACCGCTTTGGCGTATTGCTGAATTTCCTCGCGCTCGAGGCGGTCATTGTTCTGGAAGAAGCTGGCGAGCAGGGCGGGCAGGGCGAAGATATGCAGGATGTTGTTGCGGTAGTAGGTCATCAGCACCGCGTTCTGTTCGTTCAGATAGAGAATCTTGCCCAGTGCGTCCGACTGCACGGCCAGCAGATCCATGCTCACCACGTAATCGATCAGCGTTTGCCCGTTGCCTTCGGGCAAGGTGGCGTGTGGCGAATAGGGCACCTGGCGTTGCAGTGTCAGCAACAGATCGAGCACCTGCACCAGGCTCTTCTGGTCGAGGGCCAGCCGGCTGGTTGAAAGCAGCGCCAGTGCCACCAGGTTGACCGGGTTGATCGCGGCGGCGTCGTTGAGGTGGCGGCCGATGCGCTCGCCCAGCTGGCTGGTCACAGCGGGTAACCAGTCGGGACGGTACTTGGGGGCGCCCTGCTGGCTGCGCCAGTCGGGATATTGCTGGTCGAGGAACGGAGTCAGGTAGATCGGCTCGCCAAAGTTCACGGCTACCGAGCCGAAACGCTGCTTGAGCGCCGAGATGACCTTGAAAATATCGAAGATCGATTCCTTCTTCTTGCTGGCGCCGCGCAACTCGCCCAGATAGGTACGGCCTTCCAGCACCCGCTCGTAGCCGATGTATACCGGGATGAACACGATTGGCATGCGTGCGTTGCGCAGGTAGCTGCTCAGGGTCATGGCCAGCATGCCGGTCTTGGGTTGCAGCATGCGTCCGGTGCGTGAACGCCCGCCCTCGACGAAGTATTCGACCGGGAAGCCGCGGCTGAACAGGGTATGCAGATACTGGTTGAACACCGCGGTGTAGAGCGGGTTGCCCTTGAAGGTGCGGCGCATGAAGAAGGCCCCGCCACGCCGTAGCAGGCCGCCGATCACCGGCATGTTGAGGTTGATCCCGGCGGCGATGTGCGGTGGCGTCAGGCCGTTGCGGAACAGCAGATAGGACAGCAGCAGGTAATCAATGTGGCTGCGGTGGCAGGGCACATAAATCACCTCATGGCCCTGTGCAGACTCCTGCACCTGCTCGATATGGCTGACCTTGATACCTTCGTAGAGCTTGTTCCAGAACCATGACAGCAGGGTTTCCAGAAAGCGGATGGTGGCATAGCGGTAATCCGAGGCGATTTCGTTGGCGTACCTGAGTGCCTGCTGCTCGGCTTTTTCTGTGGAAATCCCTTCCGTGCTGACTGCGCTTTCTATCGCCTGGCGTACCTGTGGCTCGTCGATCAGGCCCTTGACCAGTGTGCGCCGGTGCGACAGGTCGGGACCGATCACGGCGGTCTTCAGGTTGCGGAAGTGCACGCGCAGAACCCGCTGCACCATGCGCAGGGTGCGCTCGTGGGCTTTGCTCTGTTCAACCAGTGCGCGCAACTGTACCGGGTCGGAAAACTGCACGCGGGTCATGCGGCCAAACAGCAGGATGTTGAGCAATTTGCGCAGGCGCCCGGTTACCGCCCAGTTATCGGCAAACAGCAGCTTCCACGGGCTGGTCTCGCGATCGGGTGTTTGCCCCCAGAACACGCTGACCGGCACGATTTGTACATCGCACTGGAGGTCTTGCTCGACCGCCGCGAGCAGACGGACCAGAGTTGGTGAGCTGCCGGGCATTTCCTGCCGGCCCAGCCAGTCAGCTTCCGGACTCAGGTAGAAGTAAGCCTTGGGCTCCTGGCTGGCCCCGACCTGCACCGGTTGTACCGGTCGCGGCAGCCCGGCCAGGCTGCATTCGTGGTCAACCACCGCCAGATCGCTGACCGACTCGCGCTGCAGCACGTACACCACCGGCTTGCCGGGCTCCAGCTTGAGGCTGAAGGCCGGCTGGTTGATGGTTTCCGAGCGAACCCAGACATAAAGAAGGCGACGCAGACTGCTGAACAGAAAACGGCTAACGGGAGAACGGGTCATGGTGGCTCTTTGAAATTTGCAGCGCGGGGCTGCTAGTGTGGCGCAATAGCACAGGCTGGGCAAAATGCTGTAAAAAAATACTTCGGGCTGCCAGCCCGGCCTTGCGTTGCCAATGGCCGGATACCTATAGTCCGCCAGCGTTTTCCGCGTCCCGGGCAGCCCGGGGTTGCAGATTCATTTATCGGGTATGAGTTCATGATTGAGTTAAAGCACCTGACCAAGCGCTTTGCGCGCCACACCGCGGTGGACGATCTGTCTTTCCGGGTGGCGCCCGGCGAAGTGCTGGGTTTTCTCGGCCCCAACGGTGCCGGCAAGTCCACCACCATGAAAATGCTGACCGGTTTTCTTGCGCCGACGGCAGGAACGGCCAGCGTGTTTGGCGCCGATATCTGCCGGCAGACCCTGCAGGTACAGCGGCAGATCGGTTACCTGCCCGAAGGTGCGCCCTGTTATGGCGACATGACGGTGCGCGGCTTTCTCGACTTTATCGCCGAAGTTCGCGGCTTTCGCGCTGCCCAGAAGCTGCAGCGGGTGGCCAGAGTGCTTGCCCAGCTGGAGCTGGAAGCGGTGCAGCGGCAAACCATCGACACCCTGTCCAAGGGCTTCAAACGCCGTGTCGGGCTGGCCCAGGCGATCCTGCATGATCCGCAGGTGCTGATTCTCGATGAGCCGACCGATGGTCTCGACCCGAACCAGAAGCATCAGGTGCGCCAGCTGATCAAGAGCCTGGCGCAGGACAAGATCGTCATCATTTCCACGCATATTCTTGAGGAAGTCAGCGCGGTCTGCACCCGGGCCGTGGTGATTGCCCAGGGCCGGCTGGTGGCCGATGGCACACCGTTCGAGCTGGAAAGCCGTTCGCGCTATCACCAGGCGGTGTCGCTGGTCAGTGACATGCCGCTGGACCAAGCGGCGCTGGCAGCCTTGCCGGGGGTGCTCGCGATCGAAGAGAACGAGCGCGAGCACAGCCTGACCCTGCTGGCCAAGCCGGGGGCGGTGATTTTCCCTCAGGTCAATGAACTGGTTCGGGCCCGCGGCTGGGCCATCAAGGAGCTGGATGTGGAGCGCGGACGGCTGGATGAAGTGTTCCGCTCGCTGACCCGGGGGGAGGTGGCATGAGCCAGTTACCGGTCGTGTTCAGGCGCGAGCTGGCGAGCTATTTCGCCACGCCGCTGGCCTATGTATTCATCGTCATGTTCCTCGTGCTGTCCGGCGTGTTCACTTTCTATCTGGGCGGCTTCTACGAGCGCGGCCAGGCCGACCTGGCGCCATTCTTCGATTTCCACGTGTGGCTGTACCTGTTGCTGATGCCGGCAATCGCCATGCGCCTGTGGGCCGAAGAGCGCAAATCCGGCACCCTGGAATTGCTCATGACCCTGCCGATCACCCGTTTCGAGGCGGTGACCGGCAAGTTCATGGCGGCCTGGGTGTTTGCCGGCCTGGCCTTGCTGCTGACCTTTCCGATGGTGATCACCGTCAATTACCTGGGCGACCCCGACAATGGCGCGATTGTTACCGCCTACCTGGGCAGCTGGTTGCTCGCCGGCGCCTATCTGGCCATCGGCTCGTGCATGTCGGCGCTGGCGAAGAATCAGGTGATTGCCTTCATTCTGGCCCTGAGCCTGAGCTTTCTGTTCATCGTCAGCGGCTTGCCGATGGTGCTCGACCTGTTCAGCGGCTGGGCGCCGCAGTGGCTGATTGACGGGGTCGCCTCGCTGAGTTTCCTGACGCGTTTTGCCGCGATCAGCAATGGCGTGATCGACCTGCGTGACCTGCTGTTCTTTATCACCCTGATTGCTGCCTGGCTGGCCGCTACAGCGGTGGTGATTGATCTGAAGAAGGCTGACTGAGCATGAAGAAGCTGATGTATTCCGGTGCCGGCCTGCTGGCCATTGCCCTGGCCTTTGTGGCGTTCAACCTGTTGTCCGGCCAGACCATCACCCACGCGCGGCTCGATCTGACCGAGCAGCAGCTGTACAGCATGTCCGATGGCAGCCGGCGCATCATTGACGGGCTCGGCGAGCCGGTCGATCTGACCTTGTATTTCTCGGATAACGCCGCCAAGGACCTGGCGCCGTTGCGCAACTATGCCCGCCGCGTCGAGGAACTGCTGCGCGCCTACGAGCGTGAAGCAGACGGCAAGATCCGTTTGCATATCGTCGATCCGGAGCCGTTTTCCGAAGAGGAAGACCAGGCTGCCGAGAACGGTTTGCAAGGCGTGCCGCTGAATCAGGGCGGGGATCAGCTGTACTTCGGTCTGGTTGGCAGCAGTGGTGCTGACAATCAGCAGGTCATTCCGTTCTTCTCACCGGATCAGGAAGAATTCCTCGAGTACGACATCAGCCGTCTGCTGCAGGGGTTGTCCAAACCGGTGCATCCGGTGGTTGGCCTGCTCAGCGCCTTGCCGCTGAATGGCGGTTTCGATCCGCTGACCCGTCAGCCCGCTTCGGCCTGGATGGTGCTGGAAGAGATTCGCCAGCAGTTTCAGGTGGAAAGCCTCAAGGCCGGCATCGACCAGATTCCCGAGCAGGTTTCGGTGCTGATGCTGGTGCACCCCAAGGGTCTGCCGGATGCCACCCTGTATGCCATCGACCAGTTTGTTCTGCGCGGCGGCAAGCTGCTGGTGTTTGTCGACCCGCTGAGCGAAGCCGACCACTCGCAGCCGATGCTGCCCGGTGAGCCGGCACTGCGTGATTCCGACCTGCAGTCACTGTTCAAGGCCTGGGGGATACGTCTGTTGCCGGAACAGGTACTGGCTGACGGTTCCTATGCGTTGTCGGTGAATGCCGGCGCGCAGCAGGCTCCGGTGCGTCATCCGGGCTGGGTCAGCCTGCCGCATACGGCGCTGGATCAGGACGATGTGGTGACTGCCGGACTGGAAACCCTGACCCTGGCCACCGCCGGTATTCTCGAGCCCTTGCCCGATGCCAGCACCACCTTTGTGCCGCTGCTGCAGAGCTCGACCTATGCCATGCCTTTGACGGTCGAGCGCTTCGAGAACCTCGCCAACCCGGAAGTACTGTTCCGCGAGCTCAAGCCCACGGGTGAGCGCTACACCCTGGCAGCACGCCTCAGTGGCCCGGCAAAAACGGCTTACCCGCAGGGTATCGAAGGCATCAAGGATGGCCTGCAGTCCGCCGACAGCATCAATGTCATCGTAGTCGCCGATACCGACCTGCTCAGCGACCGCATGTGGGTGCAGGTGCAGGATTTCTTCGGCCAGCGTATTCCGCAGCCGTGGGCGGACAACGCCACCTTCACCATCAATGCACTGGACAACCTGAGCGGCAGTGATGCGCTGATCAGCGTGCGTTCACGTGGTCGCTTCACGCGTCCGTTCGAGGTGGTCACGGCGCTGCAGCGCGAAGCGGAAAGCAGCTTCCGCCAGAAGGAAGAGGAACTGCAGCAGCGCCTGGCCGAAACCGACCAGAAGCTGGCCGAACTGCAGACCAATGACGACCCGCAAAAGACCCTGGAACTGACCCCGGAGCAGCAGGCCGCGGTGCAGCAGTTCATGCAGGAGAAGGTCAAGCTGCGCAAGGAACTGCGCGATGTGCGCTTCCAGCTCAATGCCGATATCGAATCCCTCGGGCGCACGCTCAAGCTGCTGAATATCGTACTGGTACCGGCAGTGCTGACGCTGCTGGTGCTGGCTTTGTGGTGGTGGAGAAGGCGCAGGCACTGATCGGATTGGTGCCATGGCTTGCGTAGGGTGGGCTTCAGCCCACCAGCTCCTGTGCAGATTATTTCGGTGGGCTGAAGCCCACCCTACGATTTGTGCCTGTGGGCGCTCCGGCGCGAGCTTCAACTTGCTAGCAAGTCTTTTCGCAGCGCTGCTGAATCGACGAGCACCCTGTAGCTGTAGGAGCTGGCTTGCCTGCGAATGCTCTTGCTTTGCTAGAGGTGTACGGCGCGGGTTTTATTCGCGGGCAAGCCCGCTCCTACAAAAGCAGCAGCCGAGAGCTAATGCAGAACAAGGGTCAATCTGCGGCAGGGCTTCAGCCCAGCGCTTTTTGGCGTAATTGCTCTGGTGGGCTGCAGCCCACCCTGCGGCCATCGAATTTGTGGCTGTCAGCCCGTGCGCCAGGTGATGGTTTCCTCACCATCACTGCTGATGCGCAGCCAGCGGTCGGCATCTTCCAGACCGTCTTCCTCGCTCCAGCCACCCGGTGCGCAGCGCACTTCCACGCCGAGTGCGGCAAAGGCGGCGCGGGCGCATTCGAGGTCATCGGCCCAGGGGGTGTTGGCACTTTCCAGCAGCAGGCTGTGCCATTTGCCGACGGCTTTGGGTAGCCAGGTCACCGGGATGTCGCCGGCCCGGCACTTGTAGGTCTGGCCTTTCTGTTGCCATGGGCTGCAGGGCGCGATGGCGGTGGACAGCCAGGCGGCGATGGCCGGGTGTTCGGCGTCTCTCAGGTAGATCTCGATATCAGGCTGGCGCATGGGGACTCTCGTGGGGATCAGATGGTGCTCCGCTGGATCCAATCGTAGCGTATGGAGACAGTGACCTCTAAGTCTTCTGCGATCACTGCGGCGCGCCGTTCGGCGCTGGCGCGCCAGCCGTGAGGGGTCATGGCCAGCAGGTCGGCGCGCGCCTCGGCAGTCTGCAGCTGCAGCGGAAATTCCAGTGTTTCACTGTGGGCCAGGTGCATGCCGTGCGGGATCAGCGTCAGGTGTTTCTCGTCATCGTAATCGCGCACCTGGTCATAGAGTTTTTCGCGCAACTCATACAGGTGCTGACGGGTCGGTCCCATACGCAGCAGGCCGCCGCCCGGAGCCAGCAGGCGCACGGCTTCCTGCCAGTCGAGCGGGCTGAACACGCTGGCCAGCAGGTCACAACTGGCATCGGCTAACGGTACCCGCGCCATGCTGGCGACCAGCCAGTTGACCTGTTTGTTGCGCCGGCAGGCCTGCTTCACCGCTTCGCGGGAAATGTCCAGCGCGTAGCCTTCGGCAGCGGGCAGCGCCTCGGCAATCTGTTGTGTGTAATAGCCTTCACCGCAGCCGATATCCAGCCAGGTTTCCGGTTGATAGTTGGCGGCAAGCTCGGCGAGGCGTTTGGCCAGGGGAGCGTAGTGGCCGCCATCGAGAAAACGCCGGCGTGCTTCGACCATGGCCGGGTTATCACCCGGTTCGCGGCTGTTCTTGAACTGCACCGGCAGCAGGTTGTAATAACCCTGGCGGGCACGGTCGAAGCTGTGCCGGTTGGCGCAGGTCAGGCCACTGTCGCCTGGATTGAGCAACAAATGGCAGAGCGGACAAATCAACATGCCAGAAGGTGTACCAGGGTCTGGTAGTAAACCTCGGTGAGCAGATCGAGATCGCTGGCGAGGATGCGCTCATCGATCTGGTGAATGGTGGCATTCACCGGCCCGACCTCGACCACCTGGGTGCCGAGAGTGGCGATAAAGCGCCCATCGGAGGTGCCGCCGCTGGTGCTCGGTGTGGTTTCACGACCGGTCACCTGGCGGATGCTGCTGGCAACGGCATTCAGCAGTTCACCAGGTTCGGTAAGAAACGGCAGGCCCGACAGCGCCCAGTCGATATGCCAGTCGAGGCCGTGCCGGTCGAGGATTTCGCTGACCCGGCGCTGCAGGTCTTCGACCGTCGATTCGGTGGAAAAGCGGAAGTTGAAGATCGCCGTCAGGTCACCGGGGATCACATTGGTCGCACCGGTGCCTGCATTCAGGTTGGAGATCTGGAAGCTGGTGGGCGGAAAGAAATCGTTGCCGGCATCCCAGTGTTCGGCTGCCAGTTCGGCCAGTGCCGGTGCCGCCAGATGGATCGGATTCTTCGCCAGTTGCGGGTAGGCCACATGGCCCTGCTTGCCGCGCACGGTGAGGGTGGCCCCGAGTGAGCCGCGGCGGCCGTTTTTCACCACGTCACCGAGCAGGTTGCTGCTCGACGGTTCGCCGACGATGCACCAGTCGAGCCGTTCGTTACGGGCGCGCAGGCGCTCGACCACGGCGCGGGTACCGTGCTGCGCCGGGCCTTCTTCGTCACTGGTGATCAGGAAGGCGATGGCACCCTTGTGCTGTGGATAGTCGGCGACGAAGCGCTCGACGGCGATGATCATGCTCGCCAGGCTGCCTTTCATGTCGGCGGCGCCTCGCCCGCAGAGCATGCCGTCGGCATCGATCAGTGCGTCGAACGGCTGGTGCTGCCAGCTTTGCAGCGGCCCGGTCGGCACCACGTCGGTATGCCCGGCAAAGCACAGTACCGGGCCTTCAGCGCCGTGGCGGGCCCAGAAGTTATCCACTTCCCCGATCCGCATCGGCTCCAGCGCGAAGCCGGCGGCCTGCAGGCGTTGCATCATCAGCGCCTGGCAACCTTCGTCGAGCGGTGTGACGGAAGGGCGGCGAATCAGGTCGCAGGCCAGTTCAAGGGTGGGTGACAGGGTGGTCATGCAAAAACTCCGGACGGCTCTGGGCTTGTACCCGTTAAGTGTGGTGCCCTTTGTAGGGTGGGTTAGCCGCGCAGCGGCGTAACCCGCCATCGATGCAAAAGGCATCGTCTTGGCCGGTCTCGCGGCCGGTTGGTGGGTTACGGCCTCGGACCTAACCCACCCTACAGGAGCTAACTGAAAATAAAGGCGCCATGTTAAAGCAAAACGGCGGCCATTGGCCGCCGTTGCGCAGGCCGGACGGATTATGCCGTCTGGGTGATTTCCTCTTCGGCAGGCCGCGGCAGCGATGAGGTCAGCGCCATGATCA
Source organism: Pseudomonas pohangensis (assembly GCF_900105995.1). Lineage (NCBI taxonomy): Bacteria > Pseudomonadati > Pseudomonadota > Gammaproteobacteria > Pseudomonadales > Pseudomonadaceae > Pseudomonas > Pseudomonas pohangensis. Next base: position 2,648,945 of record NZ_LT629785.1, on the reverse strand, counting down.
GTGCGGCCAGATACGGCAGGGACTGCACCAGCAGCATGCCGACCCAGAACTTCACGTCCGGGCTGGGGAAGCCCTGCACCAGGCTGATGCCCAGCGCCGCGCCCCACAGCAGCAGCATGACGAAGACCTCCTCGCGGGCTTCCATCAGCGCCACCAGCAGGCCCTGGTTGGTGGCCATTTTCGGCGTGCGGAAGAACGGGATGGTCTTGGTGAAGGCGCCGTACAGCACCGCCTTGGCGATCGTGTGGGACAGCGCCAGGCCGGCCACGGCGGCCTGGAACGAGCGCTTGAGGTCGACGCCGACCGCGCGCCGGTAGAGGAACATGATCTTGCCGAACTTGAAGAAGAACAGCGCCAGCGGCGGGATGGCGAAGATCATCAGCGGCGGGTCGACCCGTTGCGGCACGATGATCATCGCCGCCGACCAGAGCAGGGCGCCGAGGGTGAAGAAGATATTCAGGCCGTCGGCAATCCACGGCAGCCAGCCGGCGATGAAGTGATAACGCTGGCCGCGGGTGAGTTGTGAACCTTTGCCGAGGATCAGTTTGGCTGCATGGCCTTTCATGATCTGGATGGCGCCATAGGCCCAGCGGAAGCGTTGCTTCTTGTAGTCGATGAAAGTGTCGGGCATCAGCCCGCGCCCATAGCTCTCATAGGAGTAGGCGGCCGAATAGCCTTTCTCGAATACCCGCAGACCCAGCTCGGCGTCTTCGCAGATGGTCCAGTCGGCCCACTTCAGTTCATCCATCACGCTGCGGCGGATCATGGTCATGGTGCCGTGCTGGATGATCGCATCGCGCTCGTTGCGGGTAACCATGCCGATGTGGAAGAAGCCCTTGTACTCGGCATAACAGAGCTTCTTGAACAGGCTCTCGTCGCCATCGCGGTAATCCTGCGGCGACTGCACCACGGCAATCTGCGGGTCCTTGAAGTGCGGCACCATGTGCTTGAGCCAGTTGGGGCTTACGCAGTAGTCGGAATCGATCACCGCGATCACTTCGGCATCGGCGGCAGTGTGCGGCAGGATGTAGTTCAGCGCGCCGCCCTTGAAGCCTTCGATCGGTGCCACGTGAAAGAAGCGGAAACGCGGACCGAGTTGTGCGCAATAAGCCTGCACCGGCTCCCAGACTTTCGGGTCTTTGGTGTTGTTGTCGATGATGATGACTTCGAAGTCGGGGTAATCCAGGTTGGCCAGGGCATCCAGCGTCTGCTTCACCATCTCCGGCGGCTCGTTGTAGCAGGGCACGTGGATCGAGACCTTGGGCCGGTAGGCGGCATCATCCACCACCGGCTTGAAGGCGCGCCGGCGCTGGCTGGTCCACACCGTTTCGGCCAGTTCATGGGCTTCGGTGAGCAGCACGACAAACACGCCCAGGGCGCCGATGCCGAGCAGGCCGCCGACCATCAGGCTGAACCAGGTGCTGTATTGCTGGCTGTAGTCGTAGGCAATCCACACCAGCGCCGTGCCGCCGGCGAAGGCGACCACGGTGAGGAAGGTGCGCCCGCGCTGGCGCAGCGAACTGCCGTCGATCAGCATCAACGCCAGCGCCAGCAGCGCCAGTACCACCGAGGCAATGGCCAGCAGGCGCCATTGCGGAATCTCCACCACCGGACCGGTGAAGGGGAACTTGGGCTGGCGATTGAGGTTGTACACGCCCCAGTAGGCACCCACCGAGCCTTCATCGGTGGCTTTCCACGGCTGGTCGAAGGCTTCGATGACGAAGTAGTTGTAACCCTTGGCGTTCAGCGTATTGACCAGCGTGCGCAGGTAGATGGCCTGATCCGCCTGATTGGCCTCGGCACCGCCGCGGGTGCGGCCATTGCTCGGCCAGCCGACTTCACCCAGTAGCAGCGGCTTCTTCGGGAACAGCTTTTTCAGCTCCTTGGCGCGCTCCAGCACGAACTCGGTGGAGTCCTCCATCGGCACGAATTCCCAGTAGGGCAGCACATGGGCGGCGATCAGATCGACATGCCCGGCCAGTTCCGGGTACTCCTGCCAGACGTGCCACTGCTCGGCAGTGGTCACCGGCACCTTGACCCCGGCGCGCACCCGGTCCAGATAGCCAATCAGTTCATCGACTTCGACTTCCTCGCGGAACAGCGCCTCGTTGCCGACGATCACCCGCACCACGCTGCGCGAGTTGTTGGCCAGTTCGATGGCCTTGGCAATCTCCCGCTCGTTGCGTTCCTGGTCCGGGCTGATCCAGATACCCAGGCTGACGCGCAAGCCGAGTTCTTCGGCCAGCTGCGGAATCTCTGCCAGGCTGCCGTCCACCGAATAGGTGCGGATGTTGTCGGTCTGGCGACTGAGCAATTCGAGATCGGCGCTGATCTGTTCGGCGCTGGGATAGCGGTTGTCCTGTGGACTCTGGCCCTGGCGAAAGGGCGAGAAGGAAAAGCCGGAAATCTGGTCAGGCCAGTCGGGCACGCTGATCGGGCGGTTATACAAAGCCCAGAGTCCGGTGAAAATGGCGGCAACTGCCACGAAAACCACCAGGTTGAGGCCTATCTTGCGTTTGCGCATGGTTGGAAAGTTCTACCGGACAAAAGAGGGGGAGTAAGCGAAGCCAGAGTGGTGTAAATGCTACTCCGCAGCCTCTGGGCTGTATAGCAAGGTGGCGGATTGTTCGTGGCTTCAGGGCTGCTTGCTTATACTGTGCGCCTGTTGCGGAGGGCTGCATGAGTATTGATCAACAACGCTTTGCCGGGATTGCCAGGCTGTATGGCAATACCGGTGTGCAACGGCTGGCGGCGGCCCATGTGGCGGTGGTTGGCATTGGCGGAGTGGGCAGTTGGGTGGCGGAAGCGCTGGCGCGTTCGGCGGTGGGTGAAATCAGCCTGTTCGATCTGGATGACGTGTGCATCAGCAACAGCAACCGGCAATTGCATGCGCTGGCCGGCAACGTCGGCCGGGCCAAGGTCGAGGTGATGGCCGAGCGTATCCGGGCGATCAACCCTGCCTGTGTGGTGCACGCGGTGGCCGATTTCGTTACCCGCGAGAATATGCCTGAGTGCATTACCGGACAGATGGATTGCGTGATTGACTGCATTGACAGCGTACCGGCCAAGGCGGCGCTGATCGCCTGGTGCAAGCGGCGCAAGATCCAGATCATTACCACTGGCGGTGCCGGCGGGCAGATCGACCCGACGCAGATCCAGGTGGCTGACCTGAACAAGACCTTCAACGACCCGCTGGCTGCCCGGGTGCGCTCAACGTTGCGTCGCGACTACGGGTTTTCCCGCACCCGGGGGCGCAATTACAGCGTGCCCTGCGTGTTTTCCACCGAGCAACTGCGCTATCCGCAGGCCGATGGCACGGTGTGCCAGAGCAAGAGCTTCATGGGTGAGGGGGTCAAACTCGACTGCGAAGGGGGGTTTGGTGCAGTGACCATGGTCACCGCCAGCTTCGGCATGGTTGCCGCGGCGCGGGCGGTGGACAAACTGGTGGCTGGCGTGCGGCGGCCGGCGGAGCGCAGCAAGCAGGTCGATTGACCGCTGCGCGCTGCTACGCCTTGTCGTGGCGAGTCGCCACTCCCACCGTTGTCGCACTCACAGTCAGCCCAGTGCCAATTGCTGCATGCGCTGCAGCACGGCGGTCAGGCCGTTGCTGCGCGAGGGGGACAGGTGCCGCGCCAGGCCGAGCTGGCTGAACCAGGCGGGCAGATCCAGCTGTTGCAGTTCGTCGCCAGTCAGGCCGTTGACCCGCGCCAGCAGCACCGCCAGCAGTCCGCTGACCAGCCGTGCATCGCTGCTGGCGCGGAACTGCCAGCGGCCCTCACGTTGTTCGGCGACCAACCAGACCTTGCTTTCGCAACCGCTGACCAGATTTGCCGCGCACTGTTGCTGCCCATCCAGCGCCGGCAGTCTGGCGCCCCAGGCCAGCAGCAGGCGCGCGCGCTGCTCCCAGTTTTGGCAGGCGGCGAAGCTCTGCAGTGCTTCGCTGGCGAGCGGCGGCAGGCTCATTGCAGCAGCTCCATGGCCTGATCCAGCGCCGCGAAGAAACGCTGCAGGTCATCGCCATTGTTGTACAGGCCGAGGGAAACCCGCAGCGCGCCACTCAGACCAAACTGCTTGAGCAGCGGCATGGCGCAGTGGTGGCCATTGCGCAGGCAGATGCCCTGTTCGCCGAGCAGGTGCGCCAGGTCGCTGCCGTGCAGGCCGTCGACGGTGAAACTGGCCAGCGCCAGTTGCGGGTCGCCGAGCAGGCGAACCCCCGGGCGTTGGCGCAAGCCTTCCACTAGTTGCAGGTGCAGCGCCTGCTCATGGGCCAGTACGGCGCCGCTGTCCAGCTGCTGCAGATAGCCAAGGGCGGCGCCAAGGGCCAGCACGCTGCCGATCGCCGGGGTGCCCGCTTCAAAGCCCAGCGGTGCCGGACGGAAGCGTGCCTGCTGGTAATCGGCTTCCAGCACCATCTCGCCGCCGAACTGCCAGTGGTTGAGTAGTCTGGCTGCTGATTGCCGGGCATAGAGCACGCCGACGCCGTCGGCGGCATACAGCTTGTGCGCGGAAAAGGCATAGAAGTCGCAATCCAGCGCCTGCATGTCGGGCTGTGCATGCACGGCGCCCTGGGCACCATCCACCACGGTCAGTGCGCCGTGGCGGCGCGCCAGTTGCAACAGTGCTGATATTGGCGTCCAGCGTCCAAGGACATTGGACAGCTGGCTGATGGCCAGCAGGCGGGTGCGCGGGCCGATCAGCTGGCTGGCAGCCTGCAGGTCGGGGTCGCCATTGGCGTCCAGCGGCAGTACCAGCAGTTTGAGTTGTTTGCGCAGCGCCAGCTGTTGCCACGGCAGCAGATTGGCGTGGTGCTCCAGCGCGCTGATGACGATTTCATCCCCGCGCTGAAATTGCCCTTCCAGGCCATAGGCCAGCAGATTGATGGCCTCGGTGGTGCCCCGGGTGAAGAGGATCTCCGTGCTACTGGCCGCATTCAGCCAGCCGGCCAGTTGCTCGCGTACCGCCTCGAAGGCGCGGGTGGCGCGCTCGCCCGGCAGGTGCTGGGCGCGATGCACATTGGCGCTGCCACGAGCGTAGTAACTGGCCAGCGCATCAATCACCGCCTGCGGCTTCTGCGCCGTGGCAGCACTGTCCAGATAGGTCTGCCCCTCGGCTTCAAGGGCCAGGATGCCGGGAAAGTCAGCGCGCCAGGGGGAGGGGAGGTTCATCGGCTCGCGGTCTCCACGCGTAGGGTGGACAACGCGCAATACGCTTGTCCACCCTGCATCAGGCTCAGTTATGGGCGTGCAGCGCTTCGTTAAGCTCGATCGCGGTCTTGTTGCTTTTACACTCGACCGCGCCACTCTGCGAATTGCGGCGGAACAGCAGGTCCGGCTGGCCGGCCAGTTCCCGGGCCTTGAGCACCTTGACCAGCTGGTTCTGTTCATCGAGCAGCGCCACCTTGGTGCCGGCAGTGATGTACAGGCCGGATTCGACGATATTGCGGTCGCCCAGCGGAATGCCGATACCGGCATTGGCGCCGATCAGGCAGCCTTCGCCAACGCTGATGACGATGTTGCCGCCGCCGGACAGGGTGCCCATGGTCGAGCAGCCGCCGCCCAGGTCCGAACCTTTGCCGACAAACACGCCAGCCGACACGCGGCCTTCGATCATGCCCGGCCCTGCGGTGCCGGCGTTGAAGTTGATGAAGCCTTCATGCATTACCGTGGTGCCTTCACCGACATAGGCACCCAGACGGATGCGCGCGCTGTCGGCCAGGCGCACGCCGCTCGGCACCACGTAATCGGTCATCTTCGGGAACTTGTCCACCGAGAACACTTCCAGCAGGCGGCCGTTGATGCGTGCTTCCAGCTGGCGGTCAGGCAGTTCGCCCAGGTCGATGGCACCTTCGCTGGTCCAGGCGACATTCGGCAGCAGCGGGAAAATGCCGCTGAGGTTCAAGCCGTGCGGCTTGACCAGCCGGTGCGAGAGCAGGTGCAGCTTGAGGTAGGCCTCGGGGGTGGAGGTCGGCGCAGCATCGTTTTCCAGCAGGGTGGCGACCAGTGGCTTTGCACTGTGGCTGAGGCGCTGCAGCAGTTCGGCTTCGGCTTTGTAACCAGCCGCTTGCACCGCTTCAGCCAGACTGGCGAGTTGGCAGGCATCCAGCTTGTAGCTGTGGTTGCCGCCCGCATGACCGAGCGGGCCGGCGATGGCCTCGGCCAGTGCGGCCGGTGGGTTGAGCAACGGCTGCGGATAGAAGATTTCCAGCCACTGGCCTTGCTGGTTCTGGGTGCCGACGCCGATGGCCAGGCTGAAGAGTTGTGTCGTCATGGAAAATTCCCTGGTGGTAAAAGAACGGATTAGTTGAATGCCGCAGCGTAGAGTTCGGCCTTGAAACCGACCAACGTCCTGCCACCCAGATCCAGCACCGGGCGTTTGATCATCGACGGCTGGGCGAGCATCAGCGCAATCGCCTTGTCCTGATCGAGGTCGGTCTTTTGCGCTTCGTCGAGCTTGCGAAAGGTGGTGCCGGCACGGTTGAGGATGACCTGCCAGCCGTGTTCGTTGCACCACTGCTGCAGACTGGCGGCATCGATGCCGCTGGTCTTGTAGTCATGGAAGCTGTAGTTCACGCCCTGCTGATCGAGCCAGGTGCGGGCTTTCTTCATGGTGTCGCAGGCCTTGATGCCGTACAGGGTGATGCTCATGAGGGTAGTCCTTTGAGGAAGTCACGGATGCGCTCGGCGGCTTCGATGCATTCGGCCAGGGGTGCCACCAGCGCCATGCGCACCCGGCCGGCGCCGGGGTTGTGGCCTTCGACGGCGCGTGACAGGTAGGAGCCGGGCACCACGGTCACGTGCTGCTGTTCGAACAGGTCGCGGGTAAAGGCGATGTCATCGCCGGGGGTTTTTACCCACAGGTAGAAGCTGCCGTCAGGCCGCTGCACGTCCATCACCGGCTGCAGAATGGCCAGCACGGCATCGTATTTGGCGCGATACAGGTCGCGGTTGGCGCGCACGTGCTCTTCATCGTTCCAGGCGGCGATGCTGGCCAGTTGGGTCGGCACCGACATGGCACAGCCATGGTAGGTGCGGTAGAGCAGGAAAGCCTTGAGGATCTGCGCATCGCCGGCGACGAAACCGGAGCGCAGTCCGGGAAGGTTGGAACGCTTGGACAGGCTGTGGAACACCACACAGCGCTTGAAGTCGCTGCGGCCCAGTGCGGCGCAGGCGCTGAGCAGGCCGGGTGGCGGATTCTCCTCGTCGAAGTACAGCTCGCTGTAACACTCGTCGGCAGCGATGACGAAATCATGCTGGTCGGCCAGGGCGATCAGTTTCTTCAGGGTAGCCAGCGGTGTCAGCGCGCCGGTCGGGTTGCCTGGCGAACAGAGAAACAGGATCTGGCAGCGCTGCCAGATCTCCGCGGGTACGGCGTCGTAGTCCGGATTGAAGCCATTCTCCGCCAGGCACGCCAGGTAGTGCGGCTGCGCGCCGGCGAGCAGGGCCGCGCCTTCGTAGATCTGGTAGAACGGATTGGGGCTGAGCACCAGTGCCTCGTCCGTGCGATTGACCACGGCCTGGGTAAAGGCGAACAGCGCTTCGCGGGTGCCATTGACCGGCAGCACGTTGTGCGCGGCATCCAGCCAGCCGACCGGCAGGCCAAAGCGCTGTTGGCACCAGCTGGTGATGGCTTCGCGCAGGGCCGGCAGGCCGATAGTGGTCGGGTACACCGCCAGCTGGTCCAGATTGTCAGCCAGGGTCCGGGCGACGAAGGCCGGGGAGCTGTGCTTGGGTTCGCCGATGGACAGGGCAATCGGCGTCTTGTCGGGCGCCGGCTGCACGCTGCCGAGCAGGCTGCGCAGCTTCTCGAAGGGATAGGGTTGCAGCTGGTTGAGCGCGTGATTCATGGCTGGTCCGTATTGATCTGGCAGTGCCGGGATATCAGAAACTGAGGCTGCTGACCGGCGTGGTTCCGTTGGCTTCCTGCAGCTGGCTGATGATCGCCTGCTGCAAGCGGGCGCAGAGTGCCGGGTCGGTCAGTGGCTGGTTGTTGGCATCGGTGAGGAAGAACACGTCATCCACGCGTTCGCCGAGGGTAGAGATCTTGGCGTTCTGCAGTGACAGGTCGAACTCGAGAAATATCTGCCCGAGGCGTGCCAGCAGGCCGGGGCGGTCAGGTGCTTCAAGCTCCAGGACGCTGACCTGGCGGACGGTATCGGTGGAGATGTACACCTGCGGGGCAAAGGCAAACAGTTTCAGCTGGCGCGGCACGCGACGCTGGATGATCGACAGGTATTCGTCGGGGTTCTTCAGGGCTGCCACCAGTCCGTTACGAATTTCCTCGATGCGTTCCGGGTTGTTGCCAATGGCCCGGCCATCGGCTTCCAGCACGATATAGGTATCGAGGGTGAACTGGCTGGTGGAAGTGATGATCCGCGCATCCTGAATGCTCAGGTTGAGCTGGTCCAGGGCGGCCACCGTGACGGCAAAGAAATCGTGCTGATCCGGTGCGTAGATGAAGATCTGCGTGGCATCTTCCAGCCCGACTTCGGTGGTTTCGCGTATCAGTACCAGCGGGTCGCCATCTGCCGGGTGCTGCAGGATGGCCGCGGTATGCCAGGCCACGTCGGCAGGTGTGTGACGGCTGAAATAGTCATCGCCCATCTGGTTCCACAGTTGCTCGGCCTTGTCCTCGTCGATTTCGGTCTCGTCGAGCAGTTCCAGGGCCTCGGCCTGGGTCTGGCGGATCTGTTCTTCGCGATCCAGCGGGTTGTCCAGTCCGCGCAGCAGTGCCTGCTCGGTCAGGTTGTACAGCTGGTGCAGCAGGCTGGCGCGCCAGGAGTTCCACAGCGTCGGGTTGGTGGCGTTGATATCGGCCACGGTCAGCACGTAGAGGTAGTTCAGGCGGGTCTGGTCGCCGACCAGCTGGGCGAATTCGAGGATCTCCTGCGGGTCGGAAAGGTCTTTGCGTTGCGCGGTGGTCGACATCACCAGGTGATTTTTCACCAGCCAGACGATCAGTCGCGTGTCCCATGCCGGCAGGCCATGCCGCTCGCAGAAGGCCTGGGCGTCTATGGCGCCGAGTTCGGAATGGTCGCCGCCGCGGCCCTTGCCGATATCGTGGTAAAGGCCGGCGATATAGATCAGTTCCGGCTTGGGCAGCATGCCCACCAGTTTGCTCGACAGGGGGAATGCGTCCGCAACTTCCTGGTGCCTGAACTTGCGCAGGTTCTTGATCAGGTTGAGGGTATGCGCATCAACCGTGTAGATGTGGAACAGGTCATGCTGCATCTGCCCGACGATATGCCCGAATTCCGGCAGGTAACGGCCCAGAATGCCGAAATGGTTCATCCGCCGCAGGTTGCGATGGATGCCTTCGCGGCACTTGAACAGTTCGATAAACAGGCTGGTATTGCGAATATCACGACGGAAATCATCATCGATCAGGTGGCGCGCGTCGCGCAGCAGACGGATGGTGTCGACCTGTACGCCACGAATCTCCGGGTGCTGGGCGAGCAGCACGAAGACTTCGAGAATGGCAAATGGCGTGCGCTTGAAAACGTTCGGGTTGGTCGCCTCCATGAAGCCGTCACGCAGCACGAAGCGGCTGTTCAGGGGTATCGCCGGGCCGGGCTCGGTCGGCCGCAGGATGGTTTCCTCGAAGTTCTGCATGATCAGGTCATTCAGCTCGGCGACCACCATCACCTTGCGGTAGTACTTCTGCATCAACCGCTCGACCCCCAGCTTGTCCTCGCCGTCCTGAAAACCGAGCATTGGCGCGATGCGCCGCTGGTAATCGAACAGCAGGCGGTCTTCGGAGCGGCCGGCCAGCATGTGCAGGGCGTAGCGCACGCTCCAGAGAAACTCCTGGGCCGAGGCCAGCAGGCGGTATTCGGACTCGATCAGAAAGCCGTTGGCGGCCATGGCCTCGAGTTTCAGCGTGCCGAACTGACGGCGGGCTATCCACAGAATGGTCTGGATATCGCGCAGGCCACCAGGTGAACCTTTCACATTGGGCTCGAGGTTGTATTCGGTGTCGTTGTATTTGGCGTGGCGCTGGCGGCGTTCCTTGCGCTTGGCCAGATAGAACTCCGGACTCGGCCACATGTGTGCCGGCGAGGTGACTTCTTGCATGCGCTGGCGCAGGTGCTCGGGGCCGGCGATGGTGCGGCTTTCCATCAGGTTGGTGATCACCGTCAGGTCGGCCAGGGCCTCTTCGGCACACTGGGCAACCGAGCGCACGCTTTGCCCGACTTCCAGGCCAATGTCCCAGAGCAGGGTAAGGAAGCCCTCGATCGGTTCGCGGAACAGTTCCTGGTCATTGTTGTCGAGCAGGATCAGCAGGTCGATATCGGAGTAGGGATGCAGTTCACCACGCCCGAAACCGCCGACGGCGAGCAGGGCAATGTCGGCCTGGTCACTCCAGGCAAACTGCTTCCAGGCTTCCTTGAGGATCTGGTCGACAAACCAGGCGCGGTCCTCGATCAGCCGGCGAATGTCGCGGCCGGCGACAAAGCGCTCGTCCAGCACCTCACGGGCCAGGCGAATAGCCTTTTTGAAGGCGCCTATGGGCGAGCTCTTCAGGGCCAGTTCGGCCTGGAACTGGCCGCGGTCGAACAGTTCCGGATCAACCTGCGGCATCGCTATGTGTCCTGTGTCAGGGCTGCTCAGGCGGCCGGGGTGCGCGGGAAGTTTTCATCATTGCGCAGGGTCAGCACTTCGTAGCCGTCCGCAGTGACCAGAATGGTGTGTTCCCATTGCGCAGAGAGCTTGCGGTCCTTGGTGATGGCAGTCCAGCCATCGCCGAGCAGGCGGGTTTCGGCGCGACCCTGGTTGATCATCGGTTCGATAGTGAAGGTCATGCCCTGGCGCAGTTCCATGCCGGTGCCGGCACGACCGTAATGCACCACTTGCGGTTCTTCGTGGAATACCGCGCCGATGCCGTGGCCGCAGTATTCGCGCACTACCGAGTAACCCTGCTTTTCCGCGTGCTTCTGGATCACCTCGCCAATATCGCCCAGCCGCGCGCCCGGCCTGACCAGTTCGATGCCCTTATACAGGCACTCCTGGGTTACGCGACACAGCTTGTCCGCCCATTCGGGGGTCTTGCCGACCATGAACATCTTGCTGGTATCGCCGTGGTAGCCATCCTTGATCACGGTGATGTCGATGTTGACGATGTCGCCGTCCTTCAGTGCCTTATCATTGGGGATGCCATGACAGACCACATGGTTGACCGAAGTGCAGATCGACTTGGGAAAACCCTTGTAATTGAGCGGCGCAGGAATCGCCTGCTGCACATTGACGATGTAGTCGTGGCAGATACGGTCGAGTTCCTCGGTGGTGATGCCGGGACGGACGTGCTCGCCGATCATCTCCAGGACTTCTCCGGCCAGGCGACCGGCGACACGCATTTTTTCGATTTCCTCGGGCGACTTGATGCTGACCGTCATGTGAACTCTCTATTCTGGAGGCGTGGGAACGCGCTGGCTGAATGCGGGGAGGGCGATTCTAGCAGACTGCGACAGGCCGATCAGCCACAAGCGGTCTTAGTTTCCTGTTTCGTTCCGGGCTCGCTTGTGGTATAAAACGCGCCGCTTTGCGGGCACTACGCCGGTAAAGCACAAATCCGCACACGTATCGACACGTCTTCCTGGGTGCCCGCAAGGGTTGGAGGGCGGGATGCGTGGAGGCCTAACCCGACTTAATCAAGGAACTATCATGTCCCAAGTCACTATGCGCGATATGCTGAAGGCCGGTGTGCACTTCGGCCACCAGACCCGTTACTGGAACCCGAAAATGGGCAAGTACATTTTCGGCTCGCGCAACAAGATTCACATCATCAATCTGGAACAGACCCTGCCGATGTTCAACGAAGCCCTGGCTTTCGTTGAGAAGCTGGCTTCCGGCAAAAACAAGATCATGTTCGTCGGCACCAAGCGTTCCGCCTCGAAGATCCTCGCTGAAGAAGCTGCACGTTGCGGTTCGCCGTACGTGGATCATCGCTGGTTGGGCGGCATGCTGACCAACTACAAGACCATCCGTGCTTCGGTAAAGCGTCTGCATGACCTGGAAATCCAGGCCCAGGACGGTACCTTTGCCAAGCTGACCAAAAAAGAAGCGCTGATGCGCAGTCGCGATCTGGAAAAGCTCAATCGCAGCCTGGGTGGCATCAAGCAAATGGGCGGCCTGCCTGACGCAATGTTCGTTATCGATGTAGACCACGAGCGCATTGCCATCACCGAAGCCAACAAGCTGGGTATCCCGGTAATCGGCATCGTTGATACCAACAGCAGCCCGGAAGGCGTTGACTACATCATCCCGGGCAACGATGACGCTATCCGTGCCATCCAGTTGTACATGGGCGCCATGGCAGATGCCATTATTCGTGGCCGCAGCAATACTGGTGGCGGTACCGAAGAGTTCATCGAAGAAGCCGCCGCTGCTTCCGAGCAAGCCGAAGGCTAAGGCCGGAACGCCAAGCGTTACCCGGTGCGCAGAAGGGGGTCTAGGCCCCCTTTTTGCCACCTGAGAATTGTATGTCCGCGTTGACGGACGCGAAGGTTAATGACCTGTTCGAGAGGAATAGCAAGATGGCAGAAATTACTGCAGCCCTGGTTAAAGAACTGCGCGAGCGCACCGGCGAAGGCATGATGGATTGCAAGAAGGCCTTGACCAAGGCCGGTGGCGACATCGAAAAAGCGATCGACGACATGCGTGCTTCCGGTGCGATCAAGGCGGCCAAGAAGGCCGGCAACATTGCTGCCGAAGGCGCAATCAGCGTCAAGGTTGCCGAAGATGGCAAGTCGGCGGTGATCCTTGAGGTCAACTCGCAGACTGACTTCCTCGCCCTGCAGGACGACTTCAAGAACTTCGTTGCCAGCAGCATCGACAAGGCCTTTGCCGAGAAGCTGACAGACGCGGCACCGCTGATCGCTGCCCAGGAGTCGGCCCGTGAGGCGCTGGTGGCCAAGTGTGGCGAAAACGTCAACATCCGCCGTCTGGCCCGCGCCGAAGGCGATGTGGTGAATGCCTATCTGCACGGCAACAAGATCGGTGTTCTGGTCGTTCTGAAAGGCGGTGACGCCGATCTGGCCAAGGATATCGCCATGCACGTTGCAGCAAGCAACCCGGAATTCCTGCTGCCCAGCGAAGTTTCCGCTGAAGCCATCGAGCGCGAGAAAGCCGTGTTCATGAGTCTCAACGAAGACAAGATCAAGGGCAAGCCGGCTGAGATCGTCGAGAAGATGGTCGGTGGCCGCATCCAGAAGTTCCTCGCCGAAGCCAGTCTGGTCGAGCAGGCCTTCGTCAAGGATCCGGAAGTCAAGGTCGGCGCTCTGGCCAAGAAAGCGGGTGCGGAAATCGTTTCCTTCACCCGCTTCCAGGTTGGCGAAGGCATCGAGAAGCCGGTCGACAACTTTGCCGAAGAAGTGGCTGCACAGGTCGCTGCCAGCAAGCAGTAACCGGCTTCCAGTCCTGCTTCGAAGAGGCTGCCCGCTCACGCGCGCAGCCTTTTTGTCGAAATGGGGAGGGTGTTTTATCTTCCCCGGCGGTGCATCATTAGCGCTGTTGCCGGCTCTGGCAGTACTGCTGCGCAATGCCGGAGCCCATACTTAATCGTTCGCCAAAAGGAGAAATTCATCATGGCTCAGCAGGTGAGTGGTCGTAAACCTCGCTATAACCGCATTCTGCTCAAGCTCAGCGGTGAGGCCTTGATGGGTGCCGAAGAGTTCGGTATCGACCCGAAAGTCCTCGACCGTATGGCGCTGGAAGTCGGTCAGCTGGTCGGCATTGGCGTACAGGTAGGGCTGGTTATCGGCGGTGGCAACCTGTTTCGCGGTTCGGCACTGAGTGCGGCAGGTATGGACCGGGTCACCGGTGACCACATGGGCATGCTGGCGACCGTAATGAATGCCCTGGCCATGCGTGATGCGCTGGAGCGCTCGAATATCCCGGCGCTGGTGATGTCGGCGATTTCCATGGTCGGCGTCACCGACCATTACGACCGGCGCAAGGCCATGCGACACCTGAAGACCGGTGAAGTGGTGATCTTTGCCGCCGGCACCGGCAACCCGTTCTTCACCACGGACTCGGCAGCCTGCCTGCGTGCCATCGAAATCGATGCCGATGTGGTGCTCAAGGCGACCAAGGTGGATGGCGTGTACACTGCCGACCCCTTCAAGGATCCGCAGGCTGAAAAGTTCGAGCGGCTGACCTATGACGAAGTCCTGGATCGCAAGCTCGGTGTGATGGATCTGACGGCCATTTGCCTGTGTCGCGATCACAACATGCCGCTACGCGTATTCAATATGAACAAACCCGGTGCCCTGCTCAACATTGTGCTCGGTGGTACCGAAGGAACACTGATCGAGGAGGAAGCACAATGATCAACGAGATCAAGAAAGACGCCCAGGTTCGTATGCAGAAGAGTCTGGAGTCGCTGCATCATGCCTTTAGCCGTATCCGTACCGGTCAGGCCCATCCGAGCATTCTCGGCGGCGTGATGGTGCCTTACTACGGCGCAGATACACCACTGAACCAGGTGGCCAACGTGACGGTCAAGGATGCCCGTACCCTGCAGGTGGTCGCGTTCGAGCGCAGCATGCTGGCTGCGGTGGACAAGGCTATCCAGAGCTCCGGACTGGGCTTCAACCCGACCAACCTGGGCGAATTGCTGCTGATTTCCATGCCGGCGCTGACCGAAGAAACGCGCAAGGGCTTTACCAAGCAGGCCCGCGATGCGGCCGAAGATGGCCGCGTGGCGGTGCGCAACATTCGCCGTGATGCCTTGAGCCAGTTGAAAGACCTGGTCAAGGAAAAGGAAATCAGCGAAGACGAAGAGCGTCGTGCCGCCGACGAGGTGCAGAAGCTGACCGACAAGTTCGTGGCCGAGATTGAAGTGGCCGTGAAGCAGAAGGAAGCGGATCTGATGGCTGTCTGAGGGTCGTCTGCCATGCAAATGCCTATCCCGGCTTCTCCAGCAACATCCGGCATGCCGCGGCATGTTGCCATCATCATGGATGGCAACAACCGCTGGGCCAAGCGCCGCATGCTGCCGGGTGTGGCAGGGCACAAGGCTGGCGTCAGTGCCGTGCGGGCGGTGATCAAGGTCTGTGCCGAGGCGGGTGTCGAGGTACTTACCCTGTTTGCCTTCTCCAGCGAGAACTGGCAGCGCCCGGCGGATGAGGTCAGTGCGCTGATGGATCTGTTTCTCGGGGCGTTGCGCCGCGAATCGCGCAAGTTGAATGCAAACGGTATCCAGCTGCGCATCATTGGTGACCGTTCGCGCTTTCATCCGGAGTTGCAACTGGCGATGCAGCAGGCCGAGGCGGAGACCGCCGGCAATCACCGGTTTGTCTTGCAGGTGGCAGCCAACTACGGTGGCCAGTGGGATATCGTCCAGGCAGCTCAGCAGCTGGCTGTGCGTGTGCAGAAGGGCGAATTGCAGCCCCAGGCGATTACTGCCGAGGCCTTGCAGGGCTGTCTTTCGGGTGCTGACCTGCCCCTGCCGGACCTGTGCATTCGTACCGGCGGCGAACACCGCATCAGTAATTTCCTGTTGTGGCAGCTGGCGTATGCCGAATTGTATTTCTCCGACCTGTTCTGGCCGGACTTCAAGCATGAAGCCATGCGCGCGGCGCTGGCGGATTACGCCAGCCGGCAGCGCCGGTTTGGCATGACCAGTGAACAGGTAGAGGGAAAAAAATGCTGAAGCAACGGATTATCACTGCGCTATTGATGCTGCCTGTTGCGCTGGGTGGTTTTTTTCTGCTGGAAGGCGGGGCATTTGCGCTGTTCATCGCGGCGGTTATTACCCTGGCGGCCTGGGAGTGGGCGCAACTGGCCGGCTTCAGCGAGCAGCCCCAGCGTCTGGGCTTTGCCGGGGTGGTGGCGATCCTGTTGCTGCTGCTGTTCAACTATCAGCAACTGGCCGGCTTGCTGATGGCGCTGGGCATGGCCTGGTGGGTGCTGGCTAGCGTGCTGGTACTGACCTTTCCGGAGAGCAGCCGGCACTGGGCCGGTAGGCCGGCCAGATTGCTGATCGGCTTGCTGGTGTTGTTGCCGGCCTGGCAGGGTTTGCTGCTGCTCAAACAGTGGCCGCATGGCAATGCCCTGATTCTGGCGGTGATGGTGATGGTCTGGGGTGCGGATATCGGCGCCTACTTCGCCGGCCGCGCTTTCGGCAAGCGCAAGCTGGCGCCGGAGGTCAGTCCGGGGAAAAGCTGGGAAGGTGTCTACGGAGGCTTGCTGGCTACCGTGGTGATCGCTCTGGCCGTTGGTATTTATTGCCAGTGGAGCGTGCGCGAGCTGATTCTGGGCATGCTGGCCACCTTGCTGGTGGTGCCGGTTTCAGTGGTTGGTGATCTGACCGAGAGCATGTTCAAGCGGCATGCCGGGGTCAAGGACAGCAGCAATCTGCTACCCGGCCATGGCGGAATACTTGACCGCATCGACAGCCTGACGGCGGCAGTCCCACTGTTTACGGTATTGCTCTGGTTGTTCGGCTGGGGCGTTCAGTGAGTCCATTGCAACGGGTAACGGTTCTCGGTGCTACCGGCTCGATTGGCCGCAGTACCCTGGATGTGCTGGCGCGCCATCCGCAGCGCTACCAGGTTTTTGCCCTGAGCGGCTTTACCCGCCTGGCAGAGCTGGAGGCCTTGTGCCTGCTGCATCGCCCAAGCTATGCCGTAACCGCGGATAGCGCTTCGGCGCGGCATCTGCAAGGTGCGCTGCACTCGGCTGGACTGACGACCAGGGTGCTGTTTGGCAGCGACGGTCTGTGCGAGGTGGCCGCCCACCCGCAAACCGATACCGTGATGGCGGCGATAGTCGGTGCTGCAGGGCTGGCGCCCACATTGGCGGCGGTGACTGCCGGCAAGCGCATCTTGCTGGCAAACAAAGAGGCGCTGGTGATGTCCGGCGCCCTGTTCATGCAGGCGGTGCGCAAAAGCGGCAGTGTGCTGCTGCCTATCGACAGTGAACACAACGCGATCTTCCAGTGCCTGCCGGGCGACTACAGCCGTGGGCTGGGGCCGGTCGGTGTGCGGCGTATCCTGTTGACGGCGTCCGGCGGTCCGTTTCGGGAAACGCCTTTGGCCGAGCTGTCCGCAGTAACTCCCGGGCAGGCTTGTGCACACCCGAACTGGTCCATGGGGCGCAAGATTTCGGTGGATTCGGCCAGCATGATGAACAAGGGACTGGAGTTGATCGAGGCTTGCTGGCTGTTTGACGCCAGGCCGTCCCAGGTAGAAGTGGTGATTCACCCGCAGAGCGTGATTCATTCTCTGGTGGATTATGTGGATGGCTCGGTGCTGGCGCAGCTGGGCAACCCGGATATGCGTACGCCGATTGCCCACGCTTTGGCCTGGCCCGAGCGGATAGATTCCGGTGTGGCGGCGCTGGATCTGTTCAAGGTCGCGCGTCTGGATTTTCAGCCGCCGGATGAGCAGCGTTTCCCCTGTCTGAGTCTTTCGCGTCAGGCTGCCGAAGCCGGTAACAGCGCACCGGCGATGCTCAATGCGGCCAACGAGGTGGCGGTTGAGGCCTTTCTTGCACAGCGCATTCGCTTTACCGATATACCGTTGCTGATAGCGGATGTGTTGAACCGCGAGCAGACACTGAAGGTCGAAAGTCTCGACGATGTGATGGCGGCGGATCAGCGCGCGCGGGCCGCAGCCGGCCTTTGGCTGAACAGGTACGCAGACCAGGGGATGTAAATGAGCACGCTTTATATGCTGTTTGGCACACTGATTGCGTTGGGTGTGCTGGTTACCTTTCATGAATTCGGGCATTTCTGGGTGGCCAGACGTTGCGGGGTCAAGGTGTTGCGCTTCTCCGTTGGCTTTGGCCGGCCGCTTATCAGCTGGCGGGATCGCCAGGATACCGAGTATGTGATCGCGGCCATTCCCCTTGGCGGTTACGTCAAGATGCTCGACGAGCGCGAGGCAGAGGTGGCGCCTGAGTTGTTCGATCAGGCGTTCAATCGCAAGTCGGTCGGTCAGCGTGCCGCCATCGTGATTGCCGGACCGCTGGCAAATTTCCTGCTTGCGCTGGTGTTTTTCTGGGTGATTGCCTTGCTCGGAACGCAACAGGTGCGTCCGGTGATCGGTGCGGTCGCCCCCGGCAGTCTGGCCGCAGAGGCTGGTTTGCAGGCAGGTGAAGAGTTGCTGGCGGTGAATGGTGAGCCGACCAGTGGCTGGTCCGAGGTCAATTTGCAGTTGATTCGTCACCTTGGCGAAACCACAACCCTTGAGTTGACCGTGTTGCAGCCCGACTCAACGCTTGAGACGAACCACCAGCTGAACGTAACGGACTGGCTCAAGGGTACCGAGGAGCCGGATCCGATCACGGCGATCGGCCTGACACCCTGGCGGCCGGCAATCGCCAATGTACTGGCCGAGCTGGATCCGGAAGGCCCTGCGGCAGCGGCAGGCTTGCAGCCGGGTGACCGTATTCTGGCGCTGGATGGCGAGAATTTGCCGGATTGGCAGGCGCTGGTCGAGCGTGTCAGGAGCTTGCCCGGCAAACAGGTGAGCATCAGTTTCGAACGTAACGGCCAGCTGCAGCAGGTTGAGCTGCGGCTGGCGGTCAGGGAGGAAGGCCAGGACCGTAGCGGCTACCTGGGCGCCGGGGTGACGCCCCCGCAATGGCCGGCCGAGATGCTGCGCGAGGTTACTTATGGCCCGCTGCAGGCTGTGAGCCAGGCCTTGGACAAGACCTGGACGATGAGCCTGCTGACCCTGGACTCGCTGAAAAAGATGCTGATAGGCGAGCTCTCGGTAAAAAACTTGAGTGGCCCGATAACCATTGCTAAAGTGGCGGGCGCTACGGCCGAGTCCGGGGTGGGGGAGTTTTTGAATTTTCTCGCCTATCTGAGTATCAGTCTGGGTGTCCTTAATTTGCTGCCGGTCCCTGTTCTGGATGGCGGTCATCTTATGTTTTACCTCGCTGAATGGGTGCGTGGTCGCCCTTTGTCGGAACGTGTGCAGGCTTTCGGCATGCAGATCGGTATAGCCTTGGTTGTGGCATTGATGGTGCTGGCGCTGGTGAATGATGTAGGTCGCCTCTGATTTGAGTTCTGGCAGATTGTGTCGGGACATCTTTTTCTTATTTTATTGTTGGTAAAAAGGACTTCATGAAACGCCTGCTGCTAATTGCGTTGCTCTTCATATCCATGACCGGAGCGGCCTTCGCCGAGTCCTTCAAGATTTCCGATATTCGCGTCACCGGTTTGCAACGGGTGTCTGCGGGTAGCGTGTTCGGTGCCTTGCCGCTTAACGTCGGCGATGTGGTGGACGAGCAGAGTCTGGTAGATGCCACCCGCACCCTGTTCAAGACCGGCTTCTTTCAGGATATCCAGCTTGGACGCGACGGTACTGTGCTGGTCGTGACAGTGGTTGAGCGTCCTTCGATTTCCACTATCAAGATTGAAGGCAACAAGGCGATCAAGACCGAAGACCTGCTCAAGGGTATGGAAAAGGCCGGTCTTGCCGAGGGCGAAATTTTCCAGCGCGCGACCCTGGAGGGTGTGCGCAACGAACTGCTGCGCCAGTATGTGTCCCAAGGCCGCTACTCTGCGGAAATCCAGACCGAGGCCGTGCCGCAGCCGCGTAACCGTGTAGCCATCAAGATCAACATCCTCGAAGGTACTGTTGCGGCCATCACCCAGATCAACGTGGTGGGCAACACGGTTTTCCCGGAAGAAGACCTTGACGCACTGTTCGAGTTGAAAACCACCAACTGGCTGTCGTTCTTCAAGAACGATGACAAGTATTCCCGTGAAAAGCTGTCCGGCGACCTGGAGAGGCTGCGCTCGTATTATCTGGATCGCGGCTACATCAATATGGATATCACCTCGACCCAGGTATCCATTACGCCGGACAAGGCCAGTGTCTACATCACCGTGAATATCGAAGAGGGTGCCAAGTACACTGTCAGCGAAGTGAAGCTCAGCGGTGATATCAAGGTTCCCGAGGAAGAGGTTCGCGCACTCCTGCTGGTGCAGCCGGGACAGGTGTTTTCGCGCAAGATCATGACCACCACCTCGGAGCTGATTACCCGCCGGCTGGGCAATGACGGTTATACCTTTGCCAACGTGACCGGTGTGCCGCAGCCGGATGATAAGAACCATACGGTTGTGGTGACCTTCATGGTCGATCCGCGCAAGCGTGCCTATGTCAATCGCATCAGCTTCCGCGGCAACACCAAGACTGAAGATGAAGTGTTGCGTCGTGAAATGCGCCAGATGGAAGGTGGCTGGGCTTCGACCTACCAGATCGATCAGTCCAAGTTGCGTCTGGAACGGCTGGGTTTCTTCAAGGAAGTTACGGTAGAAACACCGCAGGTGCCCGGCAGTGACGACCTGGTCGATGTGAACTACAGCGTAGAAGAGCAGCCTTCCGGCTCGATTACCGCCAGCGTCGGTTTTGCCCAGGATGCGGGGCTTATCCTGGGTGGTGCGATTACCCAGAACAACTTCCTCGGCACCGGTAACCGGGTCAGCTTCGGCTTGAGCAAAAGTGAATACCAGGACAGTTACAACCTGGGTTTCGTTGACCCTTACTGGACCATGGACGGTGTCAGCCTGGGTTATAACGTCTTCTACAACAAGACCAACTACGACGACGCTGACTACGATGTCACCAGCTATTCGGTCGATACCCTGGGTGCCGGCATGAGCATCGGCTACCCGATCAGCGAAACCTCGTCGATGAATTACGGTCTGGTGGTTTCCCAGGACTCGATCAACAGTGGTACTTACACCGTGCCGAGTATCCTGGACTTCATGTACAGCAATGGCGGCAACTTCAGCAATGCCGACTTCACCAATGTCAAGGCGTCGATTGGCTGGGGCGAATCCACCCTGAACCGTGGCGTGCTGCCCAACCGCGGCTATTCGCAGAGTCTTTCCCTGCAATCGACGGTGCCTTCGGCAAGTGACCTGGAATTCTACAAGCTGGACTACCGGGGCCAGTATTTCACCCCGACCAGCAAGGAAACCGCACTGCGCTTCCACACCGAGCTGGGCTACGGTGATGGATTCGGCGATACCGAAGGTCTGCCGTTTTACGAGAACTACTTTGCCGGCGGCATCAACTCGGTGCGTGGCTTCCGCAGCGGCTCACTCGGACCGCAGGCGGTAGCGAGTCTGGCTTACCCGCTGATAACAACCAATCCGAATATAATGCCGAACTATGATCCTTCAACCGGTTATTACCAGTGCAACCCGGAAACGGGTATCTGTACGGACCCGGATCAGGATAGTCAGCCCTTTGGCGGTAACGTCTTGGTCACCGGTGGTGTTGATTTTCTTTTCCCGTTGCCTTTTATCCAGGATCAGAGCAGCCTGCGCACCACCTGGTTCATTGATGCCGGTAATGTGTTCAGCACCAATTGCGACAAGTATCAGGTTGATTGCAACACACCGGATATTGGCGATTTGGCCATTTCTACCGGTCTGGGCCTGACCTGGATTACCGCCATGGGTCCTCTGGGCTTTGCTATCGCAACGCCGCTGAAAGAGCCGGACGGCAGTGAAACCCAGTTTTTCCAGTTTACCCTTGGTCAGTCTTTCTGATCCGGTTGGTTAATGATTACAACCTTGTTTATCGCAGGAGTGCATTGTGCGTAAGTTGACCCAGTTGGTGCTGTTCTGTGTAGCGCTGGTAGCCATGCCAGCCTTTGCCGAAATGAAAATTGCTGTACTGAATTATCAAATGGCGTTGCTTGAATCGAATGTCGCGAAGAAGTACTCGGTGGACGCAGAGAAGAAATTCGGCCCCCAGCTGAATCGTCTGAAAAAGCTCGAAACCGACGCCAAGAGCATTCAGGACAAGCTGGTCAAGTCCGGCGAGAAGATGGCGCAGGCTGATCGCGAGAAGCTGGAGCTTGAATTCAAGCAGAAGGCGCGTGATTTCCAGTTCCAGTCGAAAGAGCTCAATGAAGCCAAGGCGATTGCCGATCGTGAGATGCTGAAAAATCTCAAGCCCAAGCTGGACAAGGCCGTAGAACAGGTATTGAAGGCCGGTTCCTATGATCTGGTACTTGAGCGTAGTGCCGTGGTTGATGTCAAACCGCAATATGACATTACGCGCAAGGTTATCGAGATCATGAACAAGCAGGGCTGACATGACTGCCCCGGTGTTTACCCTTGGCCAGTTGTCTGAGCGGCTGGGTGCCGGTTTATCTGGTGATCCGGCCTTGCCGGTTCATGGCCTGGCAGCACTGCAGGACGCAACTGCGGGCCAGCTCAGCTTTCTGGCTAACCCGCAGTACCGCAAATACCTGGCAACCACACAGGCAACGGCAGTTCTGCTGACGGCGGCTGACGCGGAAGGATTTGCCGGCAATGCGCTGGTGGTGGCCAATCCCTATCTGGCCTATGGCCAGCTTTCGCATTTGTTCGACCGCAAGCCTGCG
The DNA here is from genome assembly GCF_900105995.1 of Pseudomonas pohangensis. Classification (NCBI taxonomy): domain Bacteria; kingdom Pseudomonadati; phylum Pseudomonadota; class Gammaproteobacteria; order Pseudomonadales; family Pseudomonadaceae; genus Pseudomonas; species Pseudomonas pohangensis. Next base: position 2,626,590 of record NZ_LT629785.1, on the reverse strand, counting down.
GCCAGCGTCGGCATCCATCCCACCGCGATTATCGACCCCGATGCCCGGATTGATCCGACTGCCAGCATCGGCCCGGGCGTGGTGGTTGAGGCCGGGGCGCAGATCGCTGCCGGTGTAACCCTGGGCGCTTATTGTGTGGTGGGTGCACGCAGCCGGATCGGCGAAGGTGGCTGGCTGGCGCCCCAGGTAACCCTCTACCACGATGTGAAAATTGGTTGCCGGGTGGTGATCCAGTCCGGCGCGGTGATCGGCGGGGAAGGTTTCGGTTTCGCCAACGATAAAGGCGTCTGGAAGAAAATTGCCCAGATTGGCGGCGTCTGCATTGGCGACGACGTGGAAATCGGCGCCAACACGACAATTGATCGTGGTGCTTTGGCCGATACCGTGATCGGCAACGGGGTAAAACTCGACAACCAGATCATGATCGCCCATAACGTACAGGTCGGTGACCATACAGCCATGGCCGGCTGCGTTGGTATCTCAGGCAGTACCAGAATCGGCAAGCATTGCATGATTGCCGGCGGGGTCGGCATGGTGGGTCATATTGATGTTTGCGATAACGTATTCGTTACCGGCATGACCATGGTGACGCGTTCGATCAGCGAACCCGGCGCCTATTCTTCCGGCACGGCAATGCAGCCTGCTGCCGAATGGAAAAAAAGCGTGGCGCGCTTGCGTCAGCTGGACGACCTGGCGCGGCGCCTGCAGCAGCTGGAGAAGAGGCTGCCAGCAGTGACCACAGGCAGTAAAGATTCATCTGATGCCTAACCTGCATTTATTGCAGCTATCCAATCCAAGAAACAGGCTCTCCTCCTTATGATGGAAATAACCGAGATTCGTGAGTATTTGCCCCATCGCTACCCATTTCTGCTGGTGGATCGTGTAGTTGACATGGATCTCGAGGCAAAGCAGATAGTTGCCTACAAAAATGTCACCATCAATGAGCCGTTCTTCAATGGCCATTTCCCTGAGCATCCGATCATGCCGGGTGTGCTGATCATCGAAGCCATGGCGCAGGCGGCAGGTATCCTCGGATTCAACATGATGGGCGTGAAGCCTGCCGATGGCGTGCTGTATTTCTTTGTTGGTTGTGACAAATTACGCTTTCGTCGGCCGGTTATACCCGGTGATCAATTGCAGCTTGAGGCCAGCTTTCTCAGCTCCAAACGCAGCATCTGGAAGTTTGCCTGCAAGGCCACTGTGGACGGCAAGGAAGTCTGCTCGGCGGAAGTCATTTGTGCGGAACAGAAAGTATGAGTCTGATTGACCCTCGCGCGATTATTGATCCGTCAGCAAAGCTGGCGGACGACGTTCAGGTTGGCCCGTGGTCGATGATCGGGGCGAATGTCGAGATAGGTGCAGGATCAGTCATCGGGCCCCATGTGATCGTCAAGGGGCCGACCCGTATCGGGTGCAACAACCGGATTTTCCAGTTTTCCTCGGTGGGTGAAGACACCCCCGACCTGAAATACAAGGGCGAAGCCACGCGCCTGGTGATTGGCGACAACAACGTTATTCGCGAAGGCGTGACCATCCATCGCGGCACGGTGCAGGATCGCTCGGAAACCACCATCGGTGACAACAATCTGCTGATGGCCTATGTGCATGTCGGTCATGACTGTGTGATCGGCAACCACTGCATTCTGGTCAACAACGCATCCATCGCCGGTCATGTGCACGTTGGTGACTGGGCGATTCTGGGTGGCTACAGTCTGGTTCACCAGTACTGCCATATGGGCGAGCACAGCTTTTCCGGCATGCAGACAGCCATTGGCAAGGACGTGCCGGCGTACGTGATGGCCTATGGAACACCAGCCAAGGCGCGCAGCATCAATGTTGAAGGTCTCAAGCGGCGCGGTTTTAGCGAAGAGGCGATCATGGCGCTGCGCCGCGCCTACAAGATTGTCTATCGCCAGGGGCTGACCGTTGAAATGGCCCTTGCCGGCATTGCCGAACTGGCTACCGAGTTTCCTGAGGTAGCGAAGTTCCGTGACTCGATACAGGCTTCCAGCCGCGGCATCACGCGCTAACCGATGGGTAGTACATTGCGCGTGGCACTGGTCGCCGGTGAAGCCTCCGGCGACATTCTTGGCTCCGGCCTGATGCAGGCGCTCAAGTCGCGGCACCCGGATGTCAGCTTCATCGGTGTCGGTGGCCCGCGCATGGAAGCTGAAGGGTTGCAGTCCTATTTCCCCATGGAGCGGCTTTCCGTGATGGGTTTGTTCGAGGTGCTGGGGCGCCTGTTCGAACTGATATTTCGCCGCCGCCGCCTGATTCGCACACTGATTGCCCAGCGTCCCGATGTGTTCATCGGTATTGATGCGCCGGATTTCAATCTGGGGCTGGAGCTGAAACTGCGGCGAGCCGGTATCCGCACGGTGCATTACGTCAGTCCATCGGTCTGGGCCTGGCGGCAGAAGCGGGTATTCAAGATTCGTGAAGCCTGCGATCTGATGCTGACGCTGTTTCCCTTTGAGGCGCGGTTTTATCAGGAGCACGGCGTTCCGGTGAGTTTTGTCGGCCATCCGCTGGCCAATACCATCCCGCTTGAAGTGGACCGCGAGGGGGCCAGGCAGGGTCTCGGCCTGCCGGATCAGTCGGCGGTGGTCGCGCTACTGCCGGGCAGCCGCGGGGGCGAAGTCAGCCGTCTCGGGCCGTTGTTCCTGGATGCGGCGGAACGGCTGACCAGCTTGCATCCGGGTATGCAGTTTGTGCTGCCTTGCGCCAGCGCGCCGCGCCGCGAGCAGCTAGAGCAAATGCTGAGCGGGCGCGACCTTAAGTTGCGCCTGCTTGACGGGCAATCCCACGAAGCACTGGCTGCCTGCGATGCGGTGTTGATTGCTTCCGGCACCGCCACACTGGAAGCCTTGCTGCACAAGCGGCCCATGGTAGTGGCTTACCGCGTGGCGAATCTGACCTATCGGGTGTTGCGCCGCTTCATGAAAACCGCTTTCTTCTCCTTGCCGAACCTGCTGGCCGGCCGGCAACTGGTGCCGGAGTACATTCAGGACGCCGCCACGCCGGAAGTGCTGGCAGAGGCGGTTGCCGCCCTGCTGGTCAACGGCAAGGAGCAGACCGAAAGTTTTGCGGCGATCCAGCAGACCTTGCGCCAGGATGCCTCGAGTCGGGCCGCGGAAGCCGTGCTGGCGCTGGTCGGGCGCTGATGCAGCTGGGACTGGATTTTGCGCTGGTCGAAGCGCTGGTGGCCGGTGTCGACGAGGTGGGTCGCGGCCCGCTGTGTGGGCCGGTGGTAACGGCGGCGGTGATTCTGGATCCGGCCGCACCGATTACCGGCCTGAATGACTCGAAGAAACTGACGGAGGCACGCCGTGAGGCGCTGTTCGATGAGATCTGCGAAAAGTCGCTGGCCTGGTGTATCGCCCGCGCCGAAGTGGCCGAAATCGATCAGTTGAACATCCTGCAGGCGACCATGCTGGCGATGCAACGGGCGGTGGCCGGTCTGAGTGTAACGCCGCGTCTGGCGCTGATTGACGGCAACCGTTGTCCGCAACTGCAGGTGCCCAGTGCCGCAGTGGTCAAAGGCGATAGCAAAGTGCCGGCAATTGCAGCGGCATCGATTCTGGCCAAGGTCAGCCGCGATCGCGAAATGCGCGAGCTGGATCTTCTTTATCCCGGCTACGGCATCGCCGGGCACAAGGGCTATCCAACCCCGGAGCATCTCGAAGCCCTGCAGCGGCTTGGCCCGCTGGCCATCCACCGGCGCAGCTTTGCCCCGGTCAGGCGCTTGCTGGAAGCCGACTGAATCACTGAAGTCTTTGAAAAAACAATGATTCCGGCATGATTTTGCCCTTCGTCGCCAGCCGCAGGCCGGTACAATCCGGGTTCTGTCATTTTTGAGTCCCGTGGAATTTTCATGACTGCCAGCTTTGTCCACTTGCGCCTGCACACCGAGTACTCCCTGGTCGATGGCCTGGTGCGGGTCAAACCCCTGATCAAGGCCCTGGTTTCCGCCGGCTTGCCGGCGGTTGCGGTTACCGATCAGGGCAACCTGTGTGCGCTGGTGAAGTTCTACAAGGCGGCCATGGCGGCCGGAATCAAGCCGATCTGCGGTGCGGATATCTGGCTGGCCAATCCTGCCGAGGACGGCCCGCTGACGCGCATGACCCTGCTGGCGATGAATGGCAAGGGTTACCGCAATCTCACCGAACTGATTTCCCGCGGATTTATCGAAGGCCAGCGCAATGGTGAAGTGATCATCGAGCGCGACTGGGTCAAGCAGGCAGCCGAGGGGCTGATTGCCCTGTCCGGTTCCCGCGAGGGTGAGGTCGGCCTGGCCCTTCTGGCGGGCAACAGCAATGAGGCGCAGGCCCTGCTGGCCGAATGGCAGGCAGTGTTCCCCGAGCGTTTCTATCTAGAAGTACAGCGCACCAACCGCGTCAATGATGAAGAGCACCTGCATCTGGCGGTGGAGCTGGCCCAGCGCTGTCAGGTGCCGCTGGTAGCAACCAATGATGTGCGCTTCCTCAAACAGACCGACTTCGAGGCCCATGAAACCCGTGTCTGCATTGGCGAGGGGCGGGCGCTGGATGATCCGCGGCGGCCGCGTACCTATTCCGATCAGCAGTACCTGAAGTCGCCCGAGGAAATGGCCGAGCTGTTTGCCGACCTGCCCGAGGCGCTGGCCAATTCGGTCGAGATTGCCCGCCGTTGCAATATCGAGGTGCAGCTGGGCAAGCACTTCCTGCCGGATTTCCCGACGCCGGAAGGTATGAGCATCGATGATTACCTGCGACTGGTCTCCCATGAGGGGCTGGAAGAGCGACTGGCAGTACTCTGGCCGCAGGCAACCACGCCGGATTATGCGCAGAAGCGGCAGGTCTATCTGGACCGGCTGCAGTTCGAGCTGGATATCATCATCCAGATGGGCTTCCCCGGTTACTTCCTGATCGTCATGGACTTCATCAAGTGGGCGAAGAACAACGGAGTGCCGGTGGGCCCGGGGCGTGGCTCCGGCGCCGGTTCGCTGGTGGCCTATGTGCTGCGCATTACCGACCTGGACCCCTTGGCTTACGACCTGCTGTTCGAGCGCTTCCTCAATCCCGAGCGGGTCTCGATGCCCGACTTTGACGTCGACTTCTGCATGGACGGGCGTGATCGGGTAATCGATTACGTGGCCGACAAGTACGGTCGCGATGCCGTCAGCCAGATCATCACTTTCGGCTCCATGGCGGCCAAGGCGGTGGTGCGTGATGTGGCCCGGGTGCAGGGCAAGTCCTACGGGCTGGCGGACCGCCTGTCGAAGATGATTCCCTTCGAAGTCGGCATGACGCTGGAAAAGGCCTTCGAGATGGAGGAGCCGCTGCGCGACTTTCTCAAGGTCGATGAAGAGGCAGCGGAAATCTGGGAAATGGCGCTCAAGCTCGAGGGCGTGGTGCGTAACGTCGGCAAGCATGCCGGCGGCGTGGTGATTGCGCCGACCAAACTGACCGATTTTTCGCCGATCTACTGCGATGACGAAGGCGATGGCCTGGTAACCCAGTTCGACAAGGACGATGTGGAGGCGGCCGGGCTGGTCAAGTTCGACTTCCTCGGCCTGCGTACGCTGACCATCATCAAGTGGGCGATGGAAACGATCAATCGCGAGCAGGCCAAGCAGGGCCTGCCGGCGCTGGATATCGATTTCATTCCGCTGGATGACAAGCAGACCTTCCAGATGCTGCAGAAGGCTGAAACCACGGCGGTGTTCCAGCTGGAATCGCGTGGCATGAAGGAGCTGATCAAGAAGCTCAAGCCCGACTGTCTGGAAGACCTGATCGCGCTGGTGGCACTGTTCCGCCCAGGCCCGCTGCAGTCGGGCATGGTTGATGACTTCATCAACCGCAAGCACGGCCGTGCCGAGCTGGCCTACCCGCATCCGGATTATCAGTACGATGGCCTCAAGCCGGTACTGGCGCCGACCTACGGCATCATCCTGTATCAGGAACAGGTAATGCAGATTGCCCAGGTCATGGCCGGCTACACGCTGGGTGGCGCCGACATGCTGCGTCGTGCCATGGGCAAGAAAAAACCCGAGGAAATGGCCAAGCAGCGCGGCGGCTTCATCGAAGGTTGTGCCGGCAATGGCATCAATGCCGAGCTGGCCGGCAATATCTTCGATCTGGTGGAAAAATTCGCCGGTTACGGTTTCAACAAGTCGCACTCGGCGGCCTACGGTCTGGTCTCCTACCAGACCGCCTGGCTGAAGACCCATTACCCGGCGCCATTCATGGCGGCGGTGCTGTCGGCGGACATGCACAACACCGACAAGGTGGTGACGCTGATCGAGGAGTGCCGCAGCATGAAGCTGCGCCTTGACGCGCCGGATGTGAATAACTCGGAATTCAAGTTTACCGTGGATGCCGATGGCCACATCATCTACGGACTCGGCGCGATCAAGGGGGTGGGCGAGGGCCCGGTTGAAGCGCTGGTAGAAGCCCGCAGTCATGGGCCGTTCAAGGATCTGTTCGATTTTTGCGCGCGGGTCGATCTCAAGCGCATCAACAAACGCACCCTGGAGGCGCTGATCCGTGGCGGTGCCCTGGATCGGCTCGGCCCCTGTTTCCATGAAGAGCTCAAGGCCTATCAGGCCAATGTCGATCGTAACCGGGCGGTGTTGCTGGCGGCCATGGAAGAGGCGGTCACGGCGGCGGAACAGGCCGCGCGCAGCCATGACAGTGGGCATGCCGATCTGTTCGGCGGGTTGTTTGCCGAGCCGGATCTGGACGTTTATGCCAATCACCGCGGTGCCCGCGCGCTGTCTCTCAAGGAGCGGCTGCGTGGCGAAAAGGAAACCCTGGGGCTGTATCTGACCGGGCATCCGATTGATGAGTACGAAGGCGAGGTCCGGCGTTTCGCCCGTCAGCGCATCATCGACCTGAAGCCTGCGCGTGATACGCAGACAGTGGCCGGGCTGATCGTCAACCTGCGCGTGATGAAGAACAAGAAAGGCGACAAGATGGGCTTCGTGACCCTGGATGACCGCTCCGGGCGTATCGAGGCGTCACTGTTTGCCGAGGCTTTTGCCGCCGCCCAGGCCCTGTTGCAGACCGATGCGCTGGTGGTGGTCGAAGGTGAAGTGAGCAATGACGACTTTTCCGGCGGCTTGCGCTTGCGCGCCAAACGCGTGCTGGGGCTGGAAGAGGCGCGTACCGCGCTGGCCGAAAGTCTGCGTCTGAAGGTTGATGCAGCCGGTTTGCAGGGTGATCGCTTGCGCTGGCTTGGCGAACTTTGTGCAAGGCACAGGGGTGCCTGTCCGCTGACTTTGGACTATACCGGTAGCAGTGCCAAGGCATTGTTGCAGTTCGGCGATGGCTGGCGGATCGACCCGGCAGATGCGCTGATACAGGCATTGCGTGACCAGTTCGGACGCGACAACGTCTTTTTGCACTATCGCTGATGCGTGGCCGCTGATGTTTAGCTAATAGCCGCATTGGTATCGACCCGTGGCGCCTGATCCCGTAATGTAAGGCGTAAATGACACCAAACCGGCAGGGCAACAGGCCGCCGGTTTCAGACGGAAAGACCATGAACCCGAATTTTCTTGATTTCGAACAGCCGATTGCCGACCTGCAAGCCAAGATTGACGGGCTGCGACTGGTGGGAAATGACAACTCGTTGAATATCAGTGACGAGATTGCCCGACTGCAGGACAAGAGCAACGCACTTACCGAAAGTATCTTCAGTAATCTGACCAGCTGGCAGATCGCCCGTCTGGCCCGTCATCCGCGGCGGCCCTACACCCTGGATTATCTGGAGCACATCTTCACCGAATTCGATGAGCTGCACGGTGACCGGCACTTCTCGGACGACGCCGCCATTGTCGGGGGCATTGCCCGCCTGGAAGGTGAACCGGTGATGGTTATTGGCCATCAGAAAGGCCGTGAAGTGCGCGAGAAGGTGCGGCGCAATTTCGGCATGCCGCGGCCGGAAGGCTATCGCAAGGCCTGCCGCCTGATGGAAATGGCCGAGCGCTTCAAGTTGCCGATTCTGACCTTCATCGATACGCCCGGTGCTTACCCGGGCATCGATGCGGAAGAGCGCGGCCAGAGTGAGGCGATTGCCTGGAATCTGCGGGTAATGGCGCGCCTGAAGACACCGATCATTGCCACGGTGATTGGTGAGGGCGGTTCCGGCGGAGCGCTGGCGATTGGCGTCTGCGACACGCTGAACATGCTGCAGTACTCGACCTATTCGGTGATTTCGCCGGAGGGCTGTGCCTCGATTCTCTGGAAGACGGCAGAAAAGGCCCCGGAAGCGGCGGAGGCCATGGGCATCACCGCTGAGCGCCTGAAGGGGCTGGGCATTGTCGATAATGTCATAGCCGAACCGATGGGCGGCGCCCACAGCAACCCGCAAGACACGGCTGCGAACATTCGTGATCATCTGGTAAAGCAACTTGCGGAGCTGAAGCAGCTCGATACGGAAAAATTACTCGAGCGCCGTTATGCGCGCCTGATGAGTTACGGCATTGCCTGATCAGGCATTGCACGCACAACGGGCCTGAGGGCCCGTTGTTGTTTCTAGCGGGTATTCCATGAAATCTCTTGAACTGCGCCTGCTTGAATCCCTGTTGCCCTGGCGTGATGCGCCGGCCTGGCGTGTGGCATTTTCCGGCGGGCTGGACTCAACGGTTCTGCTGCATCTGCTGACCTGCCTCGGTCGGGTGGAAAAGCTGCCAGCGCTTTCGGCGATCCATATCGAGCACGGTTTGCAGGCAGTGGCGAAGGGCTGGCCGGACCACTGCCGGCAGGTCTGCCAGGCCTTCGACGTGCCATTGCGGGTTGAACAGGTTAGCGTGCAGCGCAGCTCCGCCAGCCTTGAGCGCGCCGCCCGCAACGCCCGTTATCTGGCGTTCGGACGACTGCTTGCGCCTGAAGAGGTGCTGCTGACTGCACAGCATCGCGACGATCAGGCGGAAACCCTGTTGTTCAGGTTGCTGCGCGGCTCCGGCGTCAAGGGGCTGGCCGGCATGCCCCGACAGCGGGTATTGGGTGCGGGCCGCTTGCTGCGGCCGCTGCTGGATGTCTCGCGTGCCGAACTGGAAGCCTATGCGCGACAGCATCGGCTGGTCTGGATCGAGGACCCGTCCAATCAGGATGTGCAATACGCGCGCAACTTCCTGCGGCAGCAGGTAATCCCGCTGCTCGAACAGCGCTGGCCGGCCAGCAGTGACGTTCTTGCGCGCACCGCCGGGCATCTGGCCGAGGCGCAAGCGCTGCTGGACGAGTTTGCTGAGCAGGATCTGCGCACCGTCGTCCTGCCTGCGCAGCCGGTCTGGCTGGCACTGCCATCGCTGGACCTGCAGGCGCTGAAGCGTTTGAGTGAGGCACGCCAGCGCAATCTATTGCGGACCTTTCTTGCGCCCCTGACGGAGCTGCCGGACAGCGCGCATTGGGCCGGCTGGTACGCCCTGCGCGATGCAGCGATTGATGCCCAGCCGCGCTGGTGCCTGGCCAGTGGCGAGCTGCAGCGCTGCGCCAATCGCCTGTGGTGGGTGCCCGAGACCTGGCTGCGCCCGCTGGCGGGCCAGCTCGTCTGGCCAGATCCACGCCAGCGGCTGCAGCTCCCCGATAACGGACAGCTGTATTTTGCCGGTGAGGCGCCAGCCGGACCGCTGGGTGTTCGCTACCGGCAGGGTGGTGAATCCCTGTACATCCCCGGCCGGGGGCATCGTGATCTCAAGCGATTGCTCAATGAGCTGCAGATTCCGGCCTTTGCCAGAGCGCGCCTGCCGTTGCTCTATCGTGGCGAAGAGTTGCTGGCAGTCGCCAACCTGCCCGGATCAGGGGCTGCGGCGGGTGAATCGTGGCAGCTCATCTGGCGTCCCGCAGACAGCGCACAAGGTTTGAGCTAGATAGGCCTTTCCGGTAGACTGCTCTCCCGTCTTGATACAACTTTTGCGGAACCCCAGCGGATCCGTGGAAGTCGGCTATTTCAGGCAGGCTGATAAAGCCTGTTGAGCTTTTCCCCCGGCGGCCTGACCGCCTAAACGCAGACTTCTAGGGTTTTTATGACGCGCTTCATTTTCGTCACGGGCGGTGTTGTTTCTTCATTGGGGAAAGGCATTGCATCGGCATCACTGGCGGCCATCCTGGAAGCGCGGGGCCTGAAGGTCACCATGCTCAAGCTGGACCCTTATATCAACGTGGATCCGGGCACCATGAGCCCGTTCCAGCACGGTGAAGTATTCGTTACCCACGACGGTGCCGAAACCGACCTGGATCTGGGGCATTACGAGCGGTTCATCCGCACGACCATGACCCAGGACAACAACTTCACCACCGGGCGGGTCTACGAAGATGTGCTGCGCCGTGAGCGCCGTGGTGACTACCTGGGCGCGACCATCCAGGTCATCCCGCACATCACCGACGAAATCAAGCGGCGGATCATCAAGGGTGCCGGCGATGCCGATGTCGCCATGGTGGAAATTGGCGGTACGGTAGGCGATATCGAGTCGCAGCCGTTCCTTGAGGCCATTCGCCAGTTGCGTCTGGAAGTAGGCATCAAGCGCGCCATGCTCATGCACCTGACGCTGGTGCCGTATATCGCCACCGCCGGCGAAACCAAGACCAAGCCGACCCAGCATTCGGTCAAGGAACTGCGTTCCATCGGCCTGCAGCCGGATGTGCTGATCTGCCGCTCCGACCACGAAATCGATCTGTCCTCGCGGCGCAAGATCGCCCTGTTCACCAACGTCGAGGAACGTGCGGTGATCGGTCTGGAAGATGTGGATACCATCTACAAGATTCCATCCGTGCTGCACGCCCAGGGCCTGGACGAGATTGTCGTCGAGCGCTTCGGGCTGGACTGCAAGCCGGCCGACCTGTCCGAGTGGGAACGGGTGGTGGATGCCAAGCTGCATCCCGAACACGAAGTGACCATCGCGATGGTCGGCAAGTACATGGAACTGCTGGATGCCTACAAGTCGCTGATCGAGGCGCTGAGTCATGCCGGCATCCAGACCCGCACCAAGGTCAATCTGCGCTATATCGACTCGGAAGATATCGAGAATCAGGGCGTTGGCCTGCTCGAAGGGGCTGATGCCATTCTGGTACCGGGCGGTTTTGGCCTGCGCGGTGTGGAAGGCAAGATCCGTGCGGTACAGCATGCCCGTGAAAACAACATCCCTTATCTGGGTATCTGTCTGGGCATGCAGGTGGCGGTGATCGAGTATGCCCGCAACGTACTGGGCTGGAGCGATGCCAACTCGTCCGAGTTTGATCTGCATTCCGGGCATCCGGTTGTCGGGTTGATCACCGAGTGGGCAGATGCCACCGGCGAAGTGGAAACCCGTGATGCCGGCTCCGATCTGGGCGGCACCATGCGCCTCGGCGCCCAGGAGTGTCAGTTGCTGTCAGGTTCGAATGTCTATGCCTGCTACGGCAAGGAGCGGATTGTCGAACGTCATCGTCACCGCTATGAAGTGAACAACAACCTGTTGCCGGACTTGTTGGCAGCCGGTCTGAAAGTCACCGGCCGCTCCGGTGATGGTGCGCTGGTGGAAGTGGTGGAAGCGCCGGACCATCCCTGGTTTGTCGCCTGCCAGTTCCACCCGGAGTTCACCTCGACGCCGCGTGATGGCCATCCGTTGTTCACTGGTTTCGTCAGTGCCGCGCTCGCGCAGAAGGCCCGTCAGGCATGAGCCAGAAGATCATCCGTGTCGGCAATATCGAAATCGCCAACGACAAGCCGTTCGTGCTGTTCGGCGGGATCAATGTGATGGAATCGCGTGATCTGGCCATGCAGGCATGTGAAGAATACGTGCGGGTGACCGAGAAGCTCGGCATTCCCTATGTATTCAAGGCCAGTTTCGACAAGGCCAACCGCTCCTCGATCAACTCCTTCCGCGGCCCCGGCCTGGAAGAGGGCATGAAGATCTTCGAGGAAGTGAAGAGTACTTTCGGCGTGCCGGTGATCACCGATGTGCATGAGCCCGCTCAGGCTGCACCGGTGGCCGCGGTGTGCGACATCATCCAGCTGCCGGCGTTCCTTTCACGGCAGACCGATCTGGTGGTGGCAATGGCCAGAACCGGCGCGGTGATCAATATCAAGAAGGCCCAGTTCCTCGCGCCTCAGGAAATGAAACATATCCTGAGCAAGTGTGAAGAGGCAGGCAACGATCAGCTGATTCTCTGCGAGCGCGGCTCGTCCTTCGGTTACAACAACCTGGTGGTCGACATGCTCGGCTTCGGCATCATGAAGCAGTTCGAATACCCGGTGTTCTTTGATGTGACCCATGCCCTGCAGATGCCGGGCGGGCGTTCGGATTCCGCCGGTGGCCGCCGCGCCCAGGTCACCGATCTGGCCAAGGCCGGCATGAGCCAGGGCCTGGCCGGACTGTTTCTCGAGGCGCACCCCGATCCGGACAACGCCAAGTGTGATGGCCCCTGCGCCTTGCGCCTGGACAAGCTGGAACCTTTCCTGACCCAGCTCAAACAGCTGGATGATCTGGTCAAGAGCTTTGCGCCGATCGTAACTGCGTAACGCCAACGATCAGTTCCCCTTTCAATTTCTGGAGTTACCGCGAACATGGCAAAAATCGTCGACATCAAGGGTCGTGAAGTACTCGATTCCCGTGGCAATCCCACCGTAGAAGCCGATGTGATACTGGATAACGGTATGGTCGGCAGTGCCTGTGCACCATCCGGCGCCTCTACCGGTTCGCGTGAAGCACTGGAACTGCGTGATGGCGACAAGAGTCGTTACCTGGGCAAGGGCGTACTCAAGGCGGTAGCCAATATCAATGGTCCGATCCGTGACCTGCTGTTGGGCAAGGATGCCCGTGAGCAAAAAGTCCTCGATCACGCCATGATCGAGCTGGACGGCACCGAGAACAAAGCCAGTCTGGGCGCCAATGCGATTCTTGCGGTATCTCTGGCCGCCGCCAAAGCCGCGGCCAAGGCCAAAGGCGTGCCTCTGTACGCGCATATCGCCGACCTCAACGGTACGCCGGGTGTGTATTCGATGCCGGTGCCGATGATGAATATCATCAACGGCGGCGAGCACGCCGATAACAACGTCGACATCCAGGAGTTCATGGTGCAGCCGGTAGGTGCCAGAACCTTCTCCGATGGTCTGCGTATGGGTACGGAAATTTTTCATCACCTCAAGGCGGTGCTGAAAGCCCGTGGCCTGAGCACTTCGGTCGGTGATGAAGGTGGTTTTGCGCCGAATCTCGCGTCGAACGAAGACGCTCTGGCAGCCATCAGCGAAGCAGTCGCCAATGCCGGATACCAGCTGGGTACCGACGTCACCCTGGCGCTGGACTGCGCAGCCAGTGAGTTCTACGCAGACGGCAAGTACGACCTGGCCGGTGAAGGCAAGGTATTTGACGGCGCCGGTTTTGCCGATTATCTGGCCGGTCTGGCCGAGCGTTACCCGATCATCTCCATCGAAGATGGCATGGACGAGTCGGACTGGGCCGGCTGGAAAGTGCTGACCGACAAGATCGGCGCCAAGGTGCAGCTGGTCGGCGATGACCTGTTCGTGACCAACACCAGAATTCTCAAGCGCGGCATCGATGAGTCGATCGCCAACTCGATTCTGATCAAGTTCAACCAGATCGGCTCGCTGACCGAGACCCTGGAAGCCATCCAGATGGCCAAGGCCGCCGGTTACACGGCGGTTATCTCCCATCGCAGTGGTGAAACCGAAGACAGCACCATCGCTGATCTGGCGGTGGGGACGGCTGCCGGACAGATCAAGACCGGTTCGCTGTGCCGCTCGGATCGGGTTTCCAAGTACAACCAGTTGCTGCGTATCGAGGAGCAATTGGGTGGCAAGGCTCCCTATAAAGGCCGTGCCGAATTCCGCGGTTGATAGTGCCCGAACGCAGCTGATTTTCTCTGCTGCGTCCAGAAGTGGTAAAAGGGCAGCGCAAGCTGCCCTTTGTTTATGGAATGCCCTGGCTAGATGAAAAAAACTCCCTACTGGCTGTTTGTGCTGTTGATCCTGCTGTTGGCGGGCCTGCAGTATCGCCTGTGGGTGGGTGATGGCAGTCTGGCCGAAGTAGCCGAACTGAAGCGGCAGATTGCCTCGCAGCAGGGGGAAAACCAGCACCTGCTCGAACGTAACCGTATCCTCGAAGCGGAAGTGCTGGAGCTGAAGAAAGGCATGGAAACCGTCGAGGAGCGCGCCCGGCATGAGCTGGGCATGGTCAAAGAGGGTGAAACCCTCTATCAGCTGGCTGAATGAAAGTGTCCAGTCCGGACGCAACATCCTTCTGGGTAGTGATCCCGGCCGCAGGCATCGGTTCGCGGATGCAGGCCGATCGTCCCAAGCAGTATCTGCCGCTGGCCGGGCGCAGCATCATCGAACATACCCTTGACTGTTTTCTCGAGCATCCCGGGCTCAAGGGGCTGGTGGTTTGTCTGGCGGAGAACGACCCTTACTGGCCGACACTGGCTTGCGCCAGGGATATGCGTATTCAGCTCGCGCCCGGCGGCGTGGAGCGCGCCGATTCCGTGCTTAATGGTTTGCAGATGCTCGGCAAGCTGGGCGCAGGCGGGCAGGACTGGGTGCTGGTGCATGATGCGGCGCGGCCCAATCTGTCGCGTCAGGATCTCGATTTGTTACTGACGCAATTGGCCAACGATCCGGTGGGCGGCCTGCTGGCAGTTCCTTCGAAGGATACGCTCAAGCGGGCGCGCCCGGACGGGCGGGTGCTCGAAACCCTCGATCGCAGTCATATCTGGCAGGCGTTTACCCCGCAGATGTTTCGCTTTGCCCCCTTGCAGCAGGCGTTGCACGATGCCTTGGTGGCAGGTGCGGCGGTTACCGACGAGGCATCAGCCATCGAGCTGGCCGGTCAGGCACCCCGCCTGATCGAAGGGCGTGCCGACAACCTGAAAATCACTCGGCCGGAAGACCTGCAGAGCCTGGCGCTGCTCTGGCGTAAGGGCTGAGTGTCACGGCTTCAGGTCATGGTGTTGTATTCGTGGCGTTGCGCCATGCCGCTTTTGAGGAAGTCCACCAGTTGCCGCACCTTGGGTGACAGGTGCCGTTGCTGCGGGTAGAGCGCCCAGACGGCGGTATTCGGCGGTTGATGGTTGGCCAGCAGAGACACCAGAGCGCCGCTGCGCAGGTGTTCAAGCACGTAATAGTCCGGCAGCTGACACAAACCCAGCCCACGCAACGCCGCCTCGAGTACCGACTGGCCACTGTTGCAGCGCCAGTTGCCGCTGACCCGCTGGGCGGACTCGCGATCGTTGAGCTGGAAAGTCCAGAGGTCGGAGCTGCCGATCAGGCAGTTGTGCCCGTTCAGCTCGGACAAGCTGTGCGGACGACCATAGCGCTGCAGATAATCCGGCGCCGCGCACAGATACATCTGCCTTGGCGCCAGGCGGGTGGCTATCAGTCGTGAATCCTGCAGACGGCCCAGACGGATGGCCAGATCCAGGCCCTCCTGCACCATGTCCAGAGTACGGTTACTCAGCTCTATCTCGACTTTCAGTTGCGGATGGCGAGCCATGAAATCCGTCACCAGCGGCACAATGAAGCGCTCGCCATAGGCCACGGCGCAGGTCATGCGCAGCAGACCTTTGGGCTCGCCACCCAGATCGCCGATTGCACGCAAGGCTTCTTCACGAGCATCCTGCAAGCGCTGGCAGTGCTGCAGGAACGTCTGCCCGGCTTCAGTCAGTGCCACCCGGCGGGTACTGCGATAAAACAGGCGGGTCTGCAAGCGTTCTTCCAGACGGGCGACTTGTCGACTGACCTGCGAGGACGATAGCCCCAGGCGTTCGGCCGCCGCGGTGAACTGGCCGCATTCGGCGACTGCGACAAATTCATCCAGGCCTTCCCAGCGATTCATCGATGCTTTCCTTTCTGGGGGTAAAAGTACTGATTAAGGGCAGCAAGCGGTTAATTGTCCCTGTTTGGCAATAATGTTTCCATAAATGGCTGATTATTGATTTCTGATGGCTGCCCTATACTTTGCGCCACTTTGAACAACCTGCCGGAGAGCAAACATGATCAAGTCGCGTGCTGCCGTAGCCTTTGCGCCCAATCAACCCCTGCAAATCGTTGAGGTGGATGTAGCGCCGCCACAAGCGGGTGAAGTGCTGGTGCGCATCGTCGCCACCGGCGTTTGTCATACCGATGCCTACACCCTGTCCGGCGAAGATTCCGAAGGGGTATTTCCCTGCATTCTCGGCCATGAAGGCGGTGGCATCGTCGAGGCCGTCGGTGAAGGTGTCACCTCGCTGGCCGTCGGCGATCATGTGATCCCGCTGTATACCGCCGAATGCCGTACCTGCAAGTTCTGCACCTCGGGCAAGACCAACCTGTGCCAGGCGGTGCGCGCGACCCAGGGCAAGGGCCTGATGCCGGACGGTACCTCGCGCTTTTCTTACCAGGGGCAGCCGATCTACCACTACATGGGCTGCTCGACGTTCTCCGAGTACACCGTGCTGCCGGAAATTTCCCTGGCGAAAATTCCCGTGGATGCACCGCTGGACAAGGTCTGTCTGCTCGGCTGTGGCGTCACTACCGGCATCGGGGCCGTACTCAACACCGCCAAGGTGGAAGAAGGCGCAACGGTGGCTATCTTCGGCCTCGGCGGCATCGGGCTGGCGGCGATCATCGGCGCGAAAATGGCCAAGGCGTCACGGATCATTGCCGTGGATATCAATCCGTCCAAGTTCGATATCGCCAGGGAGCTGGGTGCCACCGACTTCGTCAATCCGAAGGAGCACAGCAAGCCGATCCAGGACGTCATCATCGAAATGACCGATGGCGGCGTCGATTACAGCTTCGAGTGCGTCGGCAATGTGCAGTTGATGCGCTCGGCGCTGGAGTGCTGCCACAAGGGCTGGGGCGAGTCGGTGATTATCGGTGTGGCCGGTGCCGGTCAGGAAATCTCCACCCGGCCGTTCCAGCTGGTGACTGGTCGCGTCTGGCGCGGTTCGGCCTTCGGCGGCGTCAAGGGTCGTACCGAACTGCCGAGTTATGTGGCGAAAGCGCAGAAGGGCGAGATTCCTCTGGATACGTTCATTACCCACAATCTGCCGCTGGACGAGATCAACCAGGCCTTCGATCTGATGCACGAAGGCAAGAGCATTCGTACGGTCATTCACTTCTGATCCCTGCAGGGCGGCAGGCGGCGAGCGGCCAGTGCCTCAGGTCCTGGTACGCTCCGGTGTATGCCCTGAAAGCTGTATTTACGGAGGTTCCATGACCTTGGAAAACCTGTCTTGCCAGAAAAGCTTCGGCGGCTGGCACAAACGATATCGTCACCGTTCCAGAACCCTGGATTGCGATATGCAATTCGCCGTTTACCTGCCGCCGCAGGCCGAACAGGGCGCCAAGCTGCCGGTGCTCTACTGGCTGTCAGGGCTGACCTGTACCGATGAGAACTTCATGCAGAAGGCCGGTGTGCAGCGCCTCGCGGCGGAGCTGGGCTTGATCGTCGTGGCCCCGGACACCAGTC
Source organism: Pseudomonas pohangensis (assembly GCF_900105995.1). Classification (NCBI taxonomy): domain Bacteria; kingdom Pseudomonadati; phylum Pseudomonadota; class Gammaproteobacteria; order Pseudomonadales; family Pseudomonadaceae; genus Pseudomonas; species Pseudomonas pohangensis. The sequence continues at coordinate 2,609,162 of NZ_LT629785.1, read as the reverse complement.
CGCGTGGCGCTGATGTGCCTGGCGATCCGGACGGTGCCTGGGATTTCGGGCATGGTGCGGGCTTTTATCTGAACGCTACCCAGAAGCCATGGGCGCAGCATTATCAGATGCATGACTATGTGGTGCAGGAGTTGCCTGCCCTGATTGAGGCCAATTTCCCGGCCTCGGACAAGCGCGGCATCAGCGGCCACTCCATGGGTGGTCACGGTGCGCTGGTTTGTGCGTTGCGCAACCCCGGACGTTACCAGTCGCTGTCAGCCTTTGCGCCGATCAACAATCCGATGAACTGTCCCTGGGGCGAAAAGGCGTTTTCCCGTTTTCTCGGCGAGGATCGCTCGCGCTGGCGCGAGTGGGATGCTTGTGCGTTGCTTGCCGAGGCTTCGGAAAAGCTGCCGATACTGGTCGATCAGGGAGACAGGGATGACTTTCTCACCAATCAGTTGAAGCCCGAAGCGCTGCAAGCGGCTGCCCGTTCCGCCGGCCATCCGCTCACCCTGCGCCTGCAGCCGGGCTATGACCACAGCTACTATTTCATCGCCAGCTTTATCGATGAGCACCTGCGGCATCACGCGCAAGCGCTGAGCAACTGAGGTTTTGCGAGACAGTAACGGTTTGATGGCAATGCCAGTCCTGTAGAATCGGGCCCTGACTTTTCCAGGGCCCGATTGTTCATGAACAGCCAAATGCGTATTGGCCACGGCTACGATGTCCACCGCTTCACCGAAGGGCATTTCGTTACCCTCGGTGGCGTGCGGATTCCTCACAAATTCGGCTTGCTGGCGCATTCGGATGGCGATGTCCTGTTGCATGCGCTGTGTGATGCGTTGCTCGGCGCTGCCGCGCTGGGCGATATCGGCAAGCACTTTCCGGATACCGATCCTGCGTTCAAGGGTGCAGACAGTCGCACGCTGCTGCGTCATGTACTGGGCCTGCTCAAGGGCAAAGGCTGGCGGGTGGGCAATGTCGACGCCACCATCGTCGCCCAGGCGCCGAAGATGGCAGCGCATATAGATGCCATGCGCGCTTTGATTGCCGAGGATCTGCAGGTCGGCTCCGATCAGGTCAACGTCAAGGCGACCACCACTGAAAAACTGGGTTTTACCGGTCGTGAAGAAGGTATTGCCGTGCATGCCGTGGCTTTGTTGGTCAGCCCATGAACGAGCTTGAATTGCTCGGGCCGCGCGCCCATGGCGCCGCTTGCGGCCAGGCGCTGTTGAAGGCTACGGCCGAGGACTTCCAGGTTGATGAAGTACTGGAAATTGAGCTTTCCGGTGTCGGCGAGCATCTCTGGCTGTGGGTGGAAAAGCGTGGTCTGAATACCGAGGAGGCGGCGCGGCGGCTGGCGCGTGCGGCCGGTGTGCCGCAGCGGGCGATCAGCTATGCGGGCCTGAAGGATCGCCAGGCGTTGACCCGTCAGTGGTTCAGTCTGCACTTGCCGGGCAAGGCGGATCCGGATCTGGCGGCTGCCGAAGGGCACAGCCTGAGCATCCTCAAAGCCGTGCGCCATTCACGCAAGTTGCAGCGCGGTGCCCACGCAGCCAATGGTTTTACCTTGCGCCTGAAGCACCTGAACGCCGACAAGGACATGCTCGAGCAGCGCCTGCAGCTGCTCCGCGAGCAAGGCGTGCCGAATTATTTTGGTTTGCAACGCTTTGGCCATAAAGGCGGCAACCTGGTGGATGCTTTGCGTTTTGCCGGGGCCGGCGAGTTTCCCGAGCAGCGCAATCTGCGTTCGCGTCTGTTGTCGGCGACGCGCAGTTACCTGTTCAACCGGGTTCTCGCCGAACGGGTGGCTGCCGGCAGTTGGAATCAGGCCATGGTTGGCGACTTGCTGGCGTTCACCGATAGCCGCAGTTTTTTTCCGGCCGCCGAGGCTGAATGCAGTGATCCGCGGCTGGCTATTCTCGACTTGCATCCGACGGGCCCCATGTGGGGTGAAGGTGGGTCACCTGCAGCCGGTGCAGCGCAACTGCTGGAGGATGGATTGGCGGCCGGGCAGCCGGCGCTGGCCAATTGGCTGGCTTTGGCCGGCATGAAGCAGGAAAGGCGTATCTTGCGCCTCCCCATTGGCCAGCTGACATGGCATTATCCCGAACCTGATGTGTTGCAACTGGCTTTTGTTCTGCCGGCGGGATGCTTTGCCACCGTGGTGGTGCGTGAACTGCTTGATCTGCTACCGGCTGGACCTACGGATACTGCATGCGAATTCTGATCTCCAATGATGACGGGGTGAATGCCCCAGGTTTGGCTGCGCTGCATTCGGCGCTGGCCGATTACGCCGACTGTTCGGTGATTGCGCCGGATCAGGATAAAAGCGGCGCCAGCAGCTCGCTGACCCTGGATCGCCCGCTGCACCCGCAACGACTGGCCAACGGCTTCATCAGCCTGAATGGCACCCCGGCCGACTGTGTGCATCTGGGGCTGAACGGGCTGCTGGATCAGCCACAGGACATGGTGGTTTCCGGGATCAATCTGGGCGCCAATCTGGGCGACGATGTGCTCTATTCCGGCACCGTTGCGGCCGCCCTTGAGGGCCGTTTTCTCGATCAGCCGGCATTTGCCTTTTCCCTGCTCTCGCGTTTGCCGGACAATCTGGAAACTGCGGCCTGGTTTGCCCGCAAACTGGTCGAAGGGCATGCCCGGCTCAACCTGCCGGCGCGGACAGTGTTGAATGTCAATGTGCCGAACCTGCCGCTGGATCATATCCGCGGGGTGCAGCTGACCCGCCTGGGGCACCGCGCCCGTGCGGCCTCGCCGGTCAAGGTGGTTAATCCGCGCGGCAAGGAAGGCTACTGGATATCGGTGGCCGGTGATGCCGAAGACGGCGGGCCGGGGACGGACTTTCATGCGGTACTGCAGGGCTATATTTCGGTTACTCCCCTGCAACTGGATCGTACCTTTGCCGAGGGTTTTTCCAGTCTGGAGAATTGGTTGGAGTCGTTGCTGTGAGCCCCACCGAAGAAGAACGGCAGCGCCGCGGTAGTGGCATGACCTCGCAGCGCACCCGCGAGCGCCTGATCGAACGGTTGTATGAGGAAGGCTTGTCCAGCCCGCAGGTGCTGGAAGTCATTCGCCGCACCCCGCGCCACCTGTTTGTAGATGAGGCACTGGCCCATCGCGCCTATGAAGACACCGCGTTGCCGATCGGACATAACCAGACCATCTCGCAACCCTATATGGTCGGGCGCATGACCGAGTTATTGCTGGCCGGCGGGCCGCTGGACAAGGTGCTGGAAATCGGTACCGGCTGCGGCTATCAGACCGCCGTGCTGGCACAACTGGTGGAGCGGGTGTTCACCGTCGAGCGCATCCAGAGCTTGCAGGACCGCGCCAAGGAGCGGCTGGCGGAGCTGAAGCTGCGCAACGTGGTATATCGCTGGGGGGATGGCTGGGAAGGCTGGCCCGCACTGGCACCCTACAATGGCATCATGGTTACTGCCGCCGCCAGGGATGTCCCGCAAGCCTTGCTCGACCAGTTGGCGCCAGGTGGCCGGCTGGTGATTCCCGTGGGGGCGGGCGAAGTGCAGGACTTGCTGCTGATCGTGCGTGAAGAAAACGGCTACTCCCGGCACGTACTGGATTCCGTGCGTTTCGTGCCGTTGCTCAACGGGCCGTTGGCCTGAGTCTCAGATTAGGGAAGAAGCTATGAGGCATTATCTGTTGCTGTTTCTCAAAGGCATGGCCATGGGGGCGGCAGATGTAGTGCCGGGTGTTTCCGGAGGCACGGTCGCTTTCATTACCGGGATTTATGACGAGTTGCTGCAATCCCTGGCGCAGCTGCCCAAGGCGGGGCTGCTGTTGTTGCGTGGGCGTATCGTCGAAGCCTGGCAATGCGCCAATGCCAACTTTCTGCTGGTGCTGGTCAGCGGTATTCTGGCCAGTGTGCTTTCCCTGGCCAGACTGATTACCTCTCTGCTGGAAACCCAGCCGATAGCCTTGTGGTCGTTTTTCTTTGGTCTGATCCTGGTGTCGACGCATATCGTGGTGCGGGCGGTGCAGCACTGGGGTGTTTCCCGTCTGTGCAGTGCTTTGCTGGGTGGTGCTTTTGCCTGGTGGATCACCGTGGCGGCTCCCGTGCAGCTGGACGGGACGCCACTAACTTTGTTTCTTGCCGGTGCGGTGGCAATCTGCGCGATGATCCTGCCCGGTATTTCCGGCAGTTTTATTCTGCTATTACTGGGCCTTTATCCGGTTGTGCTTGGTGCGGTGAAAGAACTGGACCTGCTGGTGCTGGCGATATTTGCCAGCGGTTGTCTGGCCGGGTTGCTGGGTTTTTCCAGGCTGTTGAACTGGCTGCTGCACCGCTGGCGTGACCTCACCCTGGCGTTTCTGGCCGGGCTGATGCTCGGCTCGCTGAACAAGGTGTGGCCGTGGAAGCAGACAGTGAGCTGGGTGAGCAATAGTCATGGCAAGCTGCAACCCTTGCTGCAGGATAATTTGTGGCCCGATCAGTTTGCCCGGCTTTCCGGTAGCGATGCACAACTGACCCTGGCAATTTGCCTGGCAATCGCCGGCGCGCTATTGGTACTTGGTCTGGAAGCATTCGCGGCGCTACTCGCCAGGCGCACGCAGACAGAAGGAAGTTGATCATCAGGATGGGATGGCTAGTGTCAAACTCGGGTACTTCAGTGCAACTGCGCTTCGACCTGTCTTGCAAGCCGGCGCTGCGTGCCTTGGTTCTGGCCTGGCTTGGCGCCGGCATGCTGGTCGGTTGCAGTAGCAGCTCGCAGAAACCGGTGCAGGTAGTGGATCGTAATTCCACCTCCGCTTACGCCAAGAAGGCGCAGCCTTCCGGTGGCAAATATATAGTCCAGCGTGGCGACACTCTTTATTCGATCGCGTTCCGTTTTGGCTGGGACTGGAAGGCGCTGGCGGCGCGCAACAACATAGTCGCGCCTTACGTGATAATGCCCAAGCAGGTGATCTATTTCAGCGCGTCACCGGCGCCGGTGCAGGCCTATAAACCACCGGTGCATAATACCCGGCCAGTCTATGCAGCTCCGGTAACCAGTGCGGTTGCCGCGCCATCCGGGCCCATGGTCAGCAGTACATCGGTTACATCGTCGCCAGCCCCCGCGCCCGCGGCCGCTCCTATTGCCCCGGTAACCCCGGCTCCCAGTCAGACTGCGTCCCCGGTTTTAACCCCGGTAAAGCTTTCCGCGTCAGGCTGGGCGTGGCCTGCACAAGGCACCGTGATTGGCAAATTTTCCTCAAACGGTAGTTTGAATAAAGGCATTGATATCGCCGGGGAATTAGGACAGCCTGTTTTGGCTGGGCAGGATGGAACCGTTGTTTACGCCGGCAGTGGATTGCGCGGCTATGGCGAACTGGTAATCATCAAGCACAGCGATGTCTACGTAAGTGCTTACGGACACAACCGTAACTTGCTGGTGCGGGAAGGGCAAAAGGTCAAGGCAGGGCAGGTTATTGCCAATATGGGTTCGACGGGAACCGACCGGGTGAAGCTCCATTTCGAGATTCGCCGCAAGGGGAAACCGGTTGATCCTTTGCAGTATTTGCCTAGTCGCTGATCGGGGTTTGGTTCGTACAGTTGCATAGGGGTTAGGCTTGCTGGGGCCAGGGATTTTGGCCGATGCAGGCTTAAAGCGGGACTCAGTAAAAGGATAATAAGAAATGGCTCTCAAGAAAAAAGAAGTGCCAGAGTTCGAAGTAGAAGAAGACCTGTTGTTGCTGGAGCGTGAAATCGTCATGAACGAGGCCGCTGAGGGTAAGACGGATCAATCGGCTACCGACAAGGGGGCAAAAGCTTCCTCCGGCCTGAAGCAGCACAAGTTCATCGACTACACCCGTGCGCTGGATGCTACCCAGCTCTATCTCAACGAAATCGGTTTCTCACCCTTGCTGACGCCCCAGGAAGAGGTGCATTTTGCCCGCCTGGCGCAAAGTGGCGATCCGGCTGGGCGCAAGCGCATGATTGAAAGCAACTTGCGCCTGGTGGTGAAAATTGCCCGTCGCTATGTCAATCGCGGGCTTTCCCTTCTCGACCTGATCGAAGAGGGCAACCTGGGCCTGATTCGCGCGGTGGAGAAATTTGATCCCGAGCGCGGTTTCCGTTTCTCTACCTACGCCACCTGGTGGATTCGTCAGACGATTGAACGGGCCATCATGAATCAGACCCGGACCATCCGCCTGCCGATTCACGTGGTCAAGGAACTCAATATCTATCTGCGGGCGGCCCGCGAACTCACGCAAAAGCTTGATCATGAGCCCTCTCCGGAAGAAATCGCCGACTTGCTGGAAAAGCCGGTGGCTGATGTCAAACGCATGCTGCGGCTGAACGAGCGGGTATCTTCGGTGGATGTTTCGCTCGGCCCGGATTCCGACAAGACGCTGCTGGACACCCTTAGCGATGATCGCACCACCGATCCGTGTGACCTGTTGCAGGACGATGACCTGTCGCAGAGCATTGACCAGTGGCTCGGCGACCTGACCGAAAAGCAGCGCGAAGTCGTGGTGCGCCGCTTTGGTTTGCGTGGCCATGAAACCAGCACGCTGGAAGAGGTCGGTCGTGAAATCGGTCTTACCCGCGAACGGGTACGCCAGATTCAGGTCGAAGCGCTCAAGCGCTTGCGCGAGATCCTGGAAAGCAACGGTCTTTCTGGCGACTCGTTATTCCAGTAAGTGCTCGCCGACACATCGATTGCTTTGCCACCAATGAAAGGCCGCTCGCGATGAGCGGCCTTTGCTTTTCTGCCGGTAACTCGAAAGCTCACCTGATTGCAATGTAAGCAAAGGCTTACATTGCTGTAGGCCGTTGCGTGTGGCGCTAGCAGCAGTTTAACCATTTTCGTGCTGCGGTAATTTTTAACTCATTGAAAATAAAGACTTTACAAGATAGTTCGGAGCGTTCGAGTAATCGCCGGAGGGGCTGTAAGGGCCTTGTCAGGTGCAAGCCGTTGCGTACTATCGGGCGCGTGCCAATGGACTGGCGCAGGCTGCCAGGGACGGCAGTCAGGACAGCGCAGGTAGCGCTTCATCAGGATGATGACAGGGAGTAACTGGAGCGGGGAAAAAACGGGCGGCCTGGGCCGCCCGTTTTCATTTGCAGTGCATCAACCTTGCAGCAGCGTTCGGTGGCTGCGCAGCGGTTGGCGCCTGGAGGCTGGATTAGCGCTCCAGATACTGCAGCTTGTCTTTAACGCCATCCCACTCTTCGGCATCCGGCAGCGATTCTTTCTTCTCGGTGATGCACGGCCAGATCTCGGCGAGGTCGGCGTTGAGCTCAATGTACTCCTGCTGATCTTCCGGTACTTCGTCCTCGGCGAAGATGGCTTCGGCTGGGCATTCCGGTTCGCACAGGGCGCAGTCGATACACTCGTCGGGATGAATGACCAGAAAGTTCGGGCCTTCATAGAAACAGTCTACCGGGCAGACTTCCACGCAGTCGGTGTATTTGCACTTGATGCAGTTGTCGGTGACGACGAAGGTCATGCTGATGCTCCTTGGGCGACGGTTGGCGCCGCAGATGGGCGACTTGCAGGTTCAGAATGGTCGTCAGAGTTCAACCTGTAAACCTGGCGACAAGAAAAAGGCGCGCAATTCTATCACTTTCAGCTGGTGGCGCGCTGTCAGATTCGCTTTTGCCAGGCATACAGCAGTTCCAGAGCCTGGCGCGGCGTCAGGTCGTCGGTTTTCAGCTTGCGCAGTTCCTCCAGCAGCGGATGTGGCAGGCTGGCGAACAGATCACTCTGCAGCGGCTGCGACCCCGCCGCGCTGTCGCCGCCAGAGGTTTCCAGCGGCAGGCTGCTGGCTTCGAGACGTGCCAGATGTTCGCGGGCACGTTGAATGACGCTGCCCGGAACCCCGGCCAGTTGCGCCACTGCCAGCCCGTAACTCTGGCTGGCCGGTCCGGGCAGGACGCGGTGCAGAAACACGATGCGCTCGTTGTATTCGGTGGCGTTGAGGTGCACGTTGGCCACCAGCGGCTGACTGTCCGGCAGCACGGTGAGTTCGAAGTAATGGGTGGCGAACAGCGTAAAGGCGCGTAATTGCGCCAGATGCTCGGCCGCTGACCAGGCCAGCGACAAGCCATCAAAGGTGCTGGTGCCACGCCCGACCTCATCCATCAGCACCAGGCTGCGTTCGCTGGCGTTGTGCAGGATATTGGCGGTTTCACTCATCTCGACCATGAAGGTCGAACGTCCACCGGCCAGGTCGTCACTGGAACCGATACGGGTAAAAATCCGGTCGACCAGCGACAACTCGCAACGTGCGGCGGGGACAAAACTGCCGATATGCGCCAGCAGCACGATCAGTGCGGTCTGGCGCATATAGGTGGATTTACCGCCCATGTTCGGCCCGGTGATGATCAGCATGCGTGTGTCGTTGTCGAGATCGAGATCGTTGGCGACGAAGGGCGACTCAAGTACCTGTTCGACCACCGGATGACGGCCTTGCTCGATGTGCATGCACGCCTGGCTGACGAACTGTGGGCGGTTCAGGTTGAGGTTCAATGCGCGCTCGGCCAGATTGCTCAGTACATCCAGTTCGGCAAGAGCCGCCGCGCTGTCCTGTAGCGGTGCCAGCTGGCCGATCAGCAGCTCCAGCAGCTCGTCATACAGCTGTTTTTCACGGGCCAGCGCCCGGCTTTGGGCAGACAGCGCCTTGTCTTCATAAGCTTTCAGCTCTGGCGTGATGAAGCGTTCGGCGCCTTTCAGAGTCTGTCGGCGGATGTAGTCGGCCGGTGCCGACTCGGCCTGCTTGCTCGGCAGTTCGATGAAATAGCCGTGCACGCGGTTGTAGCCGACCTTCAGATTGGCCAGGCCGGTACGGGCTTTCTCGCGGGCCTCCAGGTCCATCAGGTACTGGCCGGCGTTCTCGCTGAGGCTCTGCAGTTCATCGAGTTCGGCGTCGTAGCCGGTTTTCAGCACGCCGCCATCGCGAATCACCGCAGGCGGGTTGTCGATGATCGCGCGGGCCAGCAGGTCGGCCAGCTCGGGATAGGTCTGGATGGTGTTTGCCAGGCTTTGCAGGTGAGCCACTTCCAGCGCGCTCATGGCCTGCTGCAGAGCCGGCAGCGCTGCCAGGGCATCGCGCAGTCGCGCCAGATCACGTGGCCGGGCATTGCGCAGGCCGATACGGGCGAGGATGCGCTCGATGTCGCCGATGTCCTTGAGCTGCGGCTGCAGTTGCTCGAAGCGGTAGCTGTCGAGCAGGCAACTGATCGAGTCCTGGCGTGCTTGCAGGGTCGTCAGGTCGCGCAGCGGGCGGTTCAGCCAGCGCGTCAGCAGGCGGCTGCCCATGCTGGTCTGGCAGTGATCAACAACGGCTTGCAGGGTGTTGTCGCGGCCGCCCGAGAGGTTGGTATCCAGCTCCAGATTGCGCCGGCTGGCGCCATCGAGAATCACCGTGTCATCCAGACGCTCATGCTGCAGCTTGCGCAGGTGCGGCAGCGCGGTGCGCTGGGTTTCCTTGGCGTAGGTCAGCAGGCAGCCGGCGGCACCGATCGCCAGGGTCAGGTTCTCGCAGCCAAAGCCTTTCAGGTCACGGGTGGCGAATTGCTGGCACAGTCCTTTCAGGGCACTGTCGCGGTCAAAGTCCCAAGGGGCGCGGCGCTGCACGCCACGCCGCTTGTCCAGTGGCATGCCGCTCGGCCAGTCGTCGGGAATCAGCAGCTCGACCGGGCTGAGGCGATCCAGTTCGGCCAGCAGGTTCTCCCAGCCCTGAATTTCCAGCACGCTGAAGACGCCGCTGGTGATGTCGAGCGTGGCCAGGCCGAACAGACGCTCGTCACCCAGCACGGCAGCCAGCAGATTGTCGCGGCGTTCGTCGAGCAGCGCTTCATCGCTGACGGTGCCCGGTGTAATGATGCGCACCACCTGGCGCTCCACCGGGCCCTTGCTGGTCGCCGGATCGCCGATCTGCTCGCAGATCACCACCGACTCGCCGAGCCTGACCAGTTTGGCCAGATAGCCTTCGGCGGCATGGAAGGGCAGGCCGCACATCGGAATCGACTTGCCGGCTGACTGGCCGCGTGCGGTCAGGGTAATGTCGAGCAGCGCGGCGGCTTTCTTGGCGTCCTCGTAGAACAGTTCGTAAAAATCGCCCATGCGGTAGAACATCAGCTGCTCCGGATGCTGATTTTTCAGCTTCCAGTACTGTTGCATCATGGGGGTGTGGGCTGAGAGGTCGCTCATCGTCCGCGGGTCCGGCTGCAATCACAAAGTCGCGTAGTGTACGGTATCCACCTTGTCTGTATTAAGCCCGGAGGCCACTGATGGATGGACTGACTGAACTGGCGGCAAGCCTTGGCCGTCACTTGCTGGCCGAGCAGGCGCAGGTCTGCACGGCGGAGTCCTGTACCGGCGGTGGCATTGCCGAAGCGATCACGCGGATTGCCGGCAGCTCGGCGTGGTTCGAGGCCGGTTATGTGACCTATTCGAATGCCCAGAAAACCGCCCAGCTGGGCGTTCCCGAACGGTTGTTCGGGCAGGTCGGTGCGGTCAGTCGCGAGGTGGTCGAGGCCATGGCAAGCGGCGCCTGCCGGCACAGTGGCGCGCGCTACGGGGTGGCGGTCAGCGGTATTGCCGGACCGGATGGCGGCTCAGCGGAAAAGCCGGTGGGCACCGTCTGGCTGGCGTGGGCCGACGGCGGCCAGCTGTACAGCCAGCGCTGTCAGTTTGCCGGCGATCGTGCGGCAGTTCGCCGGCAAACGGTGGAGACGGCGCTGAGCGGGTTGATCAAACTGGCTAGCGGTACAGCACCCTGTGCTGTCTAGTTTTTTCCGGATTGCGCAGCCACCTTGCTGAACTGCTCGCGCAGAAAGCCGGCAATCAGGTCAGTGGCTTGGCTGGCTTCGGGAAACCAGCGGTCCATGGATGCAAAGCCGTGGATCACGCCCTCGATACGCGTTAGCCGGGTTGCCACGCCGGCCTGTTCAAGTGCTGCGGCATACGCCTCACCCTCGTCGCGCAGCGGGTCGAGCCCCGCAGTGATGATCAGCGCCGGGGGCAGGTGCTGGTGGTTACCGGCCAGCAGCGGCGACACCAGCGGACTGCTGCGCATGGCTTGGTCCGGCACGTACTGATCAATGAACCAGTCCATGCGCTCCCTGGTCAGGAACAGGCCCTGGGCAAATTGCAGGATTGAAGGCCGGTCGAGATTGCTCAGATCGACTGCCGGATACAGCAGGGCCTGGGCGGCGATGGCCGGGCCCTGCTGTTCGCGCGCCTGCAGGCTCAGGGCTGCCGCCAGGTTGCCGCCGGCGCTGTCGCCAGCCAAGGCGATCCTCGTGGAATCGCCATTGAAGGTTGGCGCATGGGCGGCTACCCAGTGCAGAGCGGCAACTGCGTCATCCAGTGCCGCGGGAAAGGGATTCTCCGGGGCCAGTCGATAATCCACGGAAACCACGATGGCACTGGTCTTGGCGGCCAGTGTGCGGCACAGGTTGTCATGGGAATGCAGATTGCCCAATACCCAGCCGCCGCCGTGGAAGTAGATGATGATCGGCAGTGCCGCGAGGCTGGCTTGCGGGGTGTAGATACGGACCGGCAGTGCCACGCCGGGGCCGGGAATGTCCAGATCGCGAACCGCGTGGACCCCGGCGGGACGGGCGATGAAGAAACCGATGCTCTTGTCCCGGCTGGCACGCATGGCCTGTGGACTCTTATCGCCACTGGCAGCCTGCCAGTCCGCCAGCTTGCCGATGATGGCTGCCGCTAGCGAGAGCCGGCCGTGCGGCGAATTGCGCCAGCGGTTGATTAGCAGTGCCAGCACGGCCAGGCCAGTCAGCAGTAGTACGAGGATGATCAGGAGAGCTGTTTTCATGGTGTCCCTGGCGCGCAGGCGAGTAAGGAATTAAACCGCATTGTGCCCCAGGGATGATCCACTGGCAGACTGCTGATACAGCTTGATCAGTCCGGGTGATCACGTTCGTCGGTTGCTCAGAGAAAAATACATGCAGGGGTAGCCGGCGTACTTGCCATATGGAATACTACTGTCTACATATACAGTTGTTGGCGAGCGATGGGCTCCCTTGAATACGTGAGGATGGCAATGGACGAGAATAAAAAGCGTGCACTGGCGGCAGCTCTGGGTCAGATCGAGCGGCAGTTCGGCAAAGGTGCAGTCATGCGCATGGGCGACCATGAGCGTCAGGCCATCCCGGCAATTTCCACCGGCTCGCTGGGCCTTGATATCGCACTGGGCATTGGCGGCTTGCCGAAAGGCCGGATCGTCGAGATCTACGGTCCGGAATCATCCGGCAAGACCACGCTGACGCTGTCGGTCATTGCCGAAGCGCAAAAACTCGGTGCGACCTGCGCCTTCGTCGATGCCGAGCATGCGCTCGATCCTGAATATGCCGGCAAGCTCGGGGTGAATGTCGATGACCTGCTGGTGTCGCAGCCGGATACCGGCGAACAGGCGCTGGAAATCACCGACATGCTGGTGCGCTCGAATGCGATCGACGTGATCGTCATCGACTCGGTGGCGGCGCTGGTACCCAAGGCCGAGATCGAGGGCGAAATGGGTGACATGCACGTCGGCCTGCAGGCGCGCCTGATGTCGCAGGCACTGCGCAAGATTACCGGCAACATCAAGAATGCCAACTGTCTGGTGATCTTCATCAACCAGATCCGCATGAAGATCGGCGTGATGTTCGGCAGTCCTGAAACCACCACTGGCGGTAACGCGCTGAAGTTCTATGCCTCGGTACGCCTGGACATTCGCCGTACCGGCGCGGTCAAGGAAGGTGACGAAGTGGTCGGCAGTGAAACCCGCGTCAAGGTGGTGAAGAACAAGGTGGCGCCGCCGTTCCGCCAGGCCGAGTTCCAGATTCTGTATGGCAAGGGCATCTACCGTAACGGCGAGATAATTGATTTGGGTGTGCAGCTTGGTCTGCTGGAAAAATCCGGTGCCTGGTACAGCTATCAGGGCAGCAAGATCGGCCAGGGCAAGGCCAACTCGGCCAAGTATCTGGAAGACAATCCGGAAGTGGCGCGCACTGTCGAACAGCTGATCCGCGACAAACTGCTGGCTGCGCCTGTACCGCAAAAAGCCGCAGCTGCGGTGGATGAGCTGGCAGACGTCGATAGCTGAGGCCGGGCATGCGGGCAGTGCTGGATAGCGCCGTAGCGGTACGGCGCAGCGCCATGGATCTGCTGGCCCGGCGCGAGCATGGGCGGGTGGAGCTGGAGCGCAAGTTACGCTTGCGCGGCGCCAGTGACGAACTGATCGGCAACGCCCTTGACCGACTGGAAGCAGACGGTCTGCTGGATGAGTCGCGTTATCTGTACTGTTATGTCGGCAGTCGTGCCCGCGCCGGCTACGGCCCCTTGCGTATTCGTGAAGAGTTGGCCCAGCGCGGACTACCACGCGAAGCCATTGCCCGGGCGTTGGCTGAAGCGGATGTCGACTGGGTGGCACAGTTGCGTGAAGTATGGCGCCGGCGGTTTGCCGGGCAGTTGCCGGCAGACGCCAAGGCGTATGCACAGCAGGGGCGCTTTCTCGCTTACCGCGGCTATCCGGCGGATATGGTCGGCCGTTTGTTGCGCAATAAAGATCAGGAATGACTGGTGCAGAGTCGCAATGGCTCGCTCAGCCGTTCTGTACCCAGTTCTGCGGCAGGTTGATGAAGTCCACCAGTTCACGCAGGCGGCCATGATTGCGTCCATTGAACGCGAAGGCCAGGCGGATCAGGTTGCATAACTCCGGCTCGTCGGTTTCCGAATCACAGTAAGACTGCTGTTTGAATCCGTCATTCAGGCACAGATCGGCAAAGGTCTTGTCCAGTGTCTGCAAGGCGTCCTGAGACAGGGCGTGATTCATGCGAATGACAAACAGTCCATCCAGCCAGCGACTGGAATGGAAGTTACGGTAGAAGCACGAGACGTGCTGTGCAGCATCCTCGGCAGTGTGGACAATGCGCATCAGCTGCACGTCGCTGGGCAATATGTAGTGGTTGTCCGCCAGTTGCTGCTGCAGGAAGTCCATGGCACTACGCCAGTAGGTGCCGTCCGGCTTGTCCAGCAGTATCACCGGGATCAACGGACTCTTGCCGGTCTGGATCAGCGTCAGCACCTCCAGCGCTTCGTCGAGTGTGCCGAAACCACCCGGGCAGAGCACAATGGCATCCGCCTCTTTGACGAAGAACAGTTTGCGCAGGAAAAAGAAATGAAACGTAAGCAGGTGCGACGAGCCCTTGATGGTCTGGTTGGCGCCTTGCTCGAATGGCAGTGAAATATTGAAACCCAGGCTGTTGTCCAGCCCGGCACCGGCATGTGCGGCGGCCATGATGCCGTCCCCGGCCCCGGTGATAACCATCAGGTCGAGGCGTGCCAGAGCGCTGCCCAGTTCACGCGCCAGTTCATAGAGCGGGTGGCCGGCAGGCGTGCGGGCCGAGCCGAATACCGTGACCTTGCGCCGCCGTTTGAATTTCTCCAGCAGACTGAAGGCCTGCTCCATTTCGCTAAGGGTCTGCAGCATGATCTTGGCGTCCCAGCGATTGCGGTCGGCCTGGGCCATGCGGATCACGGTCATCAGCATCTCGCGATACAGCGGCAGATTGGGACTGTCGGGCGGCACGGTGATGCCGGCCAGTTCATCGACTTTCTGATTGATATCGATGGCGCTGGTCTGGAAGTGCCGGGAAAGATAATCGTCAGGCTGGTAGGGCATCAGCCGATACCTCTGCAAGGTCAGGGAGTGTCGCGGTTTGCCGGCGACCGGTGATGCCGCGCAGTTTGCAGGTCTGCGGCCTGCTTGTCACAGGCCGCGCCGCCGGTTGCTCGATTCAGAGTACGACCTGTTCGCCGGGCTCGGGGATGCATGCATCCCAGTTGAGTTGGCGCTTCAGTTCCTGCTGCAGTATCTGCATTTTTTCCAGCTCACCATGCACCAGATACAGCTCGGGGCGATGGTCAAAGTTCTTGACCCAGTCGATCAACTGGCTTTGTCCGGCATGGGCCGAGAAGCCGCCCAGCGTATGAATCTGTGCCTTCACGGCAAAGCGCTGGTGCAAAACCTTGATGTTGCTTGCGCCATCCACAATATTGCGGCCAAGGGTGCCTCTGGCCTGAAAGCCGGGGAAGATCAGGTGGCATTCCTTGCGCCAGATATTGTGCTTGAAGTGGTGCACGATACGCCCGCCGGTGCACATGCCGCTGCCGGCGATGATGATGGCGCCGCTGTTGATGCGGTTGATCGCCATCGACTCTTCCGGTGAGGCTGTGCAGCGCAGGATCGGCAACCATTGTTCGATGCGCTTGACCTTTTTGGCCGGGCGGCCGTTGTGTTCGGGAAGGTCGAACTGGTCCTGATAGCGCGAGTAAATCGCATTGGCGCGAATCGCCATCGGGCTGTCGAGAAAGACGGCCTGTTGTTTCAGTCGACCCTCCTGGTAAAAGCGTCCAAGGTAATAAATCAGGTCCTGGGTACGGCCCACGGCGAAGGAGGGAATAAGCACATTGCCACCGTCGCGGTAGGCCTGTTGCAGAATTCCGGCCAGCTCATCGAGCGTGTCCTCACTGCAGCGGTGATCGCGGTCGCCGTAGGTCGATTCGAGCATGACCGCATCAGCGCGGGTAAGAATGCTCGGGTTGTGCATCAGTGGCGAGCAGGTATTGCCCAGATCGCCGGAGAACACCAGGCGCCGCGTCAGGTGATGGTCATCCACTTCAAGTTCAACGATCGCCGACCCCAGAATATGACCGGCGTCATGGTAGGTAAGCCGCACGCCAGGAGCGACTTCGTGTAGTTCCTCGTATTCCAGCGGGTGCCTGAGCTTGAGTGCCAGTTCGGCGTCTGCAGTGGTATAGATCGGGGTGATCTGCGGCTTGCCGACCCGGGCGCGCCACTTGTTTTCCCACTCGGCGTCATGCTCCTGGATGTGGGCCGAGTCGAGCAGCATCAGTTCCAGCAGTTCGCTGGTGGCTACCGTGGCGTAGATCGGCCCGCGATAACCTGCGGCCGCCAGCCTGGGCAGCAGTCCGCTGTGGTCCAGGTGGGCATGGGAAATAACCACGGCATTCAGACTGCCCGGGTCAAACGGGAAGGGTGCCCGGTTGTCTTCATCGGCATCCCTGCGGCCCTGGCGCATGCCGCATTCCATCAACACACGGGCGCCATCGCGGCTTTCAATCAGGTAACAGGAACCGGTGACCTGCTGGATTGCACCATAGAAATTGAGCAGTGCCATGTCGATCTCCAGATAGCTAACGGTACCTGTGAGCCTGCATCAATCCCGTTCAAGGTGTGTTGATGCAGGTCAGTTGCCAGATAGCGCGAGCGCACCGGTATGGCCGCAGGCTTTTACTTAGCCGGCGCTGTTGCTGGCCTTTAGCGCCAGTTCAAGGTTGCTGACGGTCTGCTCGGGGTTGAGCCATTTATCCAGGCCGAACAGGCCGATGCGGAAGGTACGGAAGTCCGCCGCTTCATCACACATCAGGGGGACGCCGGCTGCCGTTTGCAGGCCCTGCGCGCTGAATTTCTTGCCATTGTGGATACCGATGTCATCGGTATAACTGACCACCACGCCCGGCGCCGCAAAACCGGGCGCGGCGACACTGGGGAAGCCGTTGGCGGCCATCAGGGTTCTGACCCGCGTGCCCAGATCCCACTGTGCGGCCTTGAAAGTGTCCAGACCGCCGTTGATGGTCTCCTGCATGCTGCGGCAGAAGGCTGCCAGCGCATCGGTGGGCAAGGTGGCATGGTAGGCGTGGCCGCCATTCTCGTAGGCCTGCATGATCTGCAGCCACTTGAGCAGATCGCAGGCAAAGCTGCTGCTGCGGGTCAGCTTGATGCGCTCGGCGGCCTGCTCGCCGAGCATCACCAGTGCGCTGCATGGCGAGGCGCTCCAGCCTTTTTGCGGAGCACTGATCAGTATGTCAACGGCACACGCCTGCATGTCGACCCATACCGCGCCGGAGGCAATGCAATCGAGGACAAACAGGCCGCCATGTTCGTGCACGGCATCGGCTACCGAACGCAGATAGCTGTCCGGCAGAATGATCCCGGATGCGGTTTCCACGTGCGGAGCAAACACCAGAGACGGTTTGTGCTGGCGGATACTGGCAACCACCTCGTCGATGGGTGCTGGTGCCCAGGGTTGCTGGTGCCCTTCGGCCAGCGGGCGGGCTTTGAGGATGATTTCTTCAGAAGGTATCTGCCCGGCTTCGAATATCTGGCTCCAGCGGTAGCTGAACCAGCCATTGCGGATTACCAGGCATTTTTTGCCGGCGGCAAACTGCCGGGCTACCGCTTCCATGCCGTAGGTGCCGCCACCGGGAACCACTGCCACGGCTGCCGCGTTATAGGTCAGCTTCATGCCGGCAGAGATGTCACGCATGACCTGCTGGAACTGTCTGGACATGTGGTTCAGCGAGCGGTCGGTGAAGACTACCGAGTATTCAAGCAGGCCGTCCGGATCAACGGCGGGGTATTGGCTGGACATGCAAAGCTCCGGTTCTTGGTTGGTAAATCCGGACCTTGAGGGCCGGCAGGCGTGGGGAAGTTAAGCATTTATGCCGGCAAAGCACTAGCCGCACAAGCATGCCGGGCGGCCGGCCAAAGGCTGCTAAACTGCGCCCCCGGCAGCCGTTGCTGCCATGCATTTTCTCTGGTGGATCGCGATGACTCATGCCGTGGCCCGCTTGCGCGCCGAGCGTCTGGCGCGCAGCGTTCGCCCCTTCAATGCCCGCGGCTCGCGGGTCTCGCGCTGTCCGCAGTGCCGGGTGGCGCACGCCTATTGCCTGTGTAACTGGAAGCCCGCAGTGGCGAGCAATTCTGGCATGTGCCTGCTGATGTATGACACCGAACCGCTCAAGCCAAGCAATACCGGCTGGCTGATTGCCGATGTGGTGAAGGACACGGCCGCTTTTGGCTGGTCACGGACCGAGCCTGATCCGGCCATCGAGCAGCTGCTGAATGACCCGGAATGGCAGCCCTTCATTGTTTTTCCCGGTGAATATGCACCGGCAGAACGGGTAGTGGATCAGGTGCAGTTGCAGCCGGGGCGCCGGCCATTGTTCGTCCTGCTCGACGCCACCTGGATGGAGGCGCGCAAGATGTTCCGCAAGAGCGCCTATCTGGACCGCTTTCCGGTGCTCAGCCTGAAAGCGGAGCAACTGTCACGCTATGGCCTGCGCCGCTCGAAGAATGCCGAACACCTGTGTACGGCAGAGGTGGCGGCGCTGTGTTTGGAGCTGGCCGGCGACCAGGCGAGCGCCGCTGCCCTGGATGCCTATCTGGATGTTTTTACCGAGCATTACCTGGCAGCCAAGCGCAATCAGCCACTGGACCTGGGCAGCCCCGCGCACAAGCTGGCGCAGGGCTTTTTGCCGTCCTGAATTCAGGCCTGCCGCGGGCGCGGCCACAGTTGCGCGAGCAGCATGCCGCTGAACATCAGCGCGCAACCGAAGTATCCCTTGATGCTCAGCGCTTCACCGAGCAGCAACGCACCGAAAATGGCGGCAAACACGGCTTCCAGAGAGAGAATGATCGCCGCATGGGAGGCGATCGCATGTTTCTGCGCGACCACCTGCAGGGTAAAGCCCACGCAGACCCCGAGCAGGCCGCCATAAGCGATAGCGGGCAGGGCGCTGATGATGGCCGCCAGCTGGATCGGCTCGAACACTACCGCCAGCAGCAGGCTGATCAGCGCGCACACGGCAAACTGGATCAATGCCAGTTGCAGCGGGTCATGGCGACTGGCGAAATGGCCGACCAGCAGCACATGCACGCCCCAGACAAAGGCGCCGGCCAGCTGCAGCCAGTCGCCGGAGGCAACCTGAAAGCTGTCACCGACACTGAGCAGGAACATGCCCAGCACCGCCAGTCCGGCACCCAGCCAGATGCCCAGCCCGGTCTTGTGGCCGAGGAACAGGCCCAGCAGCGGCACCACGATCACGTACAGGCCAGTGATAAAGCCGGAGTTGGTCACGCTGGTGAAGAGCAGGCCGACCTGTTGCAGGTTCATCCCCAGCGTCAGTGCCAGTCCCATGATCAGGCCGCCGCGCAGCAGTCCGGGGTTGATCGGCTCCGGCTTGCGATGCTCGATACGCCGCTCCAGCCAGAGGATCAGCGGCAGCAGGGCAATACTTGCCAGGGCGAAGCGCAGACCGGTGTAGAGAAACGGGCCGATGCTGTCCATGCCCAGGCGTTGGGCAATAAAAGCCGAGCCCCAGATAATCGCGGTCAGCAACATCAACAGGTCGGCACGCAGGGCTTGGGTTCGCATGATTGATCTCGGTGGCAGGGGGCGCGACTGTGCCGGAAAAGGCTGCGCTTGACCACCCCGTTTGGGCTGGGCATGCTGCGCGGTGCTGCCTGCAAAAGAATAACAACAGGAATAGCCAATGGCTGCTTACGAAATACTGATTGCGGATGATCATCCCTTGTTTCGCAGCGCCCTGCATCAGGCCCTGAGCCTGGATCTGGGCGCAGAACTACACCTGGCCGAAGCGGCCAGTATTGCCGAGCTTGAGGCTCGTTTAACGGAAAAAAGTGACTGGGATCTGGTGCTGCTGGATCTGAACATGCCTGGTGCCCACGGGTTTTCCGGGCTGGTGTTGCTGCGCGGGCAATACCCGCAGATTCCGGTGGTGATGATTTCGGCGCAGGAGGAGGCCACCGTGGTTTCCCGCTCGCGGGAATTCGGTGCCAGCGGTTTCATCCCCAAATCAAGCTCGCTGGACCAGATCCAGCAGGCCGTGCGCGCAGTGCTCGATGGCGATTTGTGGTGGCCGAGCCTGTCGGCCGAGGCGGCGGAGCTGACTGCCGAGGCCAAGGCCGCCAGTGCCGGTCTGGCCAGCCTGACGCCACAGCAGTTCAGGGTGCTGACGATGGTTTGCGATGGCTTGCTGAACAAGCAGATTGCCTGGGAGTTATCGGTTTCCGAAGCGACCATCAAGGCCCATGTGACGGCGATTTTCCGTAAACTGGGGGTGCGCACCAGGACCCAGGCGGCGATGCTGTTGCAGCAACTGGAGAGTTTCTCCCCCCAGTAGTTGTATTTCTTCCATTCGTGCCACGCAGGTTTGCCCTTGCGTGGCTTGGCTATAGGTAACTATCGAATGTCACCCTACAAGGGCCAGACCGGCCTGAAACGTATTCTCAACGCCACCGGTTTCTCCATGGCCGGCCTGCGTGCGGCCTATGTCGGCGAGGCAGCGTTCCGCCAGCTGGTGCTGATCAACGTATTGCTGATTCCGCTGGCATTCTATTTCGATGTCAGCCAGGTCGAGCGCGCCCTGATGATCGGCGTGTGCCTGATACTGCTGATTGTCGAGCTGCTCAATTCGGCCATCGAGGCGGCCATCGACCGTATTTCCCTGGATATTCACCCGCTGTCGAAAAATGCCAAGGACATGGGCAGCGCTGCGCAGTTCATTGCGCTGTGTCTGATCGGTGTGGTCTGGGGCCTGATTCTGCTGGGTTGAAGCACTAACCCCGGTTTGCCGGAGGCGACCGGGATTGCCCGTACCGCTACTAGCGGAGGCTGGGCAATACGATCTGGTCACTGCGGCTGACCCCGGTCGTCAGTGATCGGCACAGCTCGAGAAAGTCCGACATCGCGGCATTCTGGTACTTCTGTTTGTGCCAGATGAAGTGAAATTGCCGGATCAGATCCAGCTCCGGGGTTTCCACCGCCACCAGACTGCCACGGCGGAAGGCATCGCGCAGCGCCAGGCGCGAGATACAGCTGATGCCCAGCCCCGACTCCACCGCACGCTTGATCGCTTCGGTGTGCTCGAGTTCCAGGCGGATATTCAGTGGTGCCGGGCGATGGCGCATCGCCTGGTCAAAGGTCAGCCGCGTCCCCGAACCTTTCTCGCGCAGAATCCAGGCTTCATGGCAAAGCTCGGCCATCGACGCTTCACCGCGTCTGGCCAGCGGGTGTTCGGGCGCGCAGAACACCACCAGCTCGTCATCCACCCACGACTGCACCTCGATATCCGGGTGCTGGCAGTCACCTTCGATCATGCCCAGATCCAGTTCGTAGTGGGCGATCTGCTGCACGGTGTTCGCGGTGTTCTGTACATGCAGGCTGACCTGACACTGCGGATAGCGCTGCATGAAGCTGCCGATCAGCAGGGTCGCCAGATAGTTGCCCACCGTCAGTGTGGCGCCGACAGCCAGTGAACCGGTGCCGGTCTTGCCGTTGAACAGGGCTTCGATCTCCCTGGCCTGTTCCAGCAGGGCTATGGCCTGGGGCAGCAACTGCTGGCCCAGCGAGTTCAGGTTCAGGCGTTTGCCGGCGCGGTCGAACAGCTGGCAGCTGGACTGCCGTTCCAGTTCCGAGAGCGAGGTGCTGGCTGCCGATTGTGACAGGGCCAGCGACTCGGCAGCTCTGGAAACATTGCCCTGGCTGGCCACTGCGACGAATACTTGGAGTTGTCTGAGAGTAAACCGCATATCTATATAACCTATAATGCATATCTTTATAATTCACTTAACAGATATGCAGCCTGCTCCTAAACTGCCGCCCTATCAAGTCTGCTGCATTAAGGAATGGCCCATGAGCAACATGAATGTCGAACGCGTGCTGAGCGTGCATCACTGGAACGACACGCTGTTCAGTTTCAAGACCACCCGTGATCCGGGGCTGCGCTTCGAAAATGGCCAGTTCGTCATGATCGGCCTGCAGCAGGAAAGTGGCCGGGCACTGATGCGCGCCTACTCGATTGCCAGCCCGAACTATGAAGAACATCTGGAGTTCTTCAGCATCAAGGTCCAGGACGGCCCGCTGACCTCGCGCCTGCAGCACCTGCAGGTCGGTGATGAACTGATGGTCAGCCGCAAGCCCACCGGTACCCTGGTGCTGGATGACCTGTTGCCCGGCAAACACCTGTACCTGCTCAGCACCGGTACCGGGCTGGCACCGTTCATGAGCGTGATTCAGGACCCGCAGACCTATGAGCGCTTTGACAAGGTGGTGCTGATTCACGGTGTGCGTTACGTCAACGAAGTGGCTTACCGTGAATTCATCACCGAGCACCTGCCGCTCAACGAATACTTTGGTGAAGCGCTGCGGCAGAAGCTGATCTATTACCCCACAGTGACCCGTGAGGAGTACCAGAATCAGGGACGCCTGACCGATCTGATGCGCAGCGGCAAGCTGTTCCGCGATATCGGCCTGCCGCCGATGAACGCGCAGGATGACCGTGCCATGATTTGCGGCAGCCCGAGCATGCTCGATGAAACCAGTGCGGTGCTGGACAGTTTCGGTCTGAAGATTTCGCCGCGCATGGGCGAGCCGGGTGACTATCTGATCGAGCGCGCTTTCGTCGAGAAGTGATCCGGCAAGCGTCCGGATCAGGCAACCCGCAAACCCCGTGTACCCGCTGCCGGTATGCGGGGTTTTTGCTTTGCTGGCAGACGGCTGGGTGTATCCGCTTGATCGGCTGTGCCGGTTTGGTTATCAGTGATCGATTTTTGCGCAGGCCGGGTTATCAGGAAAAGGTCTAGGGACCGTCTGTCAGGCTACTAACCTCAGATTTGCGACACCTGCAAAGTGGTGTGACTCCCCGGAGAGACGGTTGCAACGCCCTCCTCAGTTACAAGTTGTTGAGCCCGGCGCCCGTTTGCATAAACGAGGACACGCACATGAAAAAACAACTACTGCTCGGCCTGAGCCTTGGTCTCTGCGCAAGCCTGGTGCAGGCGGCCTATCTGGATGTGCTGGCATTCAAGCTGAAGCCGGCCTGCACCCTGAAAGATTTTATTGCACTGAACCAGCAGATGAATGAATGGGGCAAACCCTACAACCTGACCGCTGAAGTGGTGGTGCCGGTATTCAGTGACATGCCCGACGGCTATGCCTGGGTGGGCCGCACGCCGAATGCCGAGACTTTCGGCAAGGCCTGGGATACCTGGCGCGCCGCCGTGGTCAAGGGTGAGGAACCGGTCAGCAAACTGAATGCGCGCTGGACGGAATGCACCGAGGTGGTTTACCGCCGCGGCTTCGATACCTACTGAGCAGGCGCGGGCAGACCCTTTCCGGATGACCCTGGCTGGCTGCAGGGTGGGCTGATGCCCAACCTGCATCCTGGGGGTGAAAGGATTGGCCTGTTCAGGGGGGCGGCGTCTGCTGGTAAGTAAACAGCAGAACCTTCAGGCCAGCGTCCGGATCGCTCTCGGCAAACTCCGGCGGATTTTCCAGCCGTTGCACAAACTGCAGGCCGGGTGCGGCAAGGGCTGCCTCGGCCAGCAGGAAGTCCGGACTGGTGTCCGGGTCGTTGCAGCAGGCCAGTACCTGACCCTGCGCGCTGAGCAGGACGGGCAGGCGCTGGAAGATTTTCCGGTAGTCGCGGCTGAGCATGAAACTGCCGTGCTGAAAGCTCGGCGGGTCAATGATGATCAGGTCATAGGGTCCCAGGCGAGCCAGCTTGCCCCAGGACTTGAACAGATCGTGGCCGAGAAAGCGCACGTGGCTGAGGTCGTGCCGGTTCAGCCGGTGGTTCTCGCGGCCGCGGGTCAGCGCGGCTCTGGACATGTCCAGATTCACCACCTGGCGGGCGCCACCGGCGATGGCTGCCACCGAGAAAGCGCAGGTATAGGCAAACAGATTGAGCACGGATTTGCCGGCGGCCCGTTGCCTTAGCCACTGCCGGCCATGGCGCATATCGAGGAACAGGCCGCTGTTTTGCCGGGTGCCCAGGTCCAGCCGGTAAGCCAGGCCGTTTTCGTGGATTTGCCACTGTTCAACCGCGTCACCCGTCAGCCAGAGAGCAGGACAGTCCGGCAGGTAACGCAGTTGCAGCAGCACCGGCTGTTGCAGGGATCCGAGCATGTCCTGCAGCGCAGCCAGCACGGCGTCCTGCGGTGGGCGGAACAGCATTACCAGCACAATGCCCTCCAGCCAGTCGACGCTGACCTGCTCCAGCCCGAGCCAGCATTTGCCGCGCCCGTGAAACAGCCGGCACGCCTCGGCGGGTGGCGGATTCAACGCGGCGAGCAAATGCTGGTGCAGGGTGCGGATGGCAGCAGGGGTCATGGACAGGCTTCGGCGCAGGGCAGGTTGGCAGGGTAGTGACAGGTAGCACCCGGCTGGGACTTCAGTCCGCGGCGGGTTGGCCGGAGAGGTGCAGAACCGTCAGCAAGTAGCACGTTCATGCGGCGGGCAACACTTCCAGCACGCAGATATGTTGTGGCTGCGGGTAATGCCAGCGCACATCCAGATCCCACAGCCGGCAACCATAGCGGCGCTCCGGCAGGGGTTGCTGGTAGGCCGGTCGCGGATCCTGGGCCAGGCACTGCTCGATCAGCTCCACCAGCGGTTCGTTCAGGCGCCGGGCATGCAGCTGCGCCTGTTGCAGCGCTTCGGGCTGCCAGTCGACCGGAATGGTCGCGGGGGCAGTTGCGGCTATGTGGTTATGCGCACCCTCTACGCAGTCGGCGTAAGGCACATAGGGTTTGATGTCGAGAATCGGTGTGCCGTCGAGCAGATCGATACCGGACAGCCACAGGCACCCGGCCTCGACCTTGTCCAGCCGGACTACCGACTGGCCGATGCCATTGGGTCGATGGGTGGCGCGACTGGCGAATACGCCGATGCTTTGATTGCCGCCCAGGCGCGGCGGTCGCACCTTGAGGCGCGGCTGCTCTTCGAGGGCCTGATGAAACAGGAACAGCAGCCAGACATGGCTGACCTGCTGCAGACCATCCACCGCTTCGCCGTTATTGAACGGTGGCAACAGCTCCACTACGCCGCGGGCGGCGGGGGCCAGTTGTGGCTGGCGCGGAATGGCGAACTTTTCGCGGAAGCACGAGCGCAGGTAGCCAACCGGGCTGACGCTATGCATCGGTCAGCCCGTCAGGCAGTTGCTGAACGGCGAGCAGGGTGTCCTTGACCACCTTGTAGCAATCCTCGACATGGGCATTGCCGACCATTTTCATCGCACCGAAACTGACCGTGGCGGCAACCGTCTGGCCGAGAATGGGGATGAAGCGGACAAAGGCCTTGCTGGTCACACGCACGCCGACTTTCTTCAGTATCTGCAGCAATACATGCTTGGTGACCATCTTGCCGACCATCTCGCTGCCGACACTGGTGATTGCCACCACGGTGATTTTCTTCAGCTGCAGCGGCAATTGTTCGATCTGCTGCGGGCTCAGGCCGAACTTTTCATTGATCGCCGGGATCATTTCCATCAACAGGCTGACATCGGCACCGATGTCGATGCCCGGGATCGGGATGACCACAGCTCCGGCGGACAGCCCGGCGCGACGGGTAACCATGGCCTTGCACTCATCACGAATGGCGTTCAGCTCTTCGAGGGTTTGCGGCAACATGCTGGCTCCGGAGTGGGTGCGGGTAAGGCGTCAGTCTGCCTTGCCAGTGTTGCGCTGTGCAAATGCCGGCAGCAGGCCTTGTGGGTGGCGCAATGCATGCGCCAGAAAAAAGGGAGAAACGGTTTCACCCGTTTCTCCCTTCTGCTTTCACGATGTGATTCAGAAAATCACGGGGTGTACCAGATCGGCGAGGTATAGGCGCGCTCCTGCAGCACCATGGTCACATCCTTTTCGACCTTCTCGTTGTAGTACTTGGCGTCGTAGGCAGTCCAGCGCGGGGTGGGGATTTCCAGTACGCGGGCGTAGTAGAACGCGCTTTGCTTGGGGTCGAACTCCGGGTCGCTCCACTGCGTGATCAGGTCCGAAGCGCCGATGGTGTTGGTCCAGCTGGCGTTGGCCACGTCAACCGTGTTACCGACTGCCGGCACCTTGCCGTCCTTGCCCGGTATGCGGGTCTGGGCATCGCTCCAGGACACGTCATAGATTTTCTCGTGGGTTTCACCCTTGGCGTCCAGCCAGCCCTTGATGATCTGGATGCGGTCCAGATTGGCGCCAATCGGGTCTTTCATGGCGGCGACCAGGAAGGTTGGTGCCTTGCCGGCCGGTGCCTTGTTCAACTCGCCGCCCATGGGCACGCCCTTGGCATAACCGACCCGCGCCGGTACCTCGGCAGTGGCATCGGCCGGCGTGAAGTCCCAGCCGCCGAAGAAACGCACGGTCATGCGCGGTCCGGTGGTGCCATAGGTTTCACGGCGCTCCAGCGCATCAAAGATCGCCGCACGGGTATTTTCCTTGGCCCAAACCCCGGCATAACCGGAGGAGGACAGCTGCCATTCCTTGATGAAAATCTTGGTGGTGAAGTTGCGGAAGAAGTCCTTGCTCACGCGCTTGGGATTGGGCTCCATATTGCTGGCCTTGCCGAAGAAGTTGTTTTCTTCTGCAGTAGCCAGAGCGGTGTGCGAGTCGGTCGAGCCGATCATGCCGAACTTGTAGGGGTTGGTGCCCAGCTCCTGCTCCAGCTTGAGGCCGTTGCGCAAAGCCTGGCGGGCATATTCGTATTGCAGCATGTCCTGGCTTTTAGCCACTGTGAGATCCAGGTTGCCGGCGTCCAGTCGTTCGAAGTTGGCGAACTCATCCGTGGGAGAAAGGCTCGGATATGTCTCGCCGTCGCCCTTGATCTGCGTGACCTCGTAGATTTTTTCGCGCTTGGCGCGGGTTTCCACGTATTCCTTGTCGAGTTTTTTGCCGAAGGCTTCGGTGGTCGGGAACATGCGGCCGTTGCTCAGGTTGCCGTTGTGGGCGATGGCCAGCACCCGGCTACCGGTTTCCTTCTCGGCCATGTCCATCCATTTCCACAGGTCTTCCGGGTTGCCGCTGCCGGTCGGCGGCAGGGTGGTGTAGGGCTCTACCTTGATGGCCTTGTCGCCACCTTCGCGGAACAGGATGTTGCGGTGCAGGTTGTTGCCCTTTTCGTTGGAGGTCCATTCATAGCCGATGATGGCGGTGAAGCGCCCCGGTTCATTGGCGTCTTCGGCGGCCTTGATCACCTGCGCCCAGGCCGAGGAATAGGCCGGAGTGCCAGGGAAAGGGAAGCCCTTGGGCAGTTTGTTCTGACCAAAGCTGGTGATGATGTCGATGGCGGCCTCACCGCCTTTGCCGCCCTTGATCAGGTCATACCATTTGCGGCCCTGCGGAGTGGCCAGCAAGTCGGGATCACCGCTCATCAGCGTGGGGAAAAAACCAAAGCCGTCGGAGTGGTCTGCCACCACCATGAAGTCCAGTGGCCGCGAGAGCTTGGCGGGCTGTCCGGTGGATGAAATGACTTGTTCACCCTTGCCGAAGCGATAAGCGTCTACCGGGCCCAGACGTGCGCCAAAGGCGCCGGCGTCCATGGAGAATGAGGTGTGCACATGGGTGTCGCCAAACAGCGGCCGTGTCGGGAAGTCTAGATCAGCGTAAGGCGAGTAGGGCGCCTTGGCGGTTGCTGGCTCGGCGCTTTCGGTCGCCATCACGGCCGAGCTCATGCCGGCAGCGATCAGAGCCGCCAGCAGGGTGGGTTGGAATCGGGAAAATTTCATCTGGACAGGCTCCGGAAAGTGTCCGCACAGGTCGCGCGCACACAATTTCTGGAGTGTAGTCCAATTTATTTCAAGGGTGCACGCAAAGTCGCACTCTTGCCTGACAAGGGTGGATTCAGACCGGTTCGGCCCACAGGTCGTATTCGTCGGCGTCCACCACGCGCACGCGCAGCTTGTCGCCGGGCTTCACGCCGGTGCTGGCGATGAACACGCTGCCGTCGATTTCCGGGGCATCGGCCCAGGAGCGGCCGACTGCGCCTTCGTCATCCACTTCGTCGATCAGGACTTCGATCTCCTGACCGATTTTCTGCTGCAGGCGTGCCGCCGAAATGGCCTGCTGGTGAGCCATGAAGCGCTCCCAGCGTTCCTGCTTGATGTCGTCCGGTACGTGCTGGTCGAGCAGGTTGGCCGGTGCGCCTTCAACCGGCGAATACTGGAAGCAGCCAACGCGATCCAGCTGGGCTTCGCTCAGCCAGTCGAGCAGATACTGGAAGTCTTCTTCGGTTTCGCCGGGGAAGCCGACGATAAAGGTCGAGCGGATGGTCAGCTGCGGACAGACTTCGCGCCACTGCTTGATACGCGCCAGGGTCTTGTCTTCGAAGGCCGGGCGCTTCATCGCCTTGAGCACTTTCGGGCTGGCGTGCTGGAACGGGATGTCGAGGTACGGCAGGATCTTGCCGGCGGCCATCAGCGGGATTACGTCATCCACGTTCGGGTACGGGTAGACGTAGTGCAGGCGCACCCACACGCCCATGCTGCCGAGCGCTTCGCACAGCTCCAGCATGCGCGTTTTCACCGGCTGGCCGTTCCAGAAGTCGGTCTTGTACTTCACGTCCACGCCATAGGCGCTGGTGTCCTGGGAAATCACCAGCACTTCCCTGACGCCGGCCTTGACCAGTCGTTCGGCTTCGCTGAGCACTTCACCGACCGGTCGGCTGACCAGTTTGCCGCGCATCGACGGGATGATGCAGAAGCTGCAACTGTGGTTGCAGCCTTCGGAAATCTTCAGATAGGCATAGTGGCGCGGGGTCAGCTTGACGCCCTGGGGTGGCACCAGATCGATCAGCGGATTGTGTTCCTTGTTAGGCGGCACCACATCGTGCACGGCATTCACCACCTGCTCGTACTGTTGCGGACCGGTGACAGCCAGCACGCTGGGATGCACATTGCGGATCGCCGACTCCTCCACGCCCATGCAGCCGGTCACGATCACCTTGCCATTTTCGGCCAGTGCTTCACCGATCACCTCCAGTGATTCCGCCTTGGCGCTGTCGATAAAACCGCAGGTATTGACCACTACCACGTCAGCATTTTCGTAGCTGGATACCACCTCATAACCTTCCATGCGCAGCTGGGTCAGGATGCGTTCGGAGTCGACCAGGGCTTTCGGGCACCCTAGACTCACGAACCCTACACGTCTTGTACCCGTCGCTTCCGATGTGCTCATTTTTGATCCAGCCGTAATGTGTTGTGTCGATCACGCGCTACACGGCTTCAGCAAGGATGTTGCTGAAGCCATACGTCGTGCAAAAAGGTTGCGAATAATACCTGAAAGCGCCGACTTATTCAGTGGGAGTTGCACAAAAAATGATCAGCTCGATCAGTGGCTACTTTGCATTTCAAATACAGCTGGGTGGTTTGTTATTAGCCGTTTTGTGGGTAAGACTGAGGGCAATTGTTAGTGTTTGAGCGAAGACTTATGCCTGACGGAAAAGTTAAGTGTTACTCCTACATTCGGTGGTCGAGCGAGCAACAATCTTCGGGTACAACCCTAGAGCGGCAGCTACATACTGCGCGACGGATAGCTGCTGAAAACGGGCTTGAGCTTGTTGAGTTGATA
Organism: Pseudomonas pohangensis; assembly: GCF_900105995.1. NCBI lineage: Bacteria > Pseudomonadati > Pseudomonadota > Gammaproteobacteria > Pseudomonadales > Pseudomonadaceae > Pseudomonas > Pseudomonas pohangensis. Next base: position 2,579,993 of record NZ_LT629785.1, on the reverse strand, counting down.
GACAAAGGCATCAGCGCGTTCAAGGGGAAAAATCAGAAGGAGGGTGCGCTTGGTGCGTTCATCGAAGCAGTCGAGAGCAAGGCAATCCCATCAGACAGCTGGCTTGTTGTAGAGAATCTGGATCGGTTGTCACGTGAGAACATAATAACGGCTCAGCAGCTTTTTATGAGGCTGATTGGGTTGGGCGTAACAGTCGTAACGGGCATGGATAACCGCATCTACACAAGAGAAAGCATCAACAGCAACCCAACAGAATTGATGGTTTCGATCCTTTATTTTGCAAGGGCGCACGAGGAATCGAAAACAAAATCGAAGCGTACCTACGGCAATGCGCAGGCAATAATCAGAAAATATGAAGCGGGTGAAAGATCGCCGGAAGGCTATGCGTACGCCATCAAATCAGTTGGCAATAACATGTGGTGGAGTGATTGCAGTGATGGCACGGTGAAGCCGCACCCGATTTACTATCCCATTGCACAAGAAATTGTGGGGCTGATTTTGAAGGGGTGGGGGAGCTACAAGATAGTCGGCTACCTTAACGAAAGGTATCCGGTGCCTCCGCAAAATAAAAAAGATGTGTGGTCTTACAATCTTGTCGCAAATTTTCACAAGCGCCGCGCATTGTTTGGTGAAAAGACACTTGAGGTAGACGGGCAAACGTACGTGCTGCCTGACTACTACCCTGCGCTGATTGATGAAGACATCTTTTACAGAATGGCACACATCAAGAAAGACAAAATATCCAAATCAACAGCAATAGTCTTCAAGCCGCTTGTGTCTGGATTGAACATTCTCAAGTGCGGTGACTGCGGCGGTAACATGTACGCATTTGCACACCGGCAAAAAAGCCTACGTTACATTTGCGGCACAGGGCAGGCGAATCGCGGGTGTAGAGCTTGGTCTTTTAACGCTACGTGGATTGAAGACAGCCTGTTAAGACTTGCTGCAAATCATGTGTTTCGCCCGATTGATATGGGTACAGACTTCGATGTTGAAGAAAAGGCATTAAGAGAAAAGTTGCTGGACAGGCAGAAGCAGCTCGGGCGTCTAGTAGATGCAATCAGCGAAGGAGCAGCACCCGCGAGCATCGTTAAACGCATTGGTGTAATGGAACAAGATGTAGATAAATTGAAGCGCGAGATAGAGATTGCGGCACTTAACAAGCAGATGCAAACGAAAGAAACGGTTGAATGGGATGTCGTTGACGAAACAGCTTTGGATTTCTCGCAAGATGAAATACGAGAAAATTTAAGGTTCAGAATCAGTAATGCTGTTGAAAAAATCGTCTGCCACCAAGTGAAGCAACGTCATGTCTTTTTCCAGATTACGTTCATTAACGGAAAGTCAATAATGGCGTACCGAACGCCACAGGCGCTTGCGTTTGATGGTGGGGCATGGGTGAAGCTTGGGGACTACTTCGGAGCTAAGGTGCCCGTATCTGAGCAAGAGACTGCTGTATTTGGAATGGTGGAGAATGAACAGCCGTTCGTTGATGAAATGGAAGCATTTGACGAATTTGCAGAATACGCTATCTCTCCAAGTGAGTTTTCAGGCTATGACGGCTACAGATACGCAGGACTCTATGATGTTTCGATTGAGATAGTAAAAGCATACGAAAACGGTGCGACCTTTAAAGAATTAGAAGCGGATATTTTGAGGGTGCAGCACTTGGCTGAGTGGGCAGATGGCGTAAAAGATGCACCGAAAATCATTGAGGATCAGTACCAAGTGCTAAAGCACCCCGATCCAAAGAAAGTCGTGAAAAAGCCCAAGCCTGAAATCTACTATGTCGAAGGCGCTGTGTTCAGAAGCGAGATAGTGCCGGTGTGGCAGAAGGGAGCCTAGTCTCGGTTATGGGAACAAACCATAACCAGCGTTTTCAATCATGGACTTCGCATTAGATATGTAGCGACTGACAGTGATTGAGATATTGCGTCTACGGTTGGCTTCTGTAGATATTTCATCACTTTTAGCTCGCTCGCTGTACGCAAGCCTAACAACCTCAGCTAGCTCGACGTTGCCCAGAGGAACACCTCGTAACTCAGCAGCATGCTTCGCATCCATCAACTCGAATGTCTTTTTCAACACCGCAGGCACAGCGGGCTTAGAAAGACTGTATAGCGACTGACTATGCTTCGGATTACGCACTTCTCGTCCCATTGCTTTCGAAACAAGGTGCTTTTTCAGAATTTTATTCAGTGCTTTGTCTATGTGCTGCCGTTGGAGACTGAGGGGGATAGAGACAAGCAAAGTCTCTGCGCTACCTACTAATGCTTCTGCAGCCTCTTTAGCCTTCACTACACGTACAGACATGCCTTGAATGGCAGGCTCTGCGAACAGGTATTCACCTCGTTTCTCCCCCGAAGCTACTTTCCTGCTCCACCACTGAGCAAAAGCTACGTAGGGGGAGCCTTCGTAACGCACATCACCAAAATCTTCGTACACCTTCAGCATTTTCTGTTCGGATTCTGTTTGAGATTCTGCTAACAGAATTTGCTCTGTTTTCTGTTCACACAGACGACTGTACTGCTCGTTCAGAGTAAGCGCATACCACCACCAAAAGTATGGTGATTGTTCGACCAAATATTCTTTTGGCTTTGCATAACTGCCGAAGGTCGGATGGGGTGAGATAAAAAATCGCGACATATGCTAACAACCATCAAAGGTAGCGTTCGTTGTTGGAATCGAAAACAGTCTCAAAAGCATATTATATACACATCGCTTAATGATAGGCGACAAACAAAACTAAAAGGTAATTGAAATGAAAAATGAAATCAATGAAACAGCTGTAGAAAATCAGATCCAAAAAACCCTTACCGATCTTAAATTGCAACATAAAACCTGGAATGCTCAACTGCAAACTGCTGAAACTAGTCTGTACAACCTATTAGATGGATGTTTAGATTTTTATTATTTTTTACGTAAAAGTGAGTCTTACGAATCTGCATTTAAATCACTTTGCTACTTCAAATGGAATAGCACGACCAAGCTATCTACGCTAATTGCAAAATCAGTATTTGGCGAAGAGAACAAGCAGCATTACGCTTATGCTAAAGCTATTCAAAAAGCCATTGAAAACGATATAGGCATTGCTGGAGAAGTATCTATGCAGCAATGGTTAAAACAAAATGGCGGCGTCAATGGTGTAATTCGAACAAATGAAACAGCTATAAAAGAAAATATTTTGCGCGAACATTTGATTGAAGTTGCAAAAAAAGCTCATGATTTAGGATTCATTCCTAAAATAGCTAAGTTTAAAAATAAACAGTTAGCTGAAATCATGAGTAGCCGTGAGTGCTTGCTGTTGTGTGTTGTAGATGAAAAAACTGGCGACATTGCCCTCAAGTATATATCTACAGATGAAAATTTAGTAAAACTTACATATGAAGAGTTTGGTAAATTCATAGTTAGAAGTCCGAAATATGAAGAAGGAAAACAAAAGCTCCACGACAAGCTTGAGCTGGAAAGACAAAAAGCAAGTGTAGAAGTTTCTAGCAAGCTTGGTCGCATCGGAAGAAAAAATACTTCTACAGCATCTGTGATCACACAAGAGCTAGAGTCTCTTCCAGCATAAGTAAATATCCACCATTCAAAGCCCCTTTCAGAGGGGCTTTTTTTTGGCTAAAGTAATCTAAAAGCGGAGGACGTATGCCTAACCACTACTCAGAAGACGATAAAGAACGTTGGGCTGAAGAGCATTTTTTGCCGATTGATAACAGCGCAGACAATGTGGCATTAGAGATACGTTTGCGCTCGACCTGTGTAAAAGGTTCGCGCTACGTTGATAGACTAGCCTCAAGCACTAATTTCCACCTACATAGAATAAAAAATCCTAATCGGTACTTCACGTATTTTGTAAATGCTGCAACTATCCCAAAGCTAGGCACACAAAAATTTCGCATGATCGCTGAGAACAATGGAGTTCGATACACCAACGAATACCTTTTTGCCACATTACTCCGTCAACATGTAAGCAGTGACGTTGTTGAGTTTTCAGAAATACTTATTAAAAAATATGGCATTGACCTGACTTGAGCGCTTCCGAATTTACCATTTCTCTTAACAGAAAATTTTATATTTCTTCATAGCATCCGATCCTGATAAATAAAGTTATTAGGAGATCACTATGAGACTGCACGAAATTACACCAGAAACCAAAATACCCAAGCCAAAAATTAGAACTGCAGTAAACCCTGCATCACCAAAGCCAAGATGCGCACGGACAGCAGAGAAGCAGCCTGCGGAACCGAAAAAACCGAAGCCAAAAAAAGCACAAAAGCCAATCAAGCCCGAAGGACCCCAACCACCTAAGCCAGATACAAACCGAGTACTGCCTACTCAGGCGTACCTGCTTCCGTAAATAAAATGAGCGTCATATTCATAGCGAGTGCTGAAATAGTGCAAAAAACTGCAACGCCCTTGCTTACCCATTTTGGCTGATCACAGGTATTTCGTTGTCTCGCAGTCGAGTTAAGGGGACGAAACGCGAACGAAGCATTTCAGCCCCTCGCCACGCCATAAATCCGTTCATTTATTAGCTTGTTGCAAGCATCCTGCACGCTCCGCAATGACTGAACATCTGCATCACTCGCTCCAGCCGACTCAACCTCTTCAATGTAAGCATCTAGCCGTCTAGCGCATGCTGCCATCGCAGCAAGGCTTGGCTCCTTACCCTTGTGTCGAATTGTTCTGAAGTAGCACTCGCTTCTTCCGAGCCACTTCTCGCAAAACTCCTTCTGCGAAACGACTGCTCCTAAGCTCTTAACATACTGATATATATCAAAAATACACTTTTTAGCCACCTTTTAACTCCTCGTTGATAAATACACGTAATCACACATTACGGAGTATTTATCTAAATGAGAGCCTATACCGCCAGCGACATTCTCAGCTTCTTTGAGCAGCATCGACCCCTCGCAACGCATTACATCGTTGCCCATACGCGCTTTCGACCCAGCAACTGCTCGGCTGCTCAAATTGCCCGCTTTGCTCAACAAACGAGCGCCGACTTGCACCATGCTCTCAACCACTTCACGGACTTAGTGAATCCAGGGCATGAGCGCCGGGCAAGAAAAAAACAACACCAATTCCGCCCATTAACGCTTTCAACAATTGAGTTCTTGAACCCCAACGTACTGCAGAGCGGAACAGTCCACGTCAACGTCTGCCTTGGCAACATCAGCAAGGAATTTGCTACAGCAGACATTGAGCGCTTCTTCCGCCATTGCTGGGTAAACGAAGTCAAACAAGCAGACAAAATCAACGTTCAGGAGCTGAGCATCGGACACACAGTTTTTGACTACGTGCTTAAAGAGGCAAAAAGCAGCTCTGCCAAAGCTATGGATTGCCTTGGGACGTGGGACGTAGACAACACGTTTGTGCCGAACGACCCTGCATTTTAGGACTGTAGCCAGAAACAGCGTGAATGGCTTTTCCGGACAGGAGTTAGGAAAAGCTGCAACAAGTTTTTATGCGTTTGAGTACGTAGTGTTGAGTGCTGTCAAAAGCAAAGCAGTGAAGAAGACTGAGCTACAAGCAAAGACAGACAGCCACTGAAAGGCATGGCAGAAGCAGATAATTAAATATAAGAAAATAAGTAATATCTTACATTACGACATAACCACTTGATTTCAATAGAGATAATGCAAGCAGCAAATCGGTTGTCCAGAATATATGTAAGAAAACACAATGTACATGTGAAAACATTACATTAGGTGGTTAAAAGTGGCACAAGCAAAAACACTCAGCAAAACCGAGCTCAAGCGCGTCCTCGATTACAACGCTGCTTGCGAACGGCACGCAGAGAGGAACAGAGCAATGCTGCTGCTTACGCACTGGACAGGCATGCGCATTGGCGAAGTGGTTAGCTTGCGACTTGGCGACGTGGTTGATTGCAACGGCGAAATTCGCTCAGAGATACAGCTCACTGCAGAGCAAACAAAGGGCAATCGGGCGCGAGTGGTGTTTGTGCCCGTGCGTATGCGCAAGGAGCTAAAACGCTATGTGCAAAGCGCTGTAGCGCGTCACAGTGCAGACTTTTTGTTTCGCACGCAAAAGAGCAAGCAGTTCACGTCAAACACAGCTACGCAGCTACTACAGCGTATTTACGAGCGCTGTGGGCTACAGGGCGCAACATCGCACAGCGGCAGGCGCTCATTTATCACAGAGCTTGCTTCGAAAGGCGTGTCAGTCCGTGTGCTTGCTGCTTTGAGTGGGCACCGCAGCATTGCTACGACGCAGCGGTACATCGACGTAAACGATGACATGCTGCGCAAGGCGGTCGAGCTGATTTGAAGGTGGCACTGAAAATGACGTTCGATCAGCTTTCGATGTACGATGCTATCCGGATGGCATCTTCCACTGATGCAACGCGCACAATGTATTCACCTGCGCTGGACTCTTCAGCTTGAGGAAAGATGCGGAGGATTTCGTATCTGGAGTACTTTTCGAAGCTGAGGCATGGCTTTCGAAAGTAGAACGATAGGTACTGTTGATATGGAACAACAGAAAAATTCCATGCCTTTCCTCGGTAGAGTCGGACGCTCTTCATCCAACCATGCTTTTTTGGAAAACATGTGTATGTTGCAGACTCCGCACCCCACCCAATGAGGTAGCGATACGCCTGTTTCGCACCGGCGCACTTGATCTTCTCTGCATACGCCTGGAAGGGCTCTCCATCTTCTACACATCTCAGCATTGAACCAGCCTCCGCTGGAAGATAGCTTTTCTTCGGGCGACAGTACGGGTTCATTGACAGAGTGTCTACAGTTGGCTGCTAGCAGCGAGCTGTCTGTGGTCTTGACTGCCCAGGTGAGGTGCCAAAAGTGGTCAGATCATCGTTATAAAAGCTACCGTATGACTCTCATAATTCACGATTTTACTTGGTCGAAATGCACGCCCTCAAATCTTTCCAGATACAAATTTCCATCATCACCTACTACCGGTGAATTTCCCGCCTTGAAAAGAACATCCATCTTGCATCTAAGTACCTTACGGGGTGATGAGTCTCTGTCCACAGGAATACATATCACTAAGAAGCATGGCGCTCCAGCTTGAATAAGGTCTATATGCTCTTTTCGCTCTGAGTATCCCAAGCCGGAAGTGTCTGCGTGTTTACTTGTGTGAAGCACCATGTAATGAGTTTTGCCGTTTATTGTTTTAGTACGGTCTTGCCACACGCGCAGGAATATGGTGCTATCGCTATTTCGCACACTCCCCCAAGACCACATCGCATTCTTTAGTGGCGCTCCGAGACGAATGAAAAACTCAGTCATTGATATATTTTTCAAGCTATATGCCCCATTTCAACGTCAGTATGTACCCAAGACGAACCCATATTGGCATCGCTGGCGATCTGGCTTAGTATCTGCGATTTCGTAATGTCTGTGAAATTACAAGTCTGAACCTTTAAGAATTTGCTTAAGCTCTGACTTTATTTCTCGTGCTCTGTCTCCGCGCCAACCCCCTGCATTAGTTAGAAAATCACTGACCACAGAACGAGCATCTTGTTCGTTGTATTGATCCGTTATGCTATCAAGCTCGGACATAGCATCAATATACGGTCGAGCAAATTTACTAATGTTAGAGCCCCAGACCAGCTGAATTTCTTGTGAAATCTCCCATAACTTACGCATTTCCTACTCCTTTTGTTGTGGACCAGCCATGGCTCCTGAACCTATCAAGAGCATCTTTAACTCTAGACCAGTCTCTACCCCTAGATGAAGATTCGCATCTACTTTTAGGCGTGACCGTGTCGTGTGCACAGGTATTTTGCACATAACGAATCTCCCCGACCGCTACCAGCCTCCGCAAAAGCTCTCCAGCTACGAGGCAATTTCGCCTTTGCTTACGACACAACGCAGACCTGCAAACCAGCTAAGCTTGTGTGGCTGCCTACAATGTAGAAGAATATGACTTCAAGCTGAACACACAGACCTTAAGGACACCGAAATGAAAAAAATTAAACTCTATTTAGTGTTACTAAGCACAGCAATCCTTAGTGCGTGCCAGTCAAATGCAACACTAACTTTTATAGACAAATCTGATGGGAATTTTTATACAGGATCAACAGGGGCAACATATAGAGCCAGCAGTGGAAACGCTAACGCTTTAATTGAAAACGACTCCTATACGGGAATTTGGTCTTATCAAGACCAAGGAGGTAGCTATTCTTTGGTTAATGTAAACTCAACAAGTACAGGTTCTGCGTCTGTTTCAGATGGTACTAGTACAGTAAATGCAAACGGAACCAACTATAACTACGGAACAATGTCTTCATCGACAAGATCTGCTCAAGGGAATGGCTTAATTAATATTAAAAGCTATGGCGGCGCTTTTATTAGATGTGTTTTTACATTTAACACTCGATCTAAATCAGGGCTAGGTCAATGCATACGAAATGACGGCAGAGAGTACGACCTGACTATTCAAAGATGAAATGTTTAGCTTTTATATTTCTTCTTCATACATAATATAAAGCTATAAATGCAAAAATTACTGGTCGTCCTCTGCGAAATTTGACTACATAATTAGCTCAAGTTTTAAAAAACACAGAGGGCTACATATGAAAACTACTAACTTGCTTTCCAGCTTGAATCTCACTGTAAAACCCGTCGTAGGGTCTGTTGATCCTGTGCTGAATCGTCGCAGCAAATTGCTTCTTCATCTGGAAGAGCAGCGAGCGATGGCTTGGGCTGATCTGACAGGCGAAACCCATGAAGTTTTGAAGGATAAGTGGGTACAGAATGCTGAGACAGGCACCAAGACAAAGGTGCGCGTACCTAAGCGTCTAAAGCGCTGGTTCTTTGCTTGCAATAGCAAGCACTTCCTAGAAGTTCGCTACGGAAACAAGCCGCTTGAACTCGCCAAGGGTAAGTTCGCAATCGAAGTAGGCGAGCTGAAAGACGTTCCGACTGTGATCGAAACTGTTGCTCAGGCAGTTAATGCTGGCGAGCTAGATGCGATGCTGATGGCTGTAACAAAGCCAAGTAAAAAGGCAGCAAGCTAATGTCTTGCGTAGGTAAATGCCCGCAGTGTGCTGCATTGTCCACGCTCAGAAAATGTGTGCGCTGCTGCACTTTGTCTTGCATGCGACAGGCTTGCAGAGGAGCAGCAATTTGCCCGATATGCAGGGGCAAGAAAGTAGACATTAGGTAGGGCGGGCGGACTGGCTGCTTAGGCGGAATGGCGTGCAAAAATAGTGCAATTAATTTGTATGTACTATTTAACTCTAGGGCAACCAAGGCTGACAAAACCGACTTTCGGGGTGGCGGGGGTGGACATGGCAAACCTCGGCTGGAGACGCGCGAATGGCTTTCATTGCGCTGATCAAAAAGTGCGCAATTCTACCGGCCGCTCCAGACCTTGGCCAGAGCGGGGTGATGGAATCTGTTGATCGTGGCGGGATGTCAGAGCGGAGTGTGCAGTTTGCAGCCCTGTCATTGCGACAGGGCTGCTGCGTCAGGGTGAGTCAGTCGCGTTGCGGCTTCATGATCAGCAGGGCGTTATCGCGCAATACATAGTGGTGGTACAGCGCGGCAGCGGTGTGGATGCCAATCAGCCAGTAGCCGATAGTGCCTGCCAGTTCGTGCAATTCCTTGATGTCGCCGGCGAGGGCTTTATCCGGGCCGATCAGCGCGGGTAACTCCAGACCAAAGAACGGGATCGGTTTGCCCGCGGCGCTGAGAATCAGCCAGCCGGCCAGCGGTGCGCCGATCATCAGCAGATAGAGAGCCAGATACATCAGCTTGGCAATCTTCTCCTGGAGGGCTGGCGGTTCAGGCTGGATTTTCGGAGTAGGAGCGATCAGCCGCGCAGCAATGCGTATCCAGACCAGAAAGAACACCGACAGGCCGAGCATGAAGTGCCATTGCTTGAGCAGTTCGCGCATGTCACTTCCCTTGGGGAAGTTGCCCTTGAGTTCGATGCAGGCATAAACCCCCGCCAGTAACAGGAACATCAGCCAGTGCAGGGCGATCGACAGGCTGCCAAAGCGTTTATCGGTGTTCTTCCAGGACATAAATGCGACTCCGGTTGGCGTTTTGAAACTCCAATATTAACCGGTGAAACTTAAGGAAGTCTTATCAGGATAGCGGCCAGTTGCGGGCATGAGGTGTTGCCGCGAGGGGAGGCCAGCACTTTTTGCCAGTGAAATTTCAGGAAGGTACTGCGCTGGTGTCGGATATTTTCCCCCGGCGCACATTTGCTATGCGCTGGAATGCAAAAGGCCACTCGATTGAGTGGCCTTTTGCGGTGTCTGGTTGCGGGAGCAGGATTTGAACCTACGACCTTCGGGTTATGAGCCCGACGAGCTACCAGACTGCTCCATCCCGCGCCGTTGATTCTACTGGCTTACCGGGATTTGTCAATTTTTCTTTTTTATTCAATGGGTTGGATTAATTGCAGGCAACAAAAAAGGCCACTCTTTCGAGTAGCCTTTTTCATCAAATCTGGTTGCGGGAGCAGGATTTGAACCTACGACCTTCGGGTTATGAGCCCGACGAGCTACCAGACTGCTCCATCCCGCGGCGCAAATTCTACTGGAGAATGAATAAGTGTCAACGTTTACTTCGGTATTGCCGCCACTCTTTGCCACGACCGATGACTGGCCGGTGCTAGAATTCGCCCTTGCCATCATGCCCTGTGGGGCCTTCCCGGACAGCCGTGCGCAAGATCATCCATGTCGACTGTGACTGTTTTTATGCTGCCATCGAGATGCGTGATGACCCGCGTCTGGCCAGGCAGCCGGTTGCCGTGGGCGGGGCAGCTGATCGTCGCGGGGTGATTGCCACCTGCAATTACGAAGCGCGGGCTTTCGGTGTGCGCTCGGCCATGCCGTCACGGCAGGCGCTCAAGCTCTGCCCGGATCTGCTGATCCTCAAGCCGCGCATGGACGCCTATAAACAGGCGTCGCGAGACATCCATGGCATTTTTCGCGATTACACCGAACAGATCGAGCCACTGTCACTGGATGAAGCCTATCTGGACGTCAGCGACTGTCAGCAGCATGCCGGCAGTGCCACGCGGATTGCCCGCGAGATTCAGCGGCGAGTCTGGCAGGACGTGAAAATCACCGTGTCTGCCGGGGTGGCGCCGAACAAGTTTCTCGCCAAGATTGCCAGTGACTGGAACAAGCCCAATGGCCTGTTTGTGATTACCCCGGATCAGGTGGATGCCTTTGTGGCTGATTTGCCGGTGGGCAAGCTGCACGGGGTGGGCAAGGTGACGGCCGAGCGTCTGGCACGCATGGGCATTCGCACCTGTAACGATGTGCGGCAATGGGATCGTTTGCTGCTGCTGCGTGAATTCGGCAGCTTCGGTGAGCGCCTCTGGCAGCTGGCGCGTGGTCAGGACGAGCGCCTGGTGCAAAGCCACAGCCGGCGCCAGTCGGTCAGCGTCGAACATACCTATGATGAGGATCTGCCGGACCTGAAGGCTTGTCTGGCGCGCCTGCCGGCTTTGCTTGAAGAGCTTGAAGGGCGGCTTGGCCGGCTGGACAGCAGTTATCGGGCGGACAAGCCGTTCGTCAAACTCAAGTTCCACGACTTTACCCAGACCACGCTGGAGCAGGCCGGGGCCGGCCGCGACCTGAACAGCTACAGTCGCCTGATAGGCGCCGCCCACGCCCGCGGCAGCAAGCCGGTACGCCTGATGGGTGTGGGTGTGCGCCTGATTGATCTGCGCAACAGCCATGAGCAGTTGCGCCTGTTTTAACTGCGGATTACTGGCCTTGTTGCGCTGGCTGCTTGCAGTTGCTCCAGTGCGCTGTACGCCATTGCTGCCGCGCGGCGGCATCCCGGAACGTCCAGGCGACAAAGCGGCTTTGTTTGTTACCCTGGGCCATTTCGACCGTGCGCACCTCGCAGGCAGCGAGTTTTTTCAGCTGTTTGTGGATGTCCGGCAGATTGCCGGCCTTCGACACCAGCGTGCTGAACCACAGCACCTGGTCGGCACAGCCCCTGCTCTCACGGATCATGCGCTTGATAAAGGATACTTCGCCGCCGGTACACCAGAGTTCGTTGTTCTGCCCGCCGAAGTTCAGTTCCGGCAGTTTGCGCTGCGGATCAAGCTTGCCGAGGTTCTTCCATTTGCGCCGGCTGCCGCTGGCCGCTTCTTCCGCCGAGGCATGGAAGGGCGGATTGCACAGGGTCAGGTCGAACCGCTCATCGGCATGTAACAGGCCGCTGAAGGTCTGCCCGCGTTGCGCCTGCAAACGCAGCTCGATGGCGTGATCGAGCTGATTGGCGTGCACATTGGCTTGCGCGCAGCTCAGTGCGGCAGCGTCAATGTCCGAACCGAGGAAGCGCCAGCCATAGTCGCCATGCCCCAGCAGCGGATAGATACAGCTGGCACCCACGCCGATATCCAGCACCCGCACATTCTGCCCCTTTGGAATGGCGCCGTTATTATTGCCGGCCAGCAGATCCGCCAGCCCGTGCAGGTAATCTGCCCGGCCGGGAATCGGCGGGCAAAGGTAGCCGTCGGCAATCTGCCAATGGGCAATGCCGTACAGGCTCTTGAGCAGCGCCTGATTGAATACGCGCACCGCCCCCGGGTTGGCGAAGTCGATACTCGGTTTGCCATGGGGGTTGTTAATCATGAAGTCAGCCAGCTGCGGGCAGACGGCGATCAGTTGCGCAAAATCGTAGCGGCCCTGATGGCGGTTGCGCGGGTGCAGAAGAGGTTGGTCGGCGCGGGCGGGTGCGGGGCTTGGCGGTGGCTTGGAGGGCATGGTTCAGGCTTCGGGCGCAGGGTAGCGCTGAATTTTCCCACAGCAGGCTGCCGGTTGCAGTGAAAGATTGTGCGATCGCTCGAGTGACGTGGCTGTTGCCGCTGGTTTGCGAGCCGCGCGCGCTGCAGATTCCGATTGTTCGGCGTGACTATCAGTCATATGATGACCGCCGGTCACGACTGTGTTGAAGTTCCCATGCGTTTTCAGGATCTAACCTTTCAGCAGCGCGAGCGCAGCATCCTCGATGCCGCCTCGCGGCTGTTTCATGAGCAGCCCTGGGATCGTCTGACGATTGCCGAGGTTGCGGCGCACGCCGGTATCGGCAAGGGCACCTTGTACAAGCATTTCCCGAGCAAGGAGGCGCTGTATGCCCGGCTGGTGGTGGAGTTTTCGCAGAAGAATCTCGACAGCCTGATCCAGCAGGCGGCCAATGCACCGCGGGCGCAAAGACTGCGCACGGTCATCCGGCGGGCATTCGATGTGTTGCTGGCCGATCAGGTAATGGCCCAGTTGTGGATGCACTGTGACCGCCCGGATTTTCGCCAGCGCCTGACGGCAGAAATGCAGCAGCAGTTTGTCGAGCTGGATGAGTTGTATCAGCAGGTATTCATCGGCCTGCTGAAAGATTTCCTGCACCCCCTGGTGCTCGATGAAGAACGCCTGATCAGCTTGCTCTGGGCGCTGGAGGCCAGTTTCCTCGGCGTCATGGCACGCATCGCTACTGGTAGCTTTGCCTTCTGCGAGGCGCCGTTCCGGGTCGAGAATTACTTCGACCAGATTGCTGACTTCATCATCGCCGGCCTGCAGGGCCAGGCCTTGCAGTTTTCCTCAAACCCCAACTTTGATAAGGCCTGAGCATGTTCAGTCTGTTGAGTAAACGCCCGTGGCTGATCGCCATCCTGCTGAGTGTGTTGCTGGTGCTCTGGTTGCTGGGTGGTGACGTGCTGGAGAGCCGCACGGACGTTGATGCCGCACAGCCGGTTGCGGAAAAATCCCTGTCGCAGGTGACTGTGAGCTGGCAACAGGCCAGTCCGGTGCCCAGCAAGCAGGTGTTGCAGGGGCAGCTGGAAGCCTGGCGTACGGTTGAACTGCGGGCGCAGGTGAGTGGCACGGTCGAGCGGCTGGACCAGCACAAGGGGGCCGCGGTGGCTGCTGGTCAGGTGTTGCTGAGCCTGTCGCCGGAAAGCCGGCCGGCCCAGCTGGCGCGTGAGCAGGCCGAGGTGCGCCAGCGCGAAGCGGCAGTGACCGCTGCGCGACGCTTGCGTACCGACAAGCTGATTTCCGCCAACGATCTGCTCAAGGTCGAGACCGAGCTGGCCAACGCCCGTGTCAGGTTGTCCGCTGCGCAGCTGGCCATGGCCAACACACAAATACGCGCACCCTTTGCCGGCGTTCTCGACGGGCGCCAGGTGGAGCTGGGTGACTATGTACAGCCCGGCCAGCCGTTGTTGACGCTGGTGGATATCGCGCGGCTGAAAGTCAGTGCGCAGGTGCCGCAGCAGGAAGTGGCCAAGTTGCAACTGGGCCAGCCGGTGCGTGTGGAGTTGCTCGATGGGGCGCAATTGCAGGGCAAGGTGCACTTCATTGCTGCCGCTGCCGAACCCGGCTCGCGCAGCTTCCGGGTCGAGGTCAGCGTCGATAATCCGCAGCAACTGCGCCTGGCTGGCGCCAGCGCCACGCTGCGTATCGATACCGGCGCAGTCATGGGTCACGCCTTGTCACCGGCGCTGATCAGTCTGGACAAGGCCGGACGTATGGGCGTGAAGTGGGTCAATGCCCAACAGCAGGTGGTCTTTACCCCGGTGCAGTTGCTCAGTGTGAGCAGTGAACAGGCCTGGGTCAGCGGCTTGCCGGACAAGGTGGCACTGATCACCCTCGGTCAGGGCTTTGTCGAGCCGGGCGAGAAGGTGCTGGCTGTCGAAGCCGGCGAGGCCCGCTGAAATGAAGGCACTGATCACCGCAGCTCTGGATCGCAGCAGCGCGACCTTGCTGTTCCTGCTGTTTTTGCTGATTGGCGGGGTCTCGGCCTTTGTGGCGATTCCCAAGGAATCCGATCCGGATGTGAACATTCCTTACATGAATGTCAGCCTGCAACTGGAGGGCATCAGTCCGGAAGATGCCGAGCGCCTGCTGGTGCGCCCGGTAGAACAGGAGCTGCGCAGTCTGGCCGGGGTCAAGGAAATGACCTCCACCGCCAGCGAAGGTCGCGCTACGGTGACGCTGGAGTTCGATGCCGGCTTTGATGCCAAACAGGCGCTGGCGGATGTGCGTGAGAAAGTCGATAGCGCGCGCAGCAAACTGCCGGAAGAAGCCGAAGAGCCGGAAGTCCAGGAGATCAATGTTGCGTTGTTCCCGGTGTTGGCGATCGGTCTGTCCGGCCCCGTCAGCGAACAGGCACTGGTGTATACCGCCAGACGCCTGAAAGACAGTATCGAAGGGATTGGCGAAGTTCTGGAAGTGACTATTGGCGGCGACCGCGAGGACCTGCTGGAGATCCTCGTCGACCCGCAGGTGCTCGACAGCTACGGCATCGATTACGCCGAACTGTTCAGTCTGGTCAGCAGCAATAACCGGCTGGTCGCCGCCGGCAGTCTGGATACCGGTGCCGGACGCATGAGCATCAAGGTGCCGGGCGTGATCGAGAACATCGAGGATGTGATGTCGCTGCCGATCAAGGTTGTCGGCAACAGCGTGGTGACCTTTGCCGACGTTGCCACCATTCGCCGCACCTTCAAGGATCCGGTCGGCTTTGCCCGCCTCAACGGTCAGCCGGCGGTGGTGCTGGAAGTTTCCAAGCGCAGTGGCGCAAACATCATCGAAACCATCGACAAGATCAAGGCGCTGCTGGAGCAGGCCAAGCCGCTGCTGCCCGAGGGGATGCAGGTCAGCTACGTGATGGACGATTCCAAACAGATCAAGGAAATGCTTTCCGATCTGATGAACAACGTCCTCACCGCCATCGTGCTGGTATTTATCCTGATTATCGCCACCATGGGGCTGCGCCCGGCGTTGCTGGTCGGTCTGAGTATTCCCGGTTCGTTCTTCACCGCCATCCTGTTGTACTGGGTGCTCGGCTACACCATGAATATGGTGGTGCTGTTCAGCCTGATTCTGGTGTCCGGCATGCTGGTCGATGGCGCCATTGTGGTTTCCGAACTGGCTGATCGCTATCTGAGTCAGGGCAAGACGCCTCGTGATGCCTGGGCGCATGCGGCCAGACGTATGGCCTGGCCGGTGGTTTCATCGACGGCGACCACGCTGATGGTATTCCTGCCGCTGCTGTTCTGGCCCGGCATCGTCGGCGAGTTCATGTTCTATATCCCGGTGACGGTACTGCTCTGCCTGCTCGCATCACTGGCGATGGCGCTGGTATTTATGCCGGTGCTCGGTGCCGTTACGGGTGGCAAGACACAAGCGCCAAGTGGCAAGACTACTGCTGGTGGTCTGGCGTTCCGGCGGCTGTTGAATCGCCTGCTGGTGCGTCCGGGCCTGACGCTGATCGGCATGCTTGGCGTGATCGGGGTGATTTATCTGGCGTACGACCGCTTCAATCACGGGGTGGAGTTCTTTCCCAAGGTCGAGCCGCAGAATGCCAAGGTGCTGGTGCATGCCCGCGGCGACCTGTCGGTCTACGAAAAGGACGCGCTGGTTCAATCGGTGGAAAAACGTCTGCTCGGCATGCCGGAGTTCACCGGAATCTATGCCCGTTCAATGGCCTTTCCGGATGGCCGTATGGGCGAAGATGTCATCGGTGTTCTGCAGTTCACCTTTGTCGATTGGCAGGATCGCCGGCCGTGGTCGCTGATCCTGCCGGAATTGCTGCAGCGCACTGAAGGTCTGCAAGGCGTGCGCCTTGAGTTCCGCCAGGAGGAGCCCGGGCCGGGAGAGGGCAAGGCGTTCAATCTGAAGGTCAGTTCCCTCGATCCGAAGCAGGCCGAGCAATGGGTCGAGGGCCTGCGCGGCACCATGGAGGAGCTCGGCGGCTTCAAGGACATCGAGGATGACCGCGCCTTGCCTGGCGTGGAGTGGCGGATGAAGGTTGACCGCGAATCAGCCGCGCGCTTTGGTGCCAATGTGCTGAGTGTCGGCAATGCCGTGCAGATGGTCACCAACGGCCTCAAGCTGTCGACCTATCGCCCGGAAGACGCCACTGATGAAGTGGATATCCGTGTGCGCCTGCCGGACAACTGGCGCTCGCTGGACCAGTTCGGCAGGCTGACGCTGCGCTCGGCGCAGGGCCAGGTGCCAATGTCCAATTTCGTCAGCCTTGAGCCTGCCCCCAAGGTCGGTACGCTGCGCCGTACCGATGGCCAGCGCACGATCACCGTACAGGCCGATATTGCCGATGGGCATCGTCTGGACGAACGCCTGGAAGCACTGAAACAGGCCATCGGCCAGCCACCCGAGGGCATTGTTCTGACGCTTGGCGGCGAGGAGGAAGATCAGCAACAGGCAGCCAACTTCCTGATGACGGCCTTCGGCGTGGCAATTTTCGGCATGGCGATGATTCTGGTAATCCAGTTCAACAGCATCTACCAGACCTTGCTGGTGCTCTCGGCCATCGTGCTGTCCACGGCCGGGGTGTTGCTGGGGCTGCTGGTTAACAGTCAGTCATTCGGCATCGTCATGGTCGGCATGGGCGTTATTGCGCTGGCAGGTATCGTGGTGAATAACAACATCATCCTGATCGACACCTATAACCACCTGCGGCAACAGGGTTTGAATTCGGCCCAGGCGGCACTGGAGTCGGGCTGCCTGCGCCTGCGTCCGGTGCTGCTCACCGCGATCACCACGGTGCTCGGGCTGATGCCCATGGTGCTCGGGGTCAACGTCAACCTGATAGATGCTTCCCTGGGGCTGGGTGCGCCTTCGACGCAATGGTGGACGCAGATGTCCAGCGCGATTGCCGGCGGTCTGACCTTTGCCACCGTTCTGACCTTGCTGGTTACGCCCTGCATGCTGGTACTTGGTGCGCGCTTCGAACCGCAGCCGAAACCGCTGGATCTGGCCGATGCCGACCTGCTGGATATTCCGGACGAGTTCAATGCGGCGCTGCGGGAGAAGCGGCTGGAGGCAAGTCAGGCCGGGAATGGGTCAGCTAGGCATTAACTAGCGGTTAAGGGGGCGCTGGGCAGCGCCTAGTGTCCGTCAGGAAGTTCAGGGTAGCCGAGGGCTGCGCGCAGGCGTGGCAGGTTGTTCTTTACCCATTGCGGATTGATCGCGCCCCAGTCGCGGATCAGGTAGTGCCCGCTGTTGTTGCGCTGGCCGGGTTGTTGGGCAAAAACACAGTCGATATCCAGCTCGGCCAATGCGGACAGGGTGTCCTGGGCCGTCCGCCGGGGCATGCCGGTAGCCACTTCGAGCTCGGGCACGCTGCGTGCCGCGCCGCTGTCTATCAGCCAGGCTACGTAGAGTCTGCGGTAAAAGCTGCTGCGCGTTTTGCTGACTTCCATTGATGCCTCCCGTAAATGAAAAAGCCCGGCTGCCCGGGCTTTCTAAGGGGTCTGGCTCAGGCCAGTTGAGCCAGGCCGATATAGGTGGCTGCGCCGGCCAGGTAGCCCATCAGGGCCAGCAGGCTGATGCGTTTGACGTACCAGATGAAATCGATTTTTTCCATGCCCATGGCGGCAACACCGGCAGCCGAACCGATGATCAGGCAACTGCCGCCAGTCCCGGCGCAGTAAGCCAGCAGTTCCCAGAAGGTGCCATTGACGACGAAATTGGCCAGCCAGCCATCATTGGCCGCGCTGGCCAGTGTGCCGGGCTCCACCAGTGGATACATCTGCATGGCACCGGCGACCAGCGGCACGTTGTCGACCACCGATGACAACAGGCCGATGGCAACGTTGATCGCGTAGACGTTGCCCAGGCTTTCCTTCAGCGCGGTGGCTACCTGGGTCAGATGGCCGGCAGTGGCCAGGCTGGAAACGGCAAGCAGGATGCCAAGGAAGAACAGGATACTGGTGGTGTCGATCTTGCGCAGCACGCCCACCACGGACAGCGGGTGCTTGTCCTCGGCATTCTTGCCACGGTGCATGACTTCCGTAACCACCCACAGCACGCCGAGCCCGAACAGGATGCCCATATAGGGTGGCAGGTGGGTGACGGTCTTGAACACCGGTACAAACAGCAGGGCGCCGATGCCCAGCGCGAATACCAGACCGCTTTCGAAGGCGCTGGTGGGCTCGCCTTGTTCATCTTCGGGAGCAGGGCTATCAGGGCGTTCGAAATCCCCTTTCATGATGAAGCTGAGAGCGATCAGCGGCACCAGCAGGCACACCAGGCTGGGGATGAACAGATTCATCACAATGCCACTGGCGGTGATCTGGTTGCCGATCCACAGCATGGTGGTGGTGACGTCACCAATCGGTGACCAGGCACCACCGGCGTTGGCCGCTATCACCACGATACCGGCGTAGAACCAGCGCTCGTGGCGCTCCTTGATCAGCTTGCGCAGCAGGGAAACCATGACGATGGTGGTGGTCAGGTTGTCCAGCGCCGCCGAGAGGAAGAAGGTGATAAAGCCGATCATCCACAACAGTTTGACCCGCTTGCTGGTATGGATGCGGTTGGTGATGACCTTGAAACCTTCATGGGCATCGATCAGCTCGACAATGGTCATGGCGCCCATCAGGAAAAACAGGATTTCCGAGATTTCCCCCAGGTGGTGGCGCAGCTCGCTGGCAGGTCCGTGTTCACCTTCGCCGGTAATGACTGGCAGGATGCTGTCGGCGCCCATGACCAGCACTGTCCAGCAGATCACGGCAGTCAGGATTGCCGAGGCCGCCTTGTCGATTTTCAGCGGGTGCTCGAAGGCGATACACAGGTATCCGAGGATGAAGATCACTGCCATGAGTGCATACATGATGTCGTTCCTTGCCGGTTGTTTCTGATCTTGAGATTGACGTATGCCTGGCTGGCGCCGTGCGCTGAAATCTGCGCGCCACGGTACAGGGTAGTTCAGCCCATGGCTTTGAC
This sequence comes from Pseudomonas pohangensis, assembly GCF_900105995.1. NCBI lineage: Bacteria > Pseudomonadati > Pseudomonadota > Gammaproteobacteria > Pseudomonadales > Pseudomonadaceae > Pseudomonas > Pseudomonas pohangensis. The sequence continues at coordinate 2,560,285 of NZ_LT629785.1, read as the reverse complement.
ATTAAACAAGAAAAGCCCCGCGATATTGTCTTCGCGGGGCTTTAATGCCTAGAGGTTGGCGATCTTCTCGCGCTGCTCGGCCAGCTTGTCCAGGGCCTGCTGCGCTTCGGCCAGTTTGGCGCGCTCTTTTTCCAGTACTTCGGCCGGCGCTTTGGCGACAAAGCCCTGGTTGGCCAGCTTGCCACCGACGCGCTGGACCTCGCCAGCCAGGCGCTGGATTTCCTTGTCCAGACGCGCCAGTTCGGCGTCCTTGTCGATCAGCCCGGCCATCGGCACCAGCACCTGCATCTCGCCGACCAGTGCGGTGGCCGACATCGGCGCCTCGGCATCGGCGGCGATTACCGTCACCGACTCCAGCTTGGCCAGCTTGTTCAGCAGCGGCGCGTTATCGGCCAGGCGGCGCTGGTCTTCGGTGCTGGCGTTTTTCAGGATGATGTCGATACGTTTGGCCATGGAGATTTTCATCTCGCCACGGATCTGCCGCAGGCCGAGCATCAAGGCTTTGACCCATTCGATATCGGCCTCGGCGGCGGCATCGATGCGGCTTTCATTGGCCACCGGCCAGGCCTGCAGCATGATGGTCTCGCCGCTGGAACCGGCCTGGGCCTTGATCCGCTGCCAGATTTCTTCGGTGATAAACGGCATGAACGGATGGGCCAGGCGCAGTATCACTTCCAGAACGCGGATCAGCGTACGGCGGGTGCCACGCTGGCGTTCCAGCGAGTAGAGATCGGTTGTGGTGTCATCCGCAGAACCAACTCCCCACAACACCGGCTTGACCAGTTCCAGATACCAGGCGCAGTACTCGTCCCAGACGAATTCGTAGAGCGCTTGTGCCGCCAGATCGAAGCGGAAGGCGTCGAGCTGGCGGGTAACTTCCAGCTCGCAGCGCTGTAGCGCCGAGATGATCCAGCGATCTACCGGGGACAGCTCAACCGCCTCGCCGTTAACGCCCGTGTCCTGGTCATCGGTGTTTTCGATCACGAAGTTGGCGGCGTTCCACAACTTGTTGCAGAAGTTGCGGTAGCCCTCGACCCGGCCCATGTCGAACTTGATGTCGCGGCCGGTGGAGGCCAGCGAAAGGAAGGTAAAGCGCAGCGCGTCGGTGCCGTAGCTGGCAATGCCTTCGGGGAATTCGGCTCTGGTCTGCCTGGCGATCTTCTCGGCCATCTTCGGCTGCATCAGGCCGCCGGTACGTTTCTCCAGCAACGCGTCGAGCTCGATACCGTCGACGATGTCCAGCGGATCGAGCACGTTGCCCTTGGACTTGGACATCTTCTGCCCCTGACCGTCGCGCACCAGCCCGTGCACATACACGGTCTTGAACGGTACCTGCCCGGTGAGGTGCAGGCTCATCATGATCATTCGCGCGACCCAGAAGAAGATGATGTCAAAGCCGGTGACCAGTACGTCGGTGGGGTGGAAGGTTTTCAGGAAGTCGGTCTGCTCGGGCCAGCCGAGGGTGGAGAAGGTCCACAGACCGGAGCTGAACCAGGTGTCGAGCACGTCGTCGTCCTGGCGCAGCGCGGCAGCGCCCAGGTTGTGCTTGGCGCGCACTTCGGCTTCGTCGCGGCCGACATAGACGTTGCCGGCTTCGTCGTACCAGGCCGGAATGCGGTGGCCCCACCACAGCTGGCGACTGATGCACCAGTCCTGGATGTCACGCATCCAGCTGAAGTACATGTTCTCGTACTGCCTGGGCACAAACTGGATGCTGCCGTCTTCCACGGCAGCGATGGCTTTTTCCGCCAGTGGTTTGGTACTGACATACCACTGGTCGGTCAGCCACGGCTCGATGATGGTGCCGGAACGGTCGCCTTTGGGTACTTTCAGCGCGTGATCGTCAATGCTGACCAGCAGGCCCAGGGCATCGAAGGCGGCAACGATCTGCTTGCGCGCCTCGAAGCGGTCCAGCCCGGCGAACTCGGCCGGCAAACTGCCATCGAATTGCTCATCGACGCTGCCGTCGAGTTTGAATACCTGGGCGCGGGCCAGGATCGCGGCGTCTTTATCGAGAATATTGATCAGCGGCAGGTGGTGGCGCTTGCCCACTTCATAGTCATTGAAGTCGTGGGCCGGGGTGATTTTCACGCAGCCGGTGCCGAATTCAGGGTCGCAATAGTCATCGGCAATGATCGGAATGCGCCGGCCGACCAGTGGCAGTTCGACGAACTTGCCGATCAGCGCCTGGTAGCGCTCATCGTTGGGGTTAACGGCCACGGCGCTGTCACCGAGCATGGTTTCCGGGCGGGTGGTGGCGACGATCAGATGGTCCAGACCTTCGGCAGTTTTGGCGCCATCGGCCAGCGGGTAACGCAGGTTCCACAGGCTGCCTTTCTCGTCGTGGTTTTCCACTTCCAGATCGGAAATTGCCGTGTGCAACTTGGTGTCCCAGTTGACCAGGCGCTTGCCGCGGTAGATCAGGCCGTCTTCGTGCAGGCGCACAAAGGCTTCTTTCACCGACTCGGACAAGCCGTCGTCCATGGTAAAGCGCTCGCGCGACCAGTCTACCGAGCTGCCCAGGCGGCGGATCTGCCGGCTGATATTGCCGCCGGACTGCGCCTTCCACTCCCAGACTTTCTCGAGGAACTTCTCGCGGCCCAGATCGTGGCGCGACAGGCCGTCGGCACCGATTTGCCGCTCGACCAGCATCTGCGTGGCGATGCCGGCATGGTCGGTACCCGGCTGCCACAGGGTGTTGCGCCCCTGCATGCGGCGGAAGCGGATCAGCGCATCCATGATCGCGTTGTTGAAACCGTGGCCCATGTGCAGGCTGCCGGTGACGTTCGGCGGCGGGATCATGATGGTGTAGGGCTCACCACTGCCCTGCGGGGCGAAGTAGTTGTTGGCCTCCCAGGTCTGATACCAGGAAGTTTCAATGGCGTGCGGCTGGTAGGTCTTGTCCATGCGCGGCGGGACCCTTATGACGGCTAGACGAAAAAGCCGGGAAGTATAGCGGGAAAGGGCGTGTGGCCATAGACCGGGCGGGCGATCAGGCAGACGCTAATCGTTAAAGGGCGCCTTTGCTGCGCAAATAGGCGTCAATCAGTTCGCGCATGCGCTCACGGCCAAAGCTGCGGTCATGGCCACCATGCACCACATTCACCGGCAGCTCACGCAGGCGCAGCATGGTGTTGATGTAGTCGGCGATATTGGCGTCATCGAACTGGTCGAGTAGCGGCCCGTCGTATAGGGCGTCACCGGAAAACAGCGTGCCGCTGCTGGCTTCCCACAGCCCTATGCTGCCCGGCGAATGGCCGGGTAAATGAAGCACCTCGAATACGCGATTGCCCAGATCAACCACATCGCCTGCCGCCAGGGTGCGCGTAACCTTGGCTGCCGGTAGATGAAACCGGGTCAGGTCGAAGTCAGCATGGGGCAGGGCGCTGAGCATGGGCCCCGGCTCGACCTGATAGCCGCTTGCGCGTAATAAGGCCATGTCGTGTTCGCCGAAGTAGTCTTCAGCCAGCAGGCTGGTGTGCTGGGCGCATTGCAGGCAGTGGCTTTCGGCGTGGTGCACCCAGCAATCGTCGAACTCGTGATGGCTGCCGATATGATCGCCGTGGGTATGGGTCGCCAAGGCTACTACCGGCTTGTCGAGCAAATGACGAGTGGCTTCGCGCAAACTGGCTATGCCCATGCCGGTGTCGATAAACAAGTCGTGGGTACGGCCACGGATATGCCAGATGTTGCAGCGCATCAACTCGATGACGTGGGGTTCCCACAGCAGGGTGATGCCAGAATCGATGGTGCGGGTTTCAAACCAGCGCTCAGCGATTTTAAGCGTCATGTTTGTTTTCGCGTAGAGAGAATGCCGGGTAAGTGTTCTTCCAGGCGGCGGCGCAATTCGGCTTCGATCTGCGGCACGAAATCATCGATCACGTCCTGCAGTATCAGTTCTGCGGCGATGCGCAGTTCGCCTTCCAGACGGTTCAGCTCAAGGCTTGGCGGACGTGCCGCAGGCGCGTGCCGGGGCGGCGCAGCAGGTTGCGGCGGAATCGGCTGTAACGGCCTTTCGCTAAAGGCCGGCGGCACTATGTCGGACAGCAACGGAATGTTGCGCGGGTCAATCGAGTCTGTCAGCAGTGGCGGTTCGGCCATGGCAGGCTCGAGCAGCTGGCGAATCGACTCGAGATCGCTGAGCAGTTGTGCCGGTTTTTCTTTCGGGTTATTGCTGTCCATGATGTGCGCTTAGAGCTCTACACGGCGCGGATCAAATCCGCGTTGACGATAACTGCGAAAATTTTCGCGGCCGCCAGCCAGACGATCCGGCTGCTGGTCGATGATTTCGATAATCCGTTGAAACTGTGGCAGATGTGCCGAAATGTCGCCAGCCAGATTGATCAAAAGCCCGTTTGCCTGTGCCGGTTCTTCGTTCATGCCGATTACCACGGGTGCCAGCGGGTCTTCGCTTTGCAGGTTGTGCGGCAGAAAAGTGTCGGTCCTGAAGTTCCAGAGTAGTTCATCCAGCGCCTGGCATTGCTGCGCATCAGCGCAGCGCAGGAATACCGGCAGTCCGTGGCGCCAGCCTTTCAGGGCCAGCTTGCAGGCCGCCAGCAGGCGTTCGTCTGGTTTGTCGCCGGGCAGGATATAGAACTCGATACGGGGCATGGGTGTCTGTCAGTCTGAGTGTTGCAAGTGGATTGCGGTGCCCGGGTCAGGCCCGATCCAGCAGGTACTGGGTGAGCAGGGGGACCGGCTTGCCGGTGGCGCCCTTGTCCTTGCCGCCGCTGATCCAGGCCGTGCCGGCGATGTCCAGATGCGCCCAGTGGTAGTTCTTGGCAAAGCGCGAGAGGAAGCAGCCGGCGGTGATGCTGCCGGCCTTCGGGCCGCCGATATTGGCGATATCGGCGAACGGGCTGTCGAGTTGCTCCTGATACTCGTCGAACAGGGGCAGCTCCCAGGCGCGGTCATCGGCGTCCTTGCCAGCCTTGAGCAACTGTTGCACCAGCTCTTCGTTATTGCCCATCAGCCCCGAGGCATTGCTGCCCAGCGCGACGATGCAGGCACCGGTCAGAGTGGCGATGTCGATCACCGCCTTTGGCTTGAAACGTTCGGCGTAGGTCAGGGCGTCACACAGCACCAGACGGCCTTCGGCGTCGGTATTGAGGATTTCCACGGTCTGTCCGCTCATGCTGGTAACAATATCGCCGGGGCGGGTGGCACCACCGCTGGGCATGTTCTCGGCGCAAGCCAGCAAACACACCAGATTGATCGGCAGTTGCAGTTCCAGCACTGCGCGCAGGGTGCCGAATACGCTGGCGGCACCGCACATGTCGTATTTCATCTCGTCCATGCCCAGACCGGGCTTTAGGCTGATGCCGCCGGTGTCGAAGGTGATGCCCTTGCCGACCAGCACGTAGGGTTTTTCGTTCTTTTTGCCGCCCTGATAATCCAGCACGATCATCCGTGGCGGCTGGTCGCTACCCTGGGCTACTGCAAGGAAAGCACCGGCACCGAGGGCCTTGAGTTTCTTTTCGTCGAGAATGTCGGCTTTCAGGTTCTTGTAGGTCTTGCACAGGTTCCTGGCCTGATCTGCCAGGTAACTGGGGTGGCAGAGATTGGGCGGCAGATTGCCCAGGTCACGGGTGAAAGCCATGCCGCTGGCGATCGCCCGGGCATGCCGGCAGCCACGCTCGGTGTCAGCCAGCCCGGCCTTGTCGGTGAGCAGGGTGATTTTCTTCAGGGCGCGTGGTCTGGATTTCTCGCTCTTGAATTGTTCGAACTGGTACGCGCCATCGGCCAGAGTCTCCACCAGCAGGCGTGTGGTGCCATAGGTATCGCGATCCCTGACTGCGATATCGCCCAATGCCAGCACGGCATCGCTGCCGCCGAGCCCTTTGAGAACGCCGTGCACGGCAGTTATCAGCTTGCGCAACTGGCGATCGGACAGTGCCTCTTTGCCGCTGCCGACCAGCAATACCCGGGTTGCCTTGAGGTTGGGAATGTCGTGGAGCAACAGGGTCTGGCCTGGCTTGCCGCTGATATCGCCGCGTTTGAGCAGCTGGCTGAGGGCACCCGCTGCCGCTTGATCCACCGCCAGTGCCAGTGGCCCCAGTTTGCCGGCTTCGCCGACCGGCAGCACCAGAGTGGCTGTCTTGATGCTTTCCGGACGACTGGTTTTGACGAAAAATTCCATGCTGAGCGCTCCCCAAGACAAAGACGGTTGATTGCAGGATAATGTCGGCTGATTTCAGCGGTCCGCGCCAATGGCGGGCCAGTAGCAATGCCCTAGTGTGAGCGTTGCTGGCTGAGCCTGACAACCCTGGAGTGTCTGGTTTGATCGTATTCCGTTACCTTGCCCGCGAAGTTCTGATCACCATGAGCGCCGTCAGCGCCACCCTGCTGGTGATCATCATGAGCGGTCGTTTTATCCGTTATCTGGCACAGGCGACCCGCGGCATCATTGATCCGTCGGTCCTGTTGTGGATCATGGCCTTCAAGATTCCCGGCTTCCTGCAGATGATCCTGCCGCTGGGCCTGTTTCTCGGCATCCTGCTGGCCTATGGCCGCTTGTACATGGATAGCGAGATGACCGTGCTGACAGCCACCGGCATGAGCCAGCAGCGCCTGATGCTCTACAGTCTTGCGCCGGCGCTGCTGGTTGCATTGCTGGTGGCCTGGCTGTCCCTGGGCCTGACGCCCAAGGGTGCCGAGCAGGCAGACCGGATTCTCAACGATCAGGACAGCCTTACCGAGTTCGATACGCTCGAGGCCGGACGCTTCCAGAAGATGCGCAATTCCGACCGGGTTACCTACGTGGAAAGCCTGACCAAGGATCGCACCGAGCTGGGCGGAGTGTTCATTTCTGAAAAAAGGCGTTCCGAGGACGGCACCAAAGAGCGTGGCATTACCGTGCTGGTAGCAAACTCCGGGCGCCAGGAAATTCATCCGGATGGCAGTCGCTACCTGATTCTGGAAGATGGTTACCGTTACGACGGAACTCCGGGTGGCGCCGAATACCGGGTGACCAAATATGATGCACACGGCGTGCTGATGCCCAAGGCGGAAGTCAATGCGGACGTCACCGACCGCGAAGCGCTATCGACCCGTGCATTGATTGACAGCGATAAGCCGCGGCTCAAGATCGAGCTGCAGTGGCGGCTCTCGCTGCCGATTCTGGTATTCGTGATTACCCTGCTGGCGGTGCCCCTGTCGCGGGTCAATCCCCGGCAGGGGCGCTTTCTCAAATTGCTGCCGGCAATCCTCCTGTATATGGCTTATCTGGCGCTACTGATTGCGGTGCGCGGTGCCTTGCTCAAGGGCCAGCTGCCAGCCGGAATCGGTTTCTGGACGGTGCATGTCCTGTTCCTGCTGGTCGGCCTGTTGATGCTGTATTGGGAACCCTTGCAGCTGAGCTGGAAGGCACGGCGTAGCGTTCAGGAGGTGGCCCATGGTTAAGCTCGACCGCTACATAGGCGCCAGTGTGTTCTGGGCAATCCTGGCTGTACTGATGGTGATTCTTGGCCTGGCGCTGTTGTTCAACTTTGTAGATGAGCTCAATGATGTTGATGCCAACTACGGGCTGATGGACGCCTTCAGCTATGTATTGCTGACTGCGCCGCAATCGCTCTTCGAGATGTTGCCAATGTCCGCACTGATCGGTTGCCTGGCAGGGCTGGGTGCCCTGGCGAGCAACAGCGAGCTGACCATCATGCGCGCAGCGGGAGTTTCCGTTGGCCGGATCGTCTGGGCAGTGATGAAGCCGATGCTGGTGCTGATGGTCGCCGGTCTGCTGATCAGCGAATATGTGGCGCCGGTGACCGAAGCCATGGCGCAATCCAATCGGGCCATGGCGCAGGGTGGCGGTGATGCACAGAGCGCCAAGCGTGGGCTCTGGCACCGTGAAGGTGATGAGTTTCTGCATATCAATGCGGTGCAGCCGGACGGCAATCTGCTGGGTGTAACCCGTTATAGTTTCGGCCCTGATCACCGCTTGCTGTTTTCCAGCTTTGCCAAGCGGGCAATCTTTGCCGATGACAAGTGGCAGCTGCAGGGTGTGCGCACCACCGAGTTCAAGGAAGATCGAACCGAGGTCACCACCCAGGCCACTGCGCCCTGGAACATCCAGCTGAGCCAGAAGCTGTTGAGTACGGCGGTACTGGATCCGCAGACCCTGTCTATCACCGGCTTGTGGGACTACATCCACTACCTGTCGGCCCAGGGCCTGAATAATGGCCCCTATTGGCTGGCGTTCTGGACCAAGGTACTGAAGCCGGTAGTCACCATGGCCCTGGTGCTGCTGGCCATCTCGTTCATTTTCGGCCCGCTGCGTTCGGTTACCCTCGGTCTGCGCATATTTACCGGTGTAGTGGTCGGCTTCGTCTTTCAGATAGCCCAGGACCTGCTGGGTCCATCCAGCCTGGTTTTCGGATTTTCGCCGTTGCTCGCGGTGCTGATACCGACCGGAGTTTGCGCGCTGATCGGCTTCTGGATGTTGCGCCGCGCCGGTTAGGACGGCTAGCTAGTGCTGCGCGCGGAGCAGGCGTTCGCGCAGGTCGTCGTAGATGCCTGCCTGCTGCAACCAGAATGGAATTATCGCAGCGGGGATGCATGCCGCCATCAGGCTGACGGCCTGATTGCCCAGACCGGTCATTTCAATGATCAACACGATACCGGTCAGTGGCGCCCGTACCGAGCCCGAGAACATGGCGGCCATGCCGACCACGGCACAGAGCGGAATTTCCAGGGCGACGGCCGGCCAGTAGGCATCCACCAGCATGCCAAACCCGATGCCCTGGATAGCGCCCACGGCCAGCATGGGTGCAAACAGCCCGCCGGACATCCCCAGCGAATAGGACAGCGGTCCGAGGGCGAAGCGCGCCAGCCACAGGGCAGCCAGGCCGGCGAACAGCTGCTGGCCGCTCAGCAGTTCCCTGACCAGTGCTTCGCCACCGCCAGTAAAGAAAGGTGTCTGCCAAAGCAGGATGGAAAGCCCGACGGCAGCCAGAGTGCCGCGCAACCAGAGCGGCACTGCTGCGGGGCGGTTAAAGATATCCAGCGCCCGCAAAATGACGGTGTTGTACAGCACGCCGGCGAAGCCGGATGCCACCCCAAGACACGCCAGTAACAACAGGCCGGCGATGCCGGGCTGTTCCAGATGCGGTACAGGAAAAATTTCACCGGTACCGACCAGCAGCTGCGCTACCGGGACGGCAGTCGTACAGGCCACCATGCTGACTATTACCAGCCGGGGGTGGGCGCGGCGGGTCAGTTCTTCGAGAGCAAACAGCATGCCACCCAGCGGGGCGCTGAAAGCGACTGCCAGGCCGGCACCGGCGAGTCCGGCAATCAGTGTGCGCTGGTCCGCAGCCGATTTGCTGAGCTTGCCAAATACACCACCAATATAGGCGCCCATCTGCACGATCGGCCCCTCGCGGCCAAGGGCGTAACCTGACGAGAGTGCCAGAATGCCACTGCAGAACTTGACCGGCAGGAACATCCAGTTGCTTTCGCTGGGCATTTCCCGGCGCCAGACCGCTTCAACCCTGGGTACACCGCTGCCCGCTGCATTCGGCGCAAAGCGGCGTACCAGATAGATGGCGCACAAGGTCATGGCGGTTACCAGCAGGCACATGAGGCTGAAGCCGATCAGCGGCTGCATGCCGCGCAGACTCAGGTAGATGCTCTGAAGCCAGACGATGCTGTGCTCCAGACTCAGACGAAACAGCCCGCCGACCAGACCGATCGCCACGGCCGCTGCGGTGGCCAGCAGGCCCAGCCGGAAGATGCCGCCGAGATCGTCTTGATCATCCTGATTGTCCGTCCGGAACATGGGCTGGAGTCCTGTACGGTTAAGTGAGCACAACGCCGAGTCGGAATGAAGGCTTAAGGCGTTTACTTCTTCGGCAGGCAGACGATAACGCTTTCCGAATAGTGATCATGCCAGCTGCTTTTCTGCTTGTCCCAGAGAACCCACCAGAAGCCCAGTCCCAGACAGAGCCAGGACGCCAGCGCGATAATGAAACGCAGCAAGGCCTGCCACAGGCTGATGGCGCTGCCGTCCTTGTTCTGCACGCGAAGGCGCCATACCTGCATGCCCAGGGTCTGGCCGTTGAGCGTCCAGAATTTGGCAAAGAAGGCGAACAGGCTGAGGAATACCAGGCTGGCCAGCAGCGGGTCGGCATCCAGAGCGCCGGCATCCGCCAGGGCCTTGAGCTGGTCATTGCCGTAGATGGCACGTAACAGGCCTTGCTGATAGGCCAGGGTTACCACCATGGCGATGGCCAGGCACAGCAGGCCGTCATAGAAAATGGCGGCCAGGCGCCGTCCCAGTCCTGCAACGGGAAACTCACCTTGTGGGCGCAGCATGTGTTTGGGCATGGTCGGCTCTATAGGGAAACAATCGGCAGATTGTACGGGCAATAAATCATCGGGCACAAAAAAGCCCCTGAGGTTGAGAGCAGGGGCTTCGTGGTCAGCTGCGGATCAGGACTGGACTTGAACCTGGTCAGCCTGCATGCCTTTTTGACCTTGCACTGCAATGAAGCTGACTTTCTGGCCTTCTTTCAGGCTCTTGAAGCCGTCACCTTCAATGGCGCGAAAATGCACAAACAGATCCGGACCGCTTTCCGGGGTAATGAAACCAAAACCTTTTTCATCGTTGAACCACTTCACGGTACCGTTTTGACGAGTCGACATGTCTTAAATCCTTGAAACTTGAGTTGAGGACAGCCTCTTGTTCTCTGGGCGAAAAGAGGACTGGAACTGGTTGCAAAGATTTACAGACTCGAGCGGGATGTAGCGGATCCGGAAGATCTACTGCACCAGGTCACGATTAAGCTGCGACCCATGCAAACACAGTAGTCCAACAATAGCCTATGTTTTTGGCCTTTGCCAAGTCCCAGTAAATCATCGCGCAGGGCTTGAAGGCTGGGAGTCACAGCTCAGCTTGAAGCAGTATTTTCCCGGGTTAAATGGCGGTCATGGCGACTGCTGGCGCAATCGTCATTCCGCTAGTACCAGAACGGTGCATCGGCGCTCCGCTCTGTGCTGTGCTTCAGGGTGGCTGACTTCGCGTTGCTCCGGCAAGGCCACGCTGCATGCCTGACGATTCATTTTGTTGCACCCCCGGCCTGGCTCGCCAACGACTTCAGCGCGGCGTCCAGCGAGGTAAACAGCAGCTCGCGTCCGTCGGCCGGCCTGATGTCGCGGGTATAGCGTCTGATTTCATCCAGAACACCGGCAGATTGCGCCACGCAAGCCAGTCCTACACCGCGCAACTGCAGCTCGCTGTGCAGCTGAAGCAGCGATTTGGCAGCGGTGTAGTCGATGTCGTTGACCGGGCTGGCATCGAGCAGCAAGTAGCGTAATTCCTTCGAACTGCTTTCAACCAGTGCAATGACCTCATCCATCAGACGCCCGGCATTGGCGTAGAACATGTTGGCTTCAAAGCGATAAACGATGATGCCCTTGGCGGCAAAAACATTCGGCTGAACCTTCACCTGCCGCAGCCGGCCTTCCCTGTCAGGCTGCATGACACTGGTTCGCGGTACGTAGGTGTGCCGCACATGGGCGATCAGCGACATGAGCATGGCGATGGCGATGCCGTCCATGATGTCGGACAGCAGAACAGTCAGGCCGGTGGCCAGCGCGATGACGAACTCGCCGCGCTCGAGCCGGTAGATGTCGCGCAGGCCGGCTATGTCGATCAACTTGATGCCAACCAGAAAGACGATGGCCGAAAGTACCGCCATTGGCATATGCGCCAGTGGCCCGGTAAGGAACAGCAGGACCAGGGCAACCACCAGCGCGGTGGTGATATGCGCCAGTTGGCTGCGGCCACCGGCGCCATCCACCAGCTCGGTCTGGGTCGGAGTGCCATTGACCACAAAGGTGCCGCTCAAGGCTGCCATGGCATTGGCGCCGGACAAGCCGACTAGGTCCGAGTTTTCATCCACCCGTTCACTGTGACGCATGCCATAAGACCTGGAAGTGGCCGCACTCTGCGCAATGATCACCACAAAGCAGGTGGCGGCGGTCATCAACAGCTGATGCAGGTGTGACATCTGCAGTGCAGGCAGGGACAGGCTTGGCAGGCCGCTGGGGATCATGCCTACCACCTCGACACCTTGCCCCTCCAGATTGAACAGGATGCTGCAAACAATCATGCCGATAACCGCCAGCAACGCACCAGGTACGCGGGGTGCAAAGCGCCGAAAGCTGAGGATGGTGACAATCACCACCAGTGAAATGCCTGCCGTCAGCCAGTGCCCTTCAGCGGGCAGCCGCTGCAGCACCGAGAGCACCTGCTCAAAGGGCTCATGGCTGATGTTATGCAAACCGAACAGCCCGGCCAGCTGCCCGCAGGCAACCTGCACGCCGACGCCGGTCATGAAGCCGACAATTGCGCTTCGCGAAAGAAAGTCGGCGAGAAAGCCCAGTTGCAGAAAACGTGCGGCAAGCAGCATCAAGGCCACGATGAAGGCCACCAGGCTGGTCAGCCCCACGTATTCAGGGCTGGCGACAGGCGCCAGGGTAATCAGCGAGGCAGCCAGAATCGCCGCTGTCGCAGAGTCCGAGGCGACCACCAGGCGCCTGGACCCGCCAAGCAGGGCAAACGCCACCAGCGGCAGTAACAGGGTATAGAAGCCGGTCACCACCGGGGTTCCGGCAATCTTGGTGTAGCCCATGGCCTGCGGTATGCCGGCCGCTGCGAGAGTCAGCCCGGCAAAGATGTCCTGCGGTACAAGCTCTTTTCTGATCGGCAATATGCCGCTCAACAGCTTGATTTTCAGGGAAGCAGTAATCTGTTTGATGGTCACGGCGGACAGCTCTCCAGATCCGCAGGTTGATGGGGTCGCCGAGCGACTTTGCAGCTATCCGGCCAGGGTTTGGGCAGGTCTGACGCTGCATCGTGCAGCATCGTGCAGTTGTACCGAAGCTCGAATAAAGCAAACCACCGAAAAAACCGCATCAGCGAAAGTGAGGGTTTGCCGAAAATGTAACACCCGGATGGTGTGCCCGACACCGCAACAAGCCACAAGCAATCAGCGCGGCTGGTCTCACGGTTGTACCGGGGCAAATACCGAATGTCAGTCATTGCGTACGCTGACTATTGTCCAGCCTTGCTGTCTGGCTGCTTCGAGCGCGGCTTCGCCACCTTTTGAGTAGGCAAACTCCCGCTCGGCATCGTCGTGGTTGATCAGCAGACAGAAAGAGGCTTCGTCCCGGGTTTTCTGCCGGTTACGTTAATTCTATGGATTCAGGTTTTACCTGAGTGGCTTATTTTCGATGAGTACGCGCACCAGCTGGCAGTGCGTCCGGCAAGTGGCCGGTTTGATTGAGCGCATGGATGAAGAAGTGTTTGCCGTCGTATTCCAGCACGCTGACTCCGCAAGGCGACATCTCGAATGACCAGTACGCGGATAGCGGAATGCCGATTACGTGGCACAGCATTACGCGCAGGACGCTGTCGTGGGTGACCACTGCAACAGTCCCGTCCGGGTGTGCATTGAGTAGCAGCGCTAATGACCGGGTGACGCGCGCGGCGACATCCTGCAGTGATTCGCCGCCGGGGATGAGACATTGCTGCGGCAACGACTTCCACAGCTCGGCCTCGCGCGGCCAGCGCGCCTGCACATCGGCAACGGCCAGCGTTGTCCAGTCGCCATAATCGATGTCCAGCAGCCCGGGCTGAGGGATGATCTCGGGCCCCGATGCACCGGCCAGCGCGCGGGCTGTGTCGATGCATCGGCTCAGGGAGCTGGAGTAGATGGCGTCGAGGTGCCAGTGCGCGCGGATAAAATCTCCGCTGGCCCTGGCCTGGAGATGGCCGCGCCCGGTAAGGGCGAGATCGGTTTGGCCACGAAAAGTCGGTGGCTCGATTCCTGGAACTTCGCCGTGGCGAACAAGAATAAGTGTTGTCATCGGGTGTACCTCGGGCAGGGCCAGGCCTTGCTGGCGGTGATCAGGCTCGTGATGTGCCGAAGGGCTTTCATATTACTCGCCCCACGATCATGACGGCTGTCACCAGCGGCGACCACCCCGGCAGTTTCTTCAACAGTGCCTTTGCCGCTTTCGTCATTGCGGAGGGCCGGCTAGTACAACCACTACCCCCCGACCGGCTGTTTTGCCATCAACAACGGCCAAACGCCTCGTCGATGATGGCCCGCAGGCGTGCCATGGTCTAGGCAGATGGTGGAATGAAATCCTTCATCTCGTACATGCGCCCGAGGAATTCGTACTTGGTTTCGCCGAAGCGGAAATACGGCAGCAGTTCATAGTCGACCACGTTGTTGTAGGGGCGAATGTTTGGCTATGGGTGTGGTCATCAGGGCCATGTGTTCGGCCCGCGCGCGCTCGTCGGTGGGGGTTATCGCGGCGTTGTTTACCAGCACATCGAGAGTGCCGAACTTCGCCAGCAGCTGCTCGAACAGCTGGCCGACCGCTGTGCTGTCGGCAATGTCGCCGACTAGCCCGAGTACTTCGGCGCCGGCTGCGGCGGCCAGCGGATCCAGCCGCTCGCGTAGATCGGTGACGCATTGCGCCAGGCGTTCAGCGTTGCGGCCGTTGACCACCACCTTCGCACCTTCGGCCAGAAAGGCTGCGGCCATGCCTTTGCCCAGCCCCTGTGAGCCACCGGTAACCAGCACCACCCGGTTCCTGAACTTCATCCTGGTTTCCTCGCTGGCGGCAACCCGCAGCATCGGGTCACTATTTCCAATGCTCTGACAGTACTAAAGCGTGGCGGCTTGTCGTTTGACCATCAGGGACATACGTTTAACTTTTCGGGACAGACTGGATGCCGCTCGACCATGGCCCGGCGGCGCAGCTAAATGCGTTCTGCCAGGCACCCGGCCGCAATTCCAGCGTTCGCTGATGAGCAGTTGCAATGGGCGTCAGGCCGGAACTTTACTGAACCGCTCGCAAGCCCTTGTATGCCGGCGCGCCACGCGTTTTTTGGCTCTTGCCGGACCGCCGCGGCCGGACAGGCGGCCGGTATTTGGCCTTGAAATGCACAATATGCAGGCATAGACTTCATCCAAAGCTACTACATATAGTGTCGTGCGCTAAATTTTCGGAATATCCGTTTCAGCCGCCGCAGGCCGCCGAAACATGCGGGTTTCCTGCTGTTCGAGGCCTCTCTTCGAGCGCTGTGGCAAGGGTTTTCACAAGTGAAAAATTACAATAAACGTATTGTTCAGGAGCAATAGATGAGTCAGTCAGCCAAGGTTCAGCGCTTGCGCGAAGGGGTTTGCGAAATTCCCATGCAGTCCGCATCCGAGGATATCTGGGACAAGAAGTACCGCCTGAAGACCAAGAGCGGCGAGGCGGTTGATGCTTCGGTGGACGCTACCTATCAGCGTGTTGCGCGGGCCCTGGCCGAAGTGGAAGAGCAGCAGGCGCGTCAGCACTGGTACGAACAGTTCCTCTGGGCATTGCGCCATGGTGCCATCCCCGCCGGCCGCATCACCTCGAATGCCGGCGCCCTGGAGCACAAGCCGGCGACGTCGACCATCAACTGTACGGTGTCGGCAACCATCGGCGACTCGATGAACGACATCCTCGCCAAACTGCATGAGGCCGGTCTGACCCTCAAGGCCGGCTGTGGCATCGGCTACGAGTTCTCCACCCTGCGCCCGCGTGGTGCCTACGTGTCCGGTGCCGGGGCCTACACCTCCGGCCCGCTGTCGTTCATGGATATCTACGACAAGATGTGCTTCACCGTGTCTTCCGCCGGCGGCCGGCGCGGTGCGCAGATGGCCACGTTCGATGTCGGCCATCCGGATGTCATGGATTTCATCCGTGCCAAGCGCGAAGGCGGGCGTCTGCGCCAGTTCAACCTGTCGCTGCTGATCACCGAAGGCTTCATGCAAGCGGTTGAGAATGATGCCGAGTGGCCGCTGGCCTTCCCGCTAACGCAGGAAGAGGCCATGGCTGACGGAGTTGATATCAACGACCCGGGACAGGTGATCTGGCGTGAATGGCCGAGCCGTGAGCGCTATGTCAATCGTGCTGACGGCATGGTCGCTTGCCGTATCTCGCGCAGCCTCAAGGCACGGCGGATCTGGGACATGATCATGAGCTCGACCTACGATTTCGCCGAGCCGGGTTTCATTCTGATCGACCGCGTCAACGAGATGAACAACAACTGGTTCTGCGAAGAAATCCGCGCGACCAATCCCTGCGGCGAGCAGCCGTTGCCACCCCATGGTGCCTGCCTGCTGGGTTCGGTCAACCTGACTCTGTTCGTGCGTGAGCCGTTTACCGACAAGGCCCGTTTCGACTGGGATGAATACCGCAAGGTGGTGGATATATTCACCCGCATGCTGGACAACGTGGTCGAGATCAACGGTTTGCCGCTGGAGCAGCAACGCGCCGAGATCTTCCGCAAGCGCCGCCATGGCATGGGCTTCCTCGGTCTGGGTTCGGCCATGACCATGCTCTGCATGCAGTACGGCGATGCCGCTTCGCTGGAGTTCACCGACCAGGTTTCCCGTGAAATGGCCCTGCAGGGCTGGCGCAGCGGATTGCAGCTCGCCGAAGAAAAAGGCGCGGCGCCGATCATGGACGAAGACTTCGAGGTGACCGAGGCCATGCTGGCGCGCCGTCCGGAGATGCGTGCCGATGGCTACAAGCCAGGCGATCAGGTCAAGGGCAAGGTGCTCTGGGCGCGCTACAGCCGCTATATGCAGCAGATCGCCGAGGTCGAGCCGCAGCTGGCAGCGGCGCTGGCCGAGAAGGGGGCACGGTTCACCCACCACAGCTCGATTGCCCCCACCGGCACCATCTCCCTGTCACTGGCCAACAACGCCTCGAACGGTATCGAGCCGAGCTTTGCCCATCACTATTTCCGCAACGTGATTCGCGAAGGCAAGAAGTCCAAGGAAAAAGTCGATGTGTTCAGCTTCGAGCTGCTCGCCTATCGCCACCTGATCAATGCCGAGGCCATTCCGAGTATGGAAGCAGGTCAGCGCAACCTGCCGGACTACTTTATCGCCGCCGATGACGTCAGCCCGATGCAGCATGTGGATGTGCAGGCAGCGGCGCAGAAGTGGATCGACTCGTCGATCTCCAAGACCGCCAACGTGCCGACCGACTATCCCTACGAGCAGTTCAAGGACATCTACCGTTACGCCTGGCGCAAGGGCCTCAAGGGTTGCACGACCTTCCGTTTCAATCCGGAGGCCTTCCAGGGCGTGCTGGTCAAGGAGCAGGATCTGGCCAACACCACCTATCGCTTCAAGCTGGAAGACGGTTCGGTGATCGAGGCCAAAGGTGGCGACGAGATCGAGTACGACGGCGAATCCCACACCGCGGCCAATCTTTACGATGCCTTGAAAGAAGGCTACTACGGCAAGTTCTGATGGTTTTGGCGGCCGCTTCAAGCGCGCCGCCAAGGCCTGTCACACGAGATCAGGAAAAAATCATGGCTATCAAGATCAGCAGCAAAATCGTCGACTACGAAGTGGCCAAGGCCGATGCAAATGTGCAGGCGCCGCCAGAATTGCAGGCGGCCATCGCGCCCATCGAGGAAATGCACGAGAAGCTCAAGCGTCCGGCAAACCTGGAAGGTGCTACTTATAAAATCAAGAATCCGCATTCCGAACACGCGCTCTACGTCACCATCAATGACGTCGTGCTCAATCCCGGCAGCAACCACGAAATTCGCCGTCCCTTCGAGATCTTCATCAACTCGAAGAACATGGAGCATTACCAGTGGATTTCTGCCCTGACCCTGATTATCTCGGCGGTGTTCCGCAAGGGCGGCGACAGCACCTTCCTGGTCGAAGAGCTGCACAGCGTGTTCGATCCCAAGGGCGGCTACATGAAGCGTGGCGGTCGCTGGATGCCGTCGCTGGTGGCCGAGATCGGTGATGTGCTGGAAGAGCACATGCGCAAGATTGGCCTGCTCAAGGATGGTGTGGACGAGCATCAGCAGGCTTATCTGGACCAGAAGCGCACCGAGTACGTGCAAGCCAAGCAGCCGCAAAAGACCGTCGATCCCGAGTGCGATGACAGCAGCAGCGCCTACCCGGAAGGTGCCCAGCTATGCGGCAAGTGTCACACCAAGGCAATGATCCAGATGGACGGCTGCCTGACCTGCCTCAACTGCGGCGAAAGCAAGTGCGGCTAGGCCAGGCCTGAAACAGAAAAGCTGATCTTCAGAGGTCGGCTTTTTTGTCAGAACTTGGCGCAGGCACAAAAAAACCGGCGTAACTGGCCGGTTTTCAGGTGTTTCAAGCGCTTTCGGTAGTGCTTGTAACACTGTAAATATGGTGCCCGGGGGAGACTCGTGCTTGTGTCTAGAATGGGCCTTACAGCTATTTTATTTAAAAAGGATACACGCTGGGATACAAGATGGCGTTTGCTGTACTGCTTTTAGACTGGCTGAGTATGAGTCTCGGTGAGACACTCATACTCAGTTAGATGCAGTCGCCGCTGATACTTTTACGGTCATATTAATGCTCAGCTAATTTGACCTGCCTCATGCGTACTGCTCGGGAAGGTAATCACGATTGACCGGTACGCATAGGTTGCTTAGCGCGCAGGGGCGGCCGTATCTGATTTCGTACCAACTACTGATTCGTACGAACACTGCTCTGAGTACTTGCTAAAGTCGAGACTAGTTCTATATACGGTTGTTCAGCGACTTCAGTAAGCTGGCCGTGGAGGTTGTAAATCAGGTGGCAACGCGGATCAATTTCGGCCGGAAGCATGCCCAGCTTGTGCATAGTTTCACGCTGTTCAGCAGTCGCGTTCACGCTGTACCGTGTATCGCCTGTATCTGACTTGCGTTAATTGACAAGATCAGCTTCCGTTAATACCCTGTTCTTGTAGCCTCGTAATTGGCGAACTTCACCGGGCAATCGCAGCCCGGATCGTTCACTGAATGCGGGGCTTTCTTTTTGGTCGAGATAAAGCAGGTCGCCATTCTTTACCCTCTCGTCAACAGGGGGCGCATGAGTGCCGCTCTCGTCGTATGCGCTGCCGGCTTAATCCATCTGCTGGATTACTCGCTCCCGGATGGCGCGTAATAGTTCGTTATGCCAGCACCTTTTACGGTCACGCTTCCGTCACTGCCATAGGTTGTATTGCCTGACTGCATGTACGTCGTCCCTCCGGTACCGGATGATACTGGCGGCGCAATATAGGTTGTATTTCCAGACTGGATAGCAGCACTGCCGTCGCTGCCATATGTGTATCCGTCACTACTGTAATAGCTGGTGCTTCTGGCTGGCGGCGTCACGACTTGAGGCGGGTATTCCTCTGCGTTAACGGGTGCGGTAATCAGGAAGATCAGAAAGAATTTCTTCATGGCTTGCTCGGCTGCTGGATGATTGTTGCGTACTGCTCTTCAGCCCATACTTTTGCTTCATACACACGCCGCTTCAATGTTTCGTAATCTCGGGCGTCTTTGATCGCATCCAGATTTTTCTCGATGTAATCAAGGAAAAGTGTCTCTATGTCCATTTGCGTTCAGGGCCTCAAAAATCTTGAATGGGGCTTGTTTCAACAAGCCTACCTTGGCTGATTGATTTCAAGGATGTGGTTCACTCTGCAGAAGATCTGCCTGGATAATTGCCTGACTGTTTCGGTGCATATAGCTCAATCATGCAAATATCTATGCGATTGATCTTTGACTCTGAAACGCCCAGCAGGACCATGCAGTCAAGCTGGTCACTACCGGGTACCGTCAGACCAACAGCATTTCTGCCCGGCTCGCCTAGTTGGGTAATAACAAGCTCGGCAAATGGCCTGTTGCCAGAGTCAGTGATTGAGCTTGCTGCGACTGCACGCATCTTCCTGCGCAAGTGATCCAGCACAGCCTGCTTGCCTTCCAGTTCATCCAGTACCCACTGCGAGGCATAACAGGCCTCGTCGCTGATTAAATCAACCAGACTCTCAGCGTCGAGTTGATTCCAAGCTTTTGCGTATGCTTTTGCCGCATCCAGTTCAGATAGGTCGTTCATGTTGTTTCCCTGCTAAGCCCCACATGAATTGACTAGGACGATCGTGGTTTAACTTCATCAAGTAGATGCCCTTCCAGGTCATAAGCCTTTTCCGTCAGTTGTACGCTTAGACGAGTACCTTCATAAGCCACTGTCAGCTGCCCGCCACATCCAGGATGCATAAAGCCAATCGGCACGGGGACATCCTCAGCGGCGAAGTAGTCAACGGCATGCTCAGGCAGTGCAATACAGTCTTCCGACTCGCAACGCAGGCAACGCGGTTTACCGGTTCTTGTCGAGAGTGCCGTGCGGCACAATCGGTATTCCATTATTTGTTCTTCCGCAGCCCTGATCTCGTACTCAAGATTTGCTTGAGAGCTGATTTTTTTCGCACGAAACGGCCACCAACTTTTTGCAGGCGGCGTAGCGGCTAGCACTTTTGCCAGCTCTGCTTGCAGTGCTTCTAGTTTTATTTTGAGTTTTAGCTCACCTTCAGCGTCAGGCAGCACTTCGATCGCCTGCAGGTCATTACAGGTTTTACACCAGCCCATCACGACATGCATTTGCAACTTGGATTCACCATGCAGGTAGTATCTGTATCCCCAAGTGCCTGAGCTCCAGCGGCTTAAATCACAAGCGGAACATTTATAAGTAGCAACTGGCATCGACATGGTGGTCTTCCCTGGCGTGAAGGCTTGTAACTTTCAGCTGGTAATTTTCTGACTTCTTTAACCAGAACGCACCGCGAACTTTTGCCATGCTGTTGATCAGCAAAGCTTCAATATACAGTTGAGACGTTCCGGTTTAGCTCAAGAGCCTTCTGATCGGGGTGCCACTGATCAATATGAATCGTGGCATGCCCGATTCCGATTTTGCGTAGCCACTTTGCGCAGGCGTCAATCGATCGCCAATGTCTTACATCTCCGCGCCCTGTGACCAGAACCTTGCTTCCACCTGCGGTCTTTACTTCGACGTGGAACAAGCTCCCCTGAGCCATGACCAGAATAGCTTTGATTGCACTGGCTTCCAAAAGCAGCTTCAGGGCGTTTTCATTCATCGCCTGCTTCTCCTACAAAGAGTTCAGCCTGATCAGGTATTGAGATACCAACCTTCTCGCAGTGCTGGCGGATCAGAATTTCGACCAGGTTGGCGATGCTGCGATGGTCTTTCATGGCGGCAATACGCACGGCCTCTTTCAGAACGGGGTCAATGCGTAAATTCAGCGTTGCTGTTCTCATCATCGTCTCTCACTAACAATTCATACGCACAATGTAACGCAGATTAAGTTACATTGTAATCGGGTGAGACGTATCCATGTGGATCAAGGTAAGGCAATGAATCAGCTTTACGATTGCGCCTTAGCGACATCGATCAGCGCCATCTGTTTGGCAGCCAAATATTTAGGGGTGTTTGAATGAACGGTGTTGGATATCTTTCAGCAGGATCACTGAAAGATTCCTCCCTGTGCCGCTTCCCGCATGTCAGAGCTAAACCACGCTTTCGCGCACGCGTAGGGGTGCGTACTCGGCTGCGTACCAGTGTCGGTTTATGGTCACAGTATTCGCTACTTCTGCAATTGAACCGACAAGTCATGTCAGCATGCTCGTCTCCAGCTAATACTCGCTAAGCTACTGTGTCAGCAACCTCCGATACCTGTTATATGGGGCGATGGTGTTGATCCAGTTCGGACTGCACTGCCCAGGCACGATAGGCATCATCAACCTGTGATCTGAACAGGGAAGTGTTCAGGAAACCCAGAGCAACTCAGGCATCGCTTGTGGTTACCAACTAAGTAAGAACGAGACCCTTAATGAATGAAGAATTAATCGTAAACCTCTGGGCCATCTTTGATGGATCGACAGGTTTCATATATGGGTTGGCTGGAAAGGTTTACAAAGCCTCTGGGACTGAAAGTCAGAAGCTCGATATTCTGAAATCCTTAGCTGCAACTGACTATGCCACTGCTAAGCGATACAAACTGCCTGATAGATTCGTTGTAGATCATATAGGTGTCGGCTCTGTGTCAGGTTTGGCTCCCCTCGACGCGGTTTTCATGCCATCTGCAGGGCTTTTCGAAAGTATCTTTCAGAACCTTGAACAAGAGCTACCCCCTATGCCGAGTTTCTCTGGGGAGGGTTGCACACAAATTCGGCAAGTCATTCCTCAAGATCCCTTATGTGTAACGACTGTTCTTTATGAGGACGAAGTAGGGAATATTCGTGCAATTATTTCAGACGAGGACAGGGAGTGGGTAATGCAACAGGAGGATCGTATTCACGGTTCTGATGCAAGATGACCAGGCGATGAAGTTTACATCAGCCCTTATAGCACGCCGTATCTTGTATTACGGAAGGCATCAGGTTTGCGCGTGTTTATTAGCGAGCAAAGAATGCTGAACCAAGGTGTAAGCCGCTCGCCTGCATGAAGAGGCATGTTCTGGTTAATGCGCCGATGCATACACCCCGGTATTCCGCTCGGGATAACTCTCATACACATGCTCAAATACGGCTGAACACTTCTCGTTGTAGGTTTCCGGCGTATATGCGCGTGGCAAACCCAGGTCGAGCGTTTCTTCAATAGTCATCTTCAGCTGCGAGCGCGCTGTGGATTTCTGGCGCCAGTCGATCACTAGTAACTCTTTGAGGCGTTTCAGCAGTTCGCGGGCGGCTTTCTTTACTTCGGCGCGTTCGGCCGGGCTTAGTTCGGGGGCAGGGCGGGTGAGGATGTCGAAGATGACCAGTTCTTCCTCGCTCAAGTTCTCACGGACGTGCCGTTTCTGTTCCACATTCAAGCTGTTGCTCATGTGCAACATATCCTGATAAAGCTCTTCAATGCTGCGACTGCCAGCATTGTAGCGCTCAATAAGCGTTTCAAATTTCACGGCGAAGTCAGCACGGGTGTGGTTCAGCTTGATCATGTCTTCCAGCTTGGAGCGAATCGCCGCCTTTAGTATTTCAAGGTCGGTGTTCTTGTGTTTAGATACCTTGAAGCCTTGCGCCATTGCCTCGAAGTTGATCTTTGATAGATCCATCGCAGGTGGCCCTTTCTCACTAATCCCATGGCCGGTGATGGAGTCATCCAGTATTCCGTTGATGCTATTCATCACTTGCGAGATGTCGGGTGGATTCGGATTTAATCGGGTACGGATGCACTCGGCCAGCGTCGCGATACAGGCAACGCGACTGGCGAACTCCAGAGCAGAGGGGTCAGGCTTCACTGCGCGGTAGAGAGTGCTGACGAGCCGGTCATGGGCAAAAAAGTCTCGACGTAGTTGGTCAGGCGATATCAATGCATTCATTCCATCTTCAATACACTGCAAACGCTGCAATCCACCTGCGGGGGTAGCTTCTATCTCTTCCAACATCACGCCATGGGCAGCGCAGAAGGCTGTTGCATCAGCCACTGTCTGGCGCAGGTCTGTGGCCAGTTGCTGCTTGTCTTTGACTGGGTTGTTGTCACCCTTGCCGCGGCGATAGATGGCCAGTGCCTTTTCCAGTGAGGCGAAGACATTGGCGTAATCGACAATCACACCGCTGTGCTTGCCGGGGAACACACGGTTGGCGCGGGCTATGGCCTGCATCAGCGTGTGGTTACGCATCGGCTTGTCGAGATACACCGTCGAGCAGCTCGGCGCATCAAAGCCGGTCAGCCACATGGCGCAGACGAAGACCAGGCGAAGCGGGTCTTCTGTGTCCTTGAACCGCTCATCGAGTCCGGGGTTTGATTCATTCATGCGCTTGCGGTGCGCTTCGATGTCCAGCCCCAGCGTTTTCATCTGCTGTATTTCGTTCTGCCCAGGCGAAACGATGACTGCCATGTCGGTGCTGGTCAGCACGTCCAGGCGTTGCTTCAGCTCGGCCTTGCGTACATCCCGTTGTGCCTGCTCGGCTGAGCGCTCGCTGCCGAACGGCAGTATGGCCAGGTCGCCAAGCTCCTTTTGCACTTGCAGGGTTTCAGCCGCCCAGTAGTGTTTTACCTTGTCGTACATACGCAGCGCGGTGGCTTTGTCGATGGACACCACCATGGCCTTGCCGACGAAGCCCCGCCCGAGGAAATGCCGCACGATGTCCTGCGCTACTGTCTCCAGCCGGTCATCGCGGGTCAGCAAGTGGTACTGGCGGGCCAGATCGCGTTCCAGTTTGGCTTCCTGCTCCGGGTCGAGTTCTGCATCCTCGATCAGGCGATAGATGTCTTCGTTGAGATCGGGGTTGGTCAGCTGCAATTCTGGCGTGCGGTTCTCGTAGAACAGCGGCACGGTGGCGCCGTCTTCGATGGACTGCTGGAAGTCGTAGATCGAGACGTAATCGCCGAACACTTCCTTGGTGCGCTCTTCTCCGGCAATCAGGGGGGTGCCGGTAAAGGCCAGGAACATCGCCTTGGGCAGCGCTGCACGCATATTCAGCGCCAATGTGTCGTACTGGCTGCGATGCGCTTCGTCGGTCAGCACGATCACATCAGAGCGGTCGCAGAGCAGCTCTGGCGTCTGGAACTTGTGTACCAGGGTAAACACATAGCGGTGGTTGCCACGTAACAGCTCACGCAGGTGTGCGCCGCTGGCCGCATGACATTCATCGCCTTCTGCCTCGCTGACGGCGCCGGTGGTCTTGAAGGTCTTGGCAATCTGTTCGTCCAGCTCCACCCGGTCAGTCACGACCACGAACGTCCAGTTGCCGACCAGCTTGCGCAGTATCTTCTGCGCGAAGAACACCATCGAGAAGCTCTTGCCGCTGCCCTGGGTCTGCCAGAACACGCCGCCGCGACCGTGGCCCAGCTTGCGGGCTTCGAGCATCGAGGCAATGGCGTTGTTCACGCCGAGGAACTGGTGGTTCTGGCCGATGATCTTGATCAGTCCGGCCTTGTGTTCGGAGAACAGGGTGAAGTTTTCCACCAGATCGAGCAGGCGGGTCGGTTCACAGGTGCCGCGCAGCATCACTTCCAGCGATACCCGGCGCGGCTCGTCTTCGCGCTCGATGCGCTTCCACCTGACCCAACGCTCCCAATCCGCAGTCAGTGAGCCGACCAGGCTGTCTGTGCCATTGGAGGCGATCATCAGCCCGTTGTAGCAGAACAGCGCCGGAATCTGCTGTTTGTAGTGGGTCAGGTTTTCGTCGAAGGCGGCGCGTGCCGGTACGCCGGGCTTCTTCAGTTCGATGACCAGCCACGGCAGGCCGTTGACGAAGCCCACCAAGTCGGGCCGGCAGGTATAGAGCGCGCCGGTGACGCTGAACTGACTTACCAACAGGAAGTCGTTGTTCAGCGGCTGCTCCCAGTCCACTACACGCAAACGCTCAATCTTCTGCCCGTCGTGTTCACGGTCAGGCACGGAAACAGTGATGCCTTCCTTGAGCAGCTGATAAATCTCGCGGTTGGCCGCTTCCAGAAGCATGGCCGACCGGTCGCGGATCAGTTCATCAATGGCCGATGTGATGGCTTCTGCTGGCAGGCTGGGGTTGAGCTTGCACAGTGCGTTGCGCAGGCGAACCGACAGAACCACTTCGCCCCTGGTTTCGCGTCCCAGAGTGCCGCTCGCACCGAAGCTTTCTTCCATTGCCGACATCGTCTGCCAGCCGAGATCATCAAACAGCCCGATGGCGGGTTGTTCTACCAGTTGATCTTCCGTGTAGGCAGATGGACTCATGGGGTCGTCCTGGACAGATTGAGTAGCCGTTCACGCAGGTTAGCCGGCGCAAAGAACAGGAAGGCATTGCCCTGCTTGGTTTTTTCCAGCAGCCCCAGCCCTTCCAGATCGAGCAGGTCATTGCGCGCGGTTTGGTAGACCACGTTGTGCGAGCGCTGATGGGCGTCCACCCGGTAGGCTTCGCCGGTATTGCGCAAGGCATGTGTCAGCAGCGCCACCTGGCGGTGATTGAAGCGCCCGCGCAGGCTTGAAGAGGCTGCCAGCAAGCGTTCGGTGTCCTTTTGCTCCTGCGATTTACGCTCGACATACTCATGCAGCGCAGCAATCGCCTTACGCATGGTCTTGAGCTGATGCAGCAGAAAGTAGGTGGTGTCGTTGCTGTCGGTCTCTGTGTACAGGTACGCCTTCATATAGCGCGCCGGTGCTTTACGCAGGATGTGGCTGATCGAGGTGTACTCCATCAACCAATAGCCACTGCGGGCCATCGACCAGTAGAACAGCGCGCGTGCGGTGCGGCCGTTGCCATCGGCGAAGGGGTGGTCGTAGCCGATCATGAAGTGCAGCAGGATGGCGCGCAGTACCGGGTGAACGAATGGTTCGGAGTCCTCATCGGCATTGGCGAAGTCACACAGACGTTGCAGGCGCTCCGCCAGTTCAGTGTGGCTGGGCGGGTCATGCAGCACAGTATTGTCGCGCGTATCGATCACTTGCACTTCGTCGCTGAGCCTAAGCCGCCCGGCGTCCAGTGGATCATCCAGGGTGTCCTCGGTCAGTATGCGGTGCAGTTCCAGCACATGCTCCGGCGTCAACCGCACATCGCGCATGGAACGCAGATGCTCCATGGCGCGGAAGTTGTTGAAGATCATCTGTTCATGCTGATCATGCGGCTTGCGTCCGCTGCGCAGCATGGCGGCAGCGACCTTGCGGGTGGTTGCGGCCCCCTCAAGCTGGCTGGAGGTGATGGCTTCTTCGATCAGCGAACCGATCAGGTAGCGCTGTGAGTCCTCAGTGGGCGGGGTAGCGCTGGATGAGCGGATTCGTCCGGCGGCATCGCGGTCGATATGATGCAGGTCGATCAGCAGCGGAGCGGGTAAGGCAAATACAAATGGCTGGCCGGTCTTGTCCAGCAGCGGCAGTGTTTGTCGAAGGCTGGAGCGCGGTATGCTCACGGTAAGCCACCACTCCTCGTGGGTCATCCCTGCTGGCGCTGGGCGACGACGCAACTCATCCCAATGCAAGTAGCGACCGTTCGGTAGTGGGTTGGCGTTTTTCAGCAACTCCAAGAACCGCACCGGCCCTCCTCTAGGCAGGATATTAGACACATCAGGAGGGGATTCCGGGAGGCGCATTCTGGTTCAAATACCTGCATGTTGGGCTAGGGCAGGAGCTGCCGGGCAAGTCAAAACTCTACTAAAGAATAACAAGATTAGTAGAAATTAGTACATGCTCGGAAAACTAGCTCAGTCCTGCATCTTTCCTGCTCAGTCCCGAAGGGAGGGACATGGCTATTCCGTCACCCTCTCATAGGCTTGCTGGATGATGTGCATCGCTACCTGAACCTGCGAGGCATCCTTGAGAGAGAAGGTTACGTCACCAGATTCGCTGGCATTGGTAATGAACGCGAAGTCGGAGGCATCGCGTGCGAGGCCAGATGGGTCGTCCGTTTCGTCAAAGTTGATGTTCGCCAGCAGCAGGATGTACTTCGCACGGGGCAACACTTCCAAGAAGTGGTCGTAGACGCGATAAACGACGCTCTTGGCACCACAAAGCTCGATCACGTCTTCGCCCAGCGCGAGGATGCGCGGGCGGATGTCTTCGAACAGTACGCGGCTCTCCGGGTCGAAGCCAACCGTATCGATGCTGTATGGAGCCGCCGCAGCGCGACGCTCTTCCATCTCGGTCTGACGCACGGCATTCATATCGACCACCAACCCTGGCCAGACGCTAACGGCCTGCTTTGCCAGCGTCTTGCCTCGGGCTTCAATTTCAGCGGAGGTCCATTGGTCTTGCTCGCGGATGAACCGGTTGAGACGCAAGGGGCTGTCATTGAAGCCCTTCGGCATCGTCTTCTTCTCGGGGAAGGGCCGATCACTGTATTCGGAGTTATACCCCGTCAGCGTGAGGTTACCTAAACGGTGCAGCCAGGTTTCCTGAGTAAGTTTCCAATCGTCACCAAGCATCTCTCGCCAAGAGGACGAAAGGTGTTCGTTCTGTGGCAGTACATGCTCGATCGTGAACGAGCCGGTGTCGATCTTTTCCTTGCTGTCATTTTCGAGCCGATCAAGCAGGTAGGCGCAGGAGCGCATCGCATAGGCGTCGCGGGTCTCCAATGCGTCTCGAAACTCGATATCGGAAGGGAACCGGCGCTTCTTGCCGCTCCGGTACAGCGCTACCTTCAGGCTCTGAAGTGGTTCACTGTCTTTGACCTTGTAGGCAATGCTGGCGAATATTTGGTAAAGGCTACGAGTCTGCATGTCACACGCAGAGCGACGAAACACATAGCTTTCGAGCAGTTCGATAGCTTCCCGGAAGGCGCTGCTGTCGAACTGCCCCGTCCGGTCGTGGCAGTCGTACAGGCGCAGCATCAGGGGTGAAGCGACCTCGACCAGGGTGCGCAGGCGGTGTGCGGCATGAACGAAGACGGGATCGGTTTCATGGCTAAGGCTGAACCGCACGTAGTAACTGGCGAAGCGTCGCAACTCGATCAGCACGTCTTCGACCGATCGACTGGCTGTTTCAGCATGGAAGTAATCGCGAAAGTGGTGGTAGATCGCATCGGCCCGCAACTGGTTGCTCGGTTTGAGCTTGATGACCAGAAAGTCGCGGCAGAACTTGTCGAACTCGCTGCGATACCTGTTACCGAATGAGACCTCGATTGGGCGCCAGTATTCTTCATACAGCCGGGTTTGCAGCTCGTCGTCCAGGCGCATCAGGACGAAGTTGCGGATCAGGTCGGCTTCTGTCAGGTCCAGCCCCGTCGAGTTGAGGCTCTCGAAGATCATCTGAGGGTCATCGTGTCCGCGCGTGAGGCTGACATCCACGATGACGAGCTTCGCAATGCCGGCGTATACCTGGCCCACATCAGTATCAGTCAAGCGCTCACGGAAGAATGCGTAGTTTTCTCGTACCGCCTCGGCGGCGTCACCGGCAAGCGTCTGTCCAGACATAAGGGTGGTCAGAGCGTCGTTGTCGGCACGCCGTAGCATGAGTTTGTTCTTGCGCTCACCCTTGCCGTGGCGATTGCGCAGAAAGCGGTCCTCGACTTCTTCCGGCGACGGCAAGGCTTCGTCGTCAGCAGGCGCGGCTTTCAAGTGGTCACGCAGGGCAGTAAGCAACAGCGTGACAGTCGTCAGTCGTTGCTGCCCGTCTATTACCAGCCAGCGGGGGATGGCAGCCTGGTTGTCTTCAGCCGCAATGTAGACGACGGAGCCTAGGAAGTGCGCCCGAAGATTGGGGTCGTCGCCAGCCCGCAGGATGTCTTTCCAGAGCTGCTGGCAGTGCTTGGTACCCCAGGAGTAGTCACGCTGGAAGATCGGCACAATGAACTGCTTTGCACCGTCGAGTAATTGAGTAAGCGGCAGGTCTTGAGCATTCATGAGGCATCCGGTTCCGGCAGATTGGAAACGTCGATTTGGCCTGAAAGCAGGCGCGGCAGCAGCAGGTCGCGGGTGTGGCGGAGGTTTTGGATTTGCCGCTTCAAAACGATTACTTGCTCAGACATAGGCTCAAGAATTTCTCGCGCTTTTAGCAAAATATTCTCAGGAGGCCAGACAATCTGAATCGTTTTGATGTGCATGTCGCCAAGATGCGCGACTGTCGTTCCGACGATTGATTTGTTCCAAGTCTGAATCGGCAACTCCAAGGCGAGGAAGAGGTGGTAGTTAGAAATTTCGCCATTTGATTCGAACTTTGCCACCCGTTGGTTTTGGAAAGCATGGCCGCTCGACCAGATGCACATGTGAAAGTCGCCATCCATACCAACGAGAATGTTCCCGTTCTTGATGTGGTACTTCGGTGCGGCATCTTCGTCGGTGAACGTGTTAATGGAGCCTTCCAAGATGTCACGTATGCGGATGACGGGAGTACCAATTCGATCGGTCGTGAATTTCTTCGACTGAAACGGAAAACCATAGGTCACGGTAGACACGTCCTTCACCGCGCGCACCTCCCATCCCTTCGGAATCTCGCCGAGGGAGGAAGTAACTCGGGGGTGCAGCTCGTGGCCGGGGAAGCGGAAGTGGACGAACCATTCGCGGTAGAGGGCTCGGGCCATCGACTCCAGAATTTTGATGCGCCGCTGGCTGTTTTCGATCAGTTCGTCGTAGGCTGACAGAATGTCTGCGATGCTTTGCTGGATGGGGAGTGGGGGGAGTTCGATCTCCATGCCCTTCAACAGCACTATTGTGAATGCTGATTGTGAAGACCCAATTGTGCATTTCTGAAGCTCTGCTTTGCCTTGAGGCGAGCCTATCCAGTAATACAAAAATTGGCTATTGAGACCCTTGAAGTTGCGAAACCAAGTCAGATTTCCATCTTTGAAGTAAAAACGGTCACCTGCTTTTACGACATAAACGGAGCCAAGGGTTCCGACAGATGTCAGTAACAAGTCTCCTTGCTTCGGTGCGCCAAACTTGCGCTCAATCTCTTGGAATTTATTTTCGGTGATGAAAAGCTCCGTTGAGACTTCGAGGTTGCCTTTGTACTTTTCAGTGATTTCACGTCCACGAAAAAAAGGTACACCTTCGGAAACATAGTCTGCCGCGAAGATGCGCTTACTTGAGGTGATCTCGCATAGTGAATCCATGCGCATTAACGGCCACGTTTCCATCCTCACGCCCCCAGAATCCCGGCCACATTCGCAGCAATGGTCTGTTCCAGTTCCCGCGCCTGTGCATTCAGCACTTCCAGTTCCTCATTCAGGGTTTCCAGCTGTTCCTTGAAGTCCTCGTCGCTGACATCCTCGCCGGGCGCTACGCCGACATATCGGCCGGGATTGAGTGACCAGCCCTGGGCTTCGATCTCGGCAAGCGTGGCGGTCTTGCACAGGCCCAGCACGTCGGCATATGCGAGCTGTTCACCAAATACGGCCTTGAGCTGGGTTTCTGCCTCCGCACCGCCATGGGTAAGATCAAGAGCTTCGCCGCGATACAGGCGCACGACATTTGCGATAAAGCCGATCTGCGCCGGCGTCCAGTCGCGGTGGGCGCGGTCGATCTGCCGGTAGATATGGCGGGCGTCGATAAACAGTACGGTATCGGCACGCGGGGTGTTGGCCTTTCCCTTGTCGAGGAACCACAGGGTCACGGGCAGGGTGACGGTATAGAACATATTGGTACCGACGGCGACCATCACGTCCACTGCCCGCGCTTGAATCAGCTGCTGGCGCAGCTCCTGCTCGGAAGAGCGGGCATCGGAGGCCGAGTTGGCCATAACGAAGCCGGCACGGCCTTGTTTGTTCAGTGACGAATAGAACAGCTGAATCCACAGGTAGTTGCCGTTGTCAGTACGCGGCATGCCGAAGGGGAAGCGGCGGCCGGGGCCAACCATATCGCCCAAGCGTCCCTTGTCCACCGCATTGACGTTGAACGGTGGATTGGCCAGTACAAAGTCGAACTGGCCGACGGCGTTGTGCGGGTCGTCGTAGTAGCTGTTGACGTTGCCGCCGTGGCTTATCTGGCCTTCAAGGCCGTGTACCGCTAGGTTGAGACGGCACAAGCGGCCGGTTTCATCGGTCTTTTCCACACCGCAAATGGCCAGTTCGGCAGCCGGGTTCTGCTGGTGTTCGGCAACAAATCGCGCCGACTGCACGAACATGCCGCCGGAGCCACAGGCCGGGTCGAGAATGCGGCCATGGAAGGGTTCAATCACTTCCGTCAGCAGGCGCACGATGCTGCTCGGGGTGTAGAACTCGCCGCCGCCCTGGCCTTCGCTCATGGCGAACTCACCAAGGAAGTATTCGTAGATGCGGCCGAAAGCGTCGTACTCCAGTGTGGCGGGTATCTCGGAAATCTTTTTCAGCAGCTCCTTGAGCAGGGTGCTGGTGAACAGGTTGTAAGTCTTTGGCAGCACGCCTGCGAGTTTTGGGTTGTGCTGTTCGATCAGGCGCATGGCGGCGTTGACTTCGCCGCCGATGTTCTCCGCCTCGGGCAGGTTGAGCAGGTAGTCGAAGCGCGCTTCAGGGCTGAGGTACAGCGTGCCGGCGGCGTGGTAGGCGTCCGGCTCGTCCACCCGGCTGCCACGGCGCGCCGAGACCAGCAGGCTTTCCAGCTCGGCACGGCGCAGGGCAAAACGCACCTCGGCAAAGCGCAGGAAGATCAGACCAAGGATCGGGCCGGAATACTCCTGGGCCTTCAACCCGGAGTTGGCACGCAGCTGATCGGCAGCATCCCACAGGCGTTTTTCCAAGCCAGAGTTGGCGGTATCTTTCTCGGAGGGGGCGATCCATTGCATGGTCAGTCTTCCTCAAACATGTGATGCCCG
Organism: Pseudomonas pohangensis; assembly: GCF_900105995.1. Taxonomy (NCBI): domain Bacteria; kingdom Pseudomonadati; phylum Pseudomonadota; class Gammaproteobacteria; order Pseudomonadales; family Pseudomonadaceae; genus Pseudomonas; species Pseudomonas pohangensis. Next base: position 2,528,272 of record NZ_LT629785.1, on the reverse strand, counting down.
ATGAATTGGGCGGCGCAGGACCTTATTGTCGGTTAAAGCGCAGCATCTTGGTAAGTCTGGTTTTCAATGCTGCCAAATTGCTTCATCGACCTTCGATTTTGGCCAGTTTCTGCTCGAATATTTCACAGAACTCCTCCATGGCTAGCAGGGATGCAACCGAATGCCGATGATGCTCTGCCGTCAGGCGATTGAAGGTTTTCCAGTGCATACCCTTGGGTTTGTCGTGACTGATAGTGAACTTCCCCAGCTCCCAGCCGAGCTTCTTACGGACTCTGTCAGCTCGCAGCGCATGCCTGTCAGGAAAGCGGTCTCGTTGGCTGGAGTAGGCTAGCCGGTGGCAATGCCTGCAGGCAAAGACTGATCCGCCGTAGAGAATGGCTACACGTCGTCCGCACCCTTGAGCTGGACAACGAAACCATACGCGCTCGCCACCATAGGTGCATTGCGTCCACTCTAGCGCGACGGGGTAGTCCATCTGTCGTGCTTCGCCGCCGCTACGCTGGGTTTGGTAAGTAAGCGAGAGGCTGTTGCCATTCGTGCGTATCTGGATAGCGCCGGTTTTTTGGCCATGTCGCGACCAGATCAATGTGCAGGACAGCCCCTGCTTCAATAAACCATCGCGCTGAAGCCGGCGAACATCCAACGAACGCATGTCTTCAGTGGTGTAGTTGCTGCTTCTTCGTCCGCTACCCCAGCCGCCCATGTGCGCCCCCAGGTTTTATCGAAATCATTTGGTAATTTGAAAGGGCCGGCTGCGACCAAAGTGGCTGCGAAGTCATTTTTTGAGCCTAGTTATGGCTGACTGACCAGTTGCTTGGTGCATCAGGAACAGCGGCAAGCATTGGTATATATATAAAGGACTTCACTTTCTGAAGCGGGTGTACCCCCTGTATCGGTTCAATAGTTGAAGCAAGGCGGGCGGGCTTCGGGGGTGTTTCAGGCCGATTTAAGATCATTTCCGGCCTCGCTTGCTTCATTAAGTGAATCGACCGACTTCACAAGTTGAAGCGGGCGCTCTGTTCTTTTAGCGGCGAAACTGCGAAGTGGCGCGCGAGTAGCGTTGACCTCCAAGTCAGCCCCGCGACACTCATCAATAGCGAACCAAGTGACAGCATAAAGAGCGCAGCGCCCCCCAGGGTTGAGGAAGCGCCCTTCGCGAGTGCGGACTATCAGGTTCTTGGCTTGCAGTTCATCAAGCGCTTTTGTAAGTGTCGCAGTCGATGCAATGCCGCGATGTTTTAGCTGCGTTATCGTTGCGGACAGGTTGCCGTTGTTTTTGCCGTTGTACTGCCGTACTAGCCAGTGAATCACCTTGAGTGCGCTACCGGACAAGCTGAGAAAGTCAGGGTGATCTTCGACAACGTGCAGAAACCTCGAGAAGGTACCGGCCGCTTTACGGCCTTTGGACTTCACATAGGTCGCGGCCATTAGTCTATCGCTCGCTCAGGCGGGAAGGTCTGGCGTAGTAAACCTTTGCGTTGTGGGTAGGTATAACCGCCGATGATCAGTGTCGTATTTTGGCGGCGTATTTTCTTGAGCTTGCGCAGTTCGATGGTGCTTAGTTCGTTATCGTCAACTGGAGAGAAACTTCCTGTCAGCAGCCAATTACAGAGCAATCCTTCCGTGCGGTAGTGGTGTGCTTCGGTTGACTTCCCGGCAGCAGCTCGTGCCTGCTGTAATGCTTCACACATCAGCCGGGAGGCGGCGCACTTGTCCTGATGCTCCAGTAGTCGGAGGGGGTCTGCCTTGTGCCGGGCGAGACGGAGAAGTTCTTTCTGTTGCTCCATAAAGGCATCGACCAGTTTGGCTTGGCCCTCTATTGAGCGGTTACCGCCAATGAATGGCATCAGTAGCAGCGCATCACGCTCTGAAAGCCGATAGCAGGGCTGCGTCTTGCCTCGCGAGTCAATGTAATCTCGCGGCTCAATAGTGAGCCGCGAGATTGCTCCAGCCTCGACAAGATTGGCCAGCGAGCGCAGTACGTTTTTGTGCGGGCGCTCGAAGAGTTGAGAGATTGTGGTGGTATCAACAAACAGGTCGTCGTTGGTGGACACTACAAGTGGGTTGTCAGATGGGGTTAGTTTTTTCATGTCAGACCACCGCTCTCGCGTCGAGCTTGGCGAGTAGCCATGCCTCAACCTCGGCACGCACGAAGTACACGCGGGCTTGTCGGTCAGTTCCGTCCTTCCAGGGTTTTGGAAAGGTGAGGTCTTTTACGCGTAGCTTATCCAAGCCAGAGCGAGACAGGCGCAGTCCCCTGCATGTCTCACTGATGGTGATTAGTTCAAGTGGATTGGCGAGTGTTGCGGCTGTTTCAGTTTTCATGGCGTTTGATGCTCCCGGTTAAGTTGGAGCAAGGCTAAGCCGGTTGATATGGGTGACCGCTAGGGGTGACATGGTGACCGCTGAAGCTGTCACCTAGAACTGTCAGGAGTCAGGAATAGTGTCAGGCTTGATGGCAGCGGCAAGAATTATTGCTTTGCGGGCTGGGTCGCCACTTGATTGCCTGGGTAGTCCTAGACTCTCACCAATATCTAAACCAATTTCCTTCTGTGTTGGTTGTCGCTTATCTGATGTGTAGTCGGCCCAGTACTTTCTTGCCGCAGCGAGCATGACTGCTAGCTCTCTTGTGGCATAGGGGAAGGTCAGGCCGCAGGTAGAGGCTTCGGGTTGCTGCTTTTGTTCCTCTTTTGCTGCGCCGCCTTCAACAATGTCTCTTGAGTAGCATTCGTCATCCAGTGCTTGCGACAGTCTTGCTACCTCTGCTTCAGAAAATTTTTTCCCTGCTTTGAATTCTTCAGGTTTGCTGAGAACGGCGGTGCTTAGCGGGTTGTGCGCTTCATTCATTTTCGCGGCAAGGGCTTGAATGTCGGAAGGCTTAAATCTTCCCTGGACTGAGCTTCCTGGCACTAGTCCTCTCCAGACCACATTAAATGGGCCATTGCCATAACTGTCAGCCACATATACTTGGCCTTCAAAACAGAAATCCAGATCTTCAGGGAAGTCGTGGTCGATAACCTGATCAGCGTTGAGAACCTTATTGAAGCCATCCCCGACAACTTCTTGTTCATCGCCGATAGCTTCCGTCCAGCCTCGGACGCCACTTACATACATATAGACGTCGCATTGCTTTGCCATGCAAGACGATAAAAGTTGACTCTCGGTAACTTGTGTATTGGTCAGGTTTTTAAGCCAGTTCAAGGCTTCACGGGTGGTCAGCCAATCTAGAAACGGGTAAATTTTTTCCATTACAACGCCCTCCAGGGGCGAAATTATCCTGAATAGTTCGAGTGACCAAGTGGGTGGTTGATCTTCATTTCGATGGACCTACCACGTTTACCCTGCTGTCAAACTCAGCACGCTGGGCTTGCGTCATGCCATCGGCGAGGCAGTCCAAGTAGTCGGCATACCACTGCATCATGGCTCGGCGCTGAGGCAGGTATTGCGCTTTGTCGTATACACCTTCCATGCCCTGCTTGGCGTGTGCCGTTTGCTCCTTGCGGAAGTCCACCTTCCATTCGTGTTCGGCTAACAGCGTCCGGGCTGTATGGCGTGACCCATGCCCGACCAGGCGTCCTTTAAAGCCAACAAGAGCTATCGCCTTGTTTATCGCGCCATCGCTCATAAACGGATTGACTGAGCCATTCCCTGGGAACAGATAGCGTCCACGCCCAGTCATCCGGTGCAGGTTTTGTAATGCGTCAACGGCTTGCCTGGGAAGTGGCACGACATGCGCACTGCGGCCCTTCACTTTCATTTTTGGGCCGGGGATAGTCCACAGGCCCGCCTCTAGATCGAACTCGGCCCACTCAGCCTCGCGAATGTTTCCTGGTCTCGATGCTGTCCACAGTATTAGCCATACGGCAGTTTTTGTTGGCGTCCTGCTGGTGCTGACCCGGAGCGCACGAAGAAAGTCAGGTAACTCATGCTCCAGCAGGTGAGGGAATTGCTTCGTAGGCGGTGCCGCTGCGGCAATATCAGTCAGCCGGCTGGCAGGATCGTTTTCAGTAAGTCCGCATCCAATGGCCCAGCCAAATATCTGATTGAGCCAGGACCTGCACTTTTCAGCCACATTGTGTGCGGATCGAGCTTCGAGGCTTTGCTGAAGCTCTCGGCAATCCTCGCGGGTAATGTGGTCGAGTTGCTTGTCGCCGAGCGCAGGAAGTATGTCTTTGTCCAGATAGGACCGAATCTTGTGCAGGCTGCTCTCCGCCAAGCCTTTGCTTTGTTTGAATTCGAACCACTGTTCTGCCACGATCCGGAAGGTTTTCGTTTCGGCTGCTACTGTTGCTGTCTTTGTGGCGGCTTTCTTGTCGGCAGGGGAGATGCCCTTGCTGATTTCCGTGCGACAAGCTGCGGCTTTCTCGCGGGCCATGGTGCCGCTGACCTCTGGGTAACCACCCAGGCCGTGCCACAGCCATTTACCTTCACGGTTCTTGTATCGAAGCTGCCATGACTTGTTACCGTCTGGCTTGACCCTGAAATACAGCCCTTGGCCATCATCGCGCTCGCGATACTCCACGGAATCTGGCTCAAGCGCAGCCAGCGTGGTGTCAGTCATCGGGCGACGTTTAATATCGGCACGCTTCATTTTGTATCCCTAAATCAGCGATTAGTCGAAGGATACAAGCGGGGATACAGGGATACAAGGTATATGCAGGAATATAGCTGGGCATCCAGAAACAAAAAACCGGCCACATGGGCCGGTTTGTCTGGGTTTCCGCTGCATGTTGAAGCATGCGCTGGATTGTAAATGGTGCCCCGGGGGAGACTCGAACTCCCACTCCTTTCGAAAACGGATTTTGAATCCGCCGCGTCTACCGATTCCGCCACCGGGGCACAATGGGCGCGAAGTATAGGGAGAGCTTGTGCCTCGGTCAACGGGCCGCGTGGCCTCCGGGCGGCATTTCCGGTAATATCGCCGGCCCTGCAAGACGACCCTCCGAAATGCGTGTTTCCGACTTCCATTTTGATTTACCTGAATCGTTGATAGCCAGCCATCCGCTGGCTGAACGGCGTGGCAGCCGTTTGCTGGTGCTGGATGACCCGGCGTCTGCAGCCAGGCACAAGGCGTTTGCCGACCTGCCCGATTATCTGAACCCGGGCGATTTGCTGGTATTCAACAATACCCGGGTGATTCCTGCGCGGCTGTTCGGCCACAAGGCTTCCGGCGGCAAGCTGGAAATTCTGGTCGAGCGGGTGCTGGATCAGCACCGGGTTCTGGCCCATGTGCGCTCCAGCAAGTCGCCCAAACCGGGCACTTTGATACATATAGAGGGTGGCGGAGAGGCGCAGATGCTGGCGCGGCAGGATGCGCTGTTCGAACTGCGCTTTGCCGAAGAGGTGCTGCCGCTGCTGGAGCGCGTCGGCCATATGCCTCTGCCCCCTTATATAGACCGGCCTGATGAAGCGGCAGATCGCGAGCGTTACCAGACGGTCTATGCCGAGAAGTCCGGCGCCGTGGCGGCGCCGACGGCAGGCCTGCATTTTGATCAGCCGATGCTCGACAGCCTCCGCGCCAAGGGCGTTGAGACGGCCTTTGTGACCCTGCATGTCGGCGCCGGCACTTTCCAGCCGGTGCGGGTCGAGCGGATCGAGGATCACCACATGCATTCCGAGTGGCTGGAAGTCAGTCAGGCGGTGGTGGATGCGGTGGCGGCCTGCAAGGCGCGCGGTGGTCGCGTGGTAGCTGTGGGTACCACCAGCGTGCGCTCGCTGGAGACGGCGGCACGCTCGGGTGAGTTGCAGGCGTATTGCGGCGATACCGACATCTTTATTTTCCCCGGCTACCGCTTCCGCGTAGTCGATGCTCTGGTGACCAACTTCCATCTGCCGGAATCCACCCTGTTGATGCTGGTCTCGGCATTTTCGGGCTATCCGCAGATCATGGCGGCTTATGCGGCGGCTGTTGAACAGCAATACCGCTTCTTCAGTTATGGTGATGCGATGTTTCTCACCCGTAACCCACAGGCCACGGGGCCGCAGGACTGATTATGAGTTTCATGAACTTCGAATTGCTGGCTACCGATGGCAAGGCCCGGCGCGGCCGCCTGAGTTTTCCGCGCGGCGTGGTGGAAACCCCGGCTTTCATGCCCGTGGGGACTTACGGCACGGTCAAGGGCATGTTGCCGCGGGATATCGAGGCGATTGGCGCGCAGATCATTCTCGGCAATACCTTTCACCTGTGGCTGCGCCCGGGCACCGAGGTGATTCGCCAGCACGGCGATCTGCATGATTTCATGCAGTGGAAGGGGCCGATCCTGACCGACTCCGGCGGCTTCCAGGTGTTCAGCCTCGGCGCCATGCGCAAGATCAAGGAGGCGGGCGTGACCTTTGCCTCGCCGGTGGACGGTGCCAAGGTGTTCATGGGCCCGGAAGAGTCGATGGCGGTGCAGCGTGCGCTGGGCTCGGACATCGTGATGATTTTTGACGAGTGCACACCCTATCCGGCGGATCTGGAAACGGCGCGCCGTTCGATGGAGCTGTCGCTGCGCTGGGCCAGGCGCTCGAAGATTGCCCATGGTGACAACCCGTCGGCGCTGTTCGGCATTGTGCAGGGCGGTATGCATGAAGAGTTGCGCCTGCGCTCGCTGGAAGGATTGAACGAGATCGGCTTCGACGGTCTGGCGATTGGCGGGCTGTCGGTTGGCGAGCCGAAGGAAGAGATGATCAAGGTGCTCGACTATCTGCCCGGTCACTTGCCGGCCGACAAACCGCGTTACCTGATGGGCGTAGGCAAGCCGGAAGACCTGGTGGAAGGCGTGCGGCGCGGCATCGACATGTTCGATTGCGTGATGCCGACCCGCAACGCGCGTAACGGGCACCTGTTTGTCGAAAGCGGGGTCTTGAAAATCCGCAATGCCGCCCACAAGAAGGATGAGTCGCCGCTGGATTCCGGCTGTGACTGTTATACCTGCCAGAACTTCTCCCGCGCCTATCTGCACCATCTGGACAAGTGCGGCGAAATGCTCGGCAGCATGCTCAATACCATCCACAACTTGCGCCACTATCAGCGCCTGATGGCTGGTTTGCGTGAGGCAATTCAACAGGGTACATTGGCCAGCTTCGTTGATGCCTTCTACGCCAAGCGTGGTTTGCCGACACCGCCGATTCAATGACAACTGCTTGTTTTTAATTACTATTTGACTGGAGTAATGCAATGAGTTTTTTCATCTCTGCTGCCTATGCAGACGCTGCCCCGGCCGCTGCCGGTCCTGCCGGTACCGGCTTTGAGTGGATCTTTCTGGTCGGCTTTCTGGTTATTTTCTATCTGATGATCTGGCGCCCACAGGCCAAGCAGGCAAAAGAGAAGAAAAACCTGCTCGGCAGTCTGCAGAAGGGTGATGAGGTGGTGACCGTAGGCGGGATCGCCGGCAAGATTGCCAAGGTCAGCGATGATTTCATCGTGCTGGATGTCTCCGATACCGTTGAGCTGAAGATCCAGAAAGCTGCAGTTATCGCAGCGCTGCCCAAGGGCACGCTGAAAGCCATCTAAAAGCTGTCTTCTTTCATCACTCGGGGCGCTTAATGCGCCCCGCGTCATAACGGGCGCCATCATGCTCAACAGATTTCCCCTCTGGAAGTACCTGCTGATCGCTTCGATCCTGCTGGTAGGTTTTATCTATTCCGCTCCCAACCTCTATCCGGATGATCCGGCGATCCAGATCCGCGGCCAGAGTGTTGCGCTGAAGATCACCGACGCGGATGTGCAGCGTGCGGAAAATGCGCTGAAAGCTGGCGGAATTGCCGTGAAAGCAGTTGAAGTCAGCTCCCAGGGCGGCATGCTGCGCCTGGCCGACAAGGCTGATCAGCTGCCGGCACGTGATCTGGTTGCCCGAGCGCTGGGCGATGACTATGTGGTGGCGCTGAATCTGGCACCAACCACCCCGGACTGGCTGCGCAGCCTGGGTGCGGGGCCGATGAAGCTGGGTCTGGACCTTTCCGGTGGCGTGCACTTCCTGCTGGAAGTGGACATGGACAAGGCCGTATCGGCGCGCGTCAAGGTGTACGAGGGCGAAGTCAAGAGCCAGCTGCGCAAGGAGCGTTTGCGTTATCGCTCGCTGCCCCAGCAAGGCAATGTCATCCAGCTGGGTTTCGCCGATCCGGCCCAGGCGGAAAAGGCCCGTGACCTGATTCTGAAGAATTTCACCGATTTTGCGGTGACCGAAGTAGAGCGGGACGGCAAGCCGGTACTGAACCTGGCGCTGACACCGGCCAAGCTGACGGAAATCCGCGAGTACTCGATCAAGCAGAACCTGACCACGGTGCGCAACCGGGTCAACGAGCTGGGTGTTTCCGAACCGCTGGTACAGCGTCAGGGTGCCAATCGCATCGTTGTCGAGCTGCCGGGTGTGCAGGATACGGCGACCGCCAAGGGTATTCTCGGCAAGACGGCCAACCTGGAGTTTCGCCTGGAAGCGGATCGCGATGCGCCCAAGGCCTCGACCGAAACGTTCGGCTTCCGTGACCAGGGCCGCGCCCCGGTTGCACTGGAGCGCGGGCTGATCATCACCGGTGACAAGGTGACCGACGCCCAGGCCAGCTTTGACGAGAACGGTCGTCCGCAGGTCAACATTCGTCTGGATGGTCATGGTGGCGATCTGATGAACCGTGCCACCCGCAACAACGTCGGGCGCAGCATGGCGGTGATTTTCATCGAGCAGAAGCCGGTGACTCGCTACGTCAAGCAGACCGTCGATGGTGTGGTCAAGGAAGTGCCGATTACGGCCTTCAAGGAAGATAGCGGCATCATCAGCCTGGCGACTATCCAGTCGGCGCTGGGCAACAGTTTCCGCATTACCGGTCTCGATGGTCCGGGTGAGTCCTCCGAACTGGCGTTGCTGTTGCGTGCCGGTGGTCTGGCGGCGCCCATGCATTTTGCCGAGGAACGCACCATAGGCCCGAGTCTGGGTGCCGAGAACATCGCGCTGGGCATCAAGGCTTCGCTGTGGGGCTTTGCCTTCGTCGCCGTGTTCATCATGTTTATCTACAAGTTCTTTGGCGCGCTGGCGACTGTGGCGCTGGGCTTCAATATGGTGCTGCTACTGGCACTGATGTCGATGCTGGGGGCAACCCTGACCCTGCCCGGTATCGCCGGTATCGTACTGACCATGGGTATGGCGGTGGACGCCAACGTGCTGATCTTCTCGCGTATCCGCGAGGAAATCAGCAATGGCATGTCGGTGCAGCGTGCCATTCACGAGGGTTTTGATCGTGCTTTCAGCGCCATCATCGATGGCAACCTGACCACGCTGCTGGTCGGTGGCATCCTGTTCGTCATGGGTACCGGGCCGATCAAGGGCTTTGCGGTGACCCTGTCGCTGGGGATTATCACCTCGATGTTTACTGCGGTGTTCGTCACGCGGGCGATGGTTAATCTGATCTTCGGCAACCGTCAGCTCAAGAAGCTGTGGATTTAAAGGGGCATATGGCGATGAAGCCTGCAATCAATTTCATGGGTATCCGCAACATCGCATTTGCGGTCACGTTGCTGCTGACGGTTATTTCGCTGGGTAGTCTGGTGTTCAAGGGGCTCAATTTCGGCCTCGACTTCACCGGCGGCACCCTGATCGAGTTGAATTACGCCAAGCCTATCGATCCGGCAGAAGTCCGCGAGAAATTGCGCGCTACCGGCTACGGGGATGCCCAGGTACAAAGCTTTGGTGCTACCACGGATATTCTTGTGCGACTGGCCGGGGATGATCCGATGCTCGGCAACAAGATCGCCCAGGCTCTTGAGTCGCAGGGCGGAGACAATCAGCTGACGATCAATCGCGTCGAGTTTGTCGGCCCGGCGGTTGGCGAGGAACTGCGTGATCAGGGCGGTCTGGGCATGCTGCTGGCGATGGCCGGGGTCATGCTCTATGTGGCGTTCCGTTTCCAGTGGAAGTTTGGCGCGGGCGCTATCGTGGCGCTGTTCCACGACGTGTTCATCACGCTGGGCGTATTCAGTTTCTTCCAGATTCCCTTTGATCTGTCGGTGTTGGCTGCCGTATTGGCGATCATCGGTTATTCGCTGAACGACACCATTGTGGTGTTTGACCGGATCCGCGAAAACTTTCGCCTGCTGCGCAAGGCGGATCTGATCGAGAACATCAACATCTCGACCACGCAAACCCTGCTCAGAACCCTGGCCACTTCAATATCAACCTTGCTGGCGGTTGCTGCGCTGATGTTTTTTGGCGGCGAGAACCTGTGGGGATTTTCCCTGGCGCTGTTTATCGGTGTCACGGCGGGTACCTACTCTTCGGTGTACATCGCCAGCGTTATCCTGGTCTGGCTTGATCTGACGCGAGACGACCTGATACCGCCGGTTGAAGCGGATGCCGTTGATGACCGGCCTTGAGCTTCGTGATGCCGGTCTCGTTTGCTTCAATCGTTGTAGAGATGTTTGAACTAGTACTTGGCGCCGTCGTCTAAGCTATTAACGTGGCCTTGCGCCAAGCTTTGTAGTGTCTGGAGGTTAGCGTGAACAAATCGATGCTGATTGGAACGGTGTTGGGAGCCGTTGGCGTTACTGCCGGTGGTGCAGTTGCAACTTACACCCTGATGGGTGCTGGCGAGAAGTATGCTGAGGTGGTGGCGGTACAGCCGGTCAATGAAACCGTCAAGACACCGCGGCAGGTCTGCAAGGATGTAGTGGTCACCAAGAAAGCGCCGGTGAAGGATGAACACAAGATAGCCGGTACGGTAATCGGCGCCTTGGCCGGCGGTTTGCTGGGCAACCAGATTGGTGGTGGTACCGGCAAGAAAGTCGCTACCGTTGCCGGTGCTGCAGCTGGTGGTTATGCAGGCAATCAGGTGCAGGGCAATATGCAGGACAGCGATACCTACCAGACTACCGAAACGCGTTGCAATACGGTCACCGATACCAGCGAGAAACTGGTCGGTTATGACGTGAAGTACAAGCTGGATGGCAAGGTCAGTCAGGTGCGTATGGATTACGATCCCGGCAGTAAGATTCCGCTGGATGAGCAGGGTCGTCTGGTTCTTACCGAGCAGACCCGGATCGCGCAGTAGTGGTGACTCGACGTTGAAATAAAAAACGCCCGGATTCGGGCGTTTTTTTTGCTGAAAGGTTTTGCCAACCGGAAGGCCTAGCGTTTCATGTCCGCGCTCACATGGGGCTGGATCGCCGTCAGCACGGCCTTGAAGCACTTGGTATTGCCCGCCACGACATGGCCTTTCTCAAGGAATTCGTGATTGCCGGTAAAGTCACTGATCAGCCCGCCGGCTTCCTGTACCAGCAGTGCGCCGGCTGCCATGTCCCACTCGGACAGGCCGAACTCCCAATAGGCATCAAAGCGCCCGGCGGCCACATAGGCCAGGTCCAGGCTGGCTGCGCCTGCACGGCGGATGCCGGCGGTCTGGCCAACCAGGCTGCGGAACATGCCCAGGTAGTTGTCGAGGCTGTCGATCTGGTTATCGCGGAATGGAAAGCCGGTGCCGAGCAGGGCGCCTTCCAGGCTCTTTCGCGAGCTGACCCGCAGGCGCCGGCCATTCAGTGCGGCGCCGCGGCCGCGACTGGCAGTGAATTCTTCCTGACGAACCGGATCGAGCACTACCGCGTGTTCAAGGCGGCCACGGTATTTGCAGGCAATGCTTACCGCGTAATGGGGGATGCCGCGCACGAAGTTGGTGGTGCCGTCGAGCGGATCGATAATCCACAGGTAATCCGCGCCGTCGCCGCTGCCTTCACTCAAGCCGCTTTCTTCGGCCAGAATGCCGTGGTTCGGATAGGCTTTGCGCAAGGCGGCAATGATGCTCTGCTCGGCGGCTACGTCGACTTCAGTTACGTAGTCTTTTGCATCTTTCTCGTTGACGGAAATGATGTCCAGACGCTCGGTCGCACGAAAAATCAGTTCGCCGGCACTGCGGGCCGCGCGCAGCGCGATATTCAGCATGGGCTGCATGGAAATTACCTGGGGCTTTTAAAGAGAGCGCGCGATTCTAGCAGAATGCATCTGCAAATACAGGCGGCGTTAGCAGCTTGCATGGTGTTTGCCTTGCCTGTCCGGTAAGATTCCCACCCCCTCGCGCTTGGCTCCCGGAGTTTGCTTTGCTGCAGAATATTCGTGTGGTGCTGGTCAATACCAGCCATCCCGGCAATATCGGCGGGGCCGCACGCGCCATGAAAAACATGGGCTTGTCGCGGCTGGTGCTGGTCGAGCCGCAGGATTTTCCGAGTCCGGAGGCGGTTGCCAGGGCCTCGGGTGCCAGCGATATTCTGGATTCGGCGCAGATTGTTGCAACGCTGGAGGAGGCGCTGGTTGGCTGCAGTCAGGTGTTTGGCACCAGTGCGCGGGATCGCCGGATTCCCTGGCCGCTGCTGGATCCCCGCGAATCCGCCAAGGCCTGTATTGAACAGGTCCAGCTCGGTGCAGAGGTGGCGCTGGTGTTTGGTCGCGAGTATGCCGGTCTGACCAACGAGGAATTGCAGCGCTGCCATTTCCATGTGCACATCCCGGCAGACCCGGATTTTTCCTCACTCAATCTGGCTACCGCCGTGCAGGTGCTGACTTACGAAGTGCGCATGGCCTGGCTTGCTGCCGAGGGCTTGCCGACCAAAATGGCCAAGCTGGAAACAACTTCCATGCTCAATACGCAGCCGGTCACCATGGACGAGCTGGAAAAGTTCTACGGTCAGCTGGAAGCCACGCTGGTGGACATCGGCTTTCTCGACCCATTGAAACCGCGACACCTGATGACCCGCCTGCGGCGCCTTTACGGGCGCAGCGGCATAAGTAAACTGGAAATGAATATCCTGCGCGGGATTCTTACCGAAACCCAGAAAACGGCTCGTGGCGAGCCGCACAAGCGGAGAGAGCCTTGATGTTCGAGCGTGTCCGAGAAGATATCCAGAGCGTTTTCCATCGTGATCCGGCAGCGCGCAATGCGCTGGAGGTGCTGACCTGCTATCCGGGCCTGCACGCCATCTGGATTCACCGTCTGGCGCATGCATTATGGTCTTCCGGCTGGAAATGGCTGGGCCGTATGCTGTCCAACCTGGGCCGCTGGCTGACCGGTATTGAGATTCATCCGGGCGCCGTCATCGGCCGGCGCTTCTTCATCGATCATGGCATGGGTATTGTCATCGGCGAGACTGCCGAAATTGGTGATGATGTGACGCTGTATCAGGGCGTAACTCTCGGTGGTACCAGCTGGAACAAGGGCAAGCGCCATCCGACGCTGGAAGACGGCGTGGTGGTGGGGGCCGGTGCTAAGGTGCTCGGCCCGTTTACCGTGGGCGCGGGGGCCAAGATCGGCTCCAACGCCGTGGTCACCAAGGCAGTGCCAGCTGGCGCGACTGCGGTGGGCATACCCGGGCGTGTCATCGCGCGTACGGATGCTGATCAGGAAGCTGCGCGTCAGGCAATCGCTGAAAAATACGGTTTTGATGCCTATGGTCTGGGTCAGGATATGCCGGACCCGGTCGCCCGGGCTATCGGCCAGTTGCTTGATCATCTGCAGGCGGTGGATGTCCGTCTGGAGGGCATGTGCAAAGCCCTTACCGCGCTGGGCAGTGACTATTGCGCCAAGGCTTTGCCTGAATTGCGTACTGAAGACTTCGAAGAGGTCAAATGTGAAGAGGGTAATACCCCCTCCTGACGCATGGGTGGGGCCTCTGCTATGATAGCGGCCCCTGCAGCGCCATAAGTCCTACTATTTTGCTTGGTCTTATAGTTGACTTGAATAGTCGGGAATTGCATACTACCAGTACCTAGACGATTCCCTGGTACTTCCCATGCGACTCACAACCAAAGGCCGTTACGCCGTTACTGCGATGCTTGATCTGGCATTGCATGGACAGCAGGGTCCGGTTTCTCTGGCGGATATTTCCGAACGGCAAGCCATCTCGTTGTCCTATCTGGAGCAGCTGTTTGCCAAGTTGCGCCGTAGCAATCTGGTTTCCAGCGTGCGCGGCCCCGGTGGTGGCTACAAGCTCGCCCGGGAACTCAAGGACATACACGTTGCCCAGGTAATTGATGCCGTCAATGAGTCGGTAGACGCCACTCGCTGTGGCGGACAGGGTGATTGTCATTCGGGCGATATCTGCCTGACACACCATCTGTGGTTCGATCTCAGCAAGCAGATCCATGAGTTTCTCAGCGGGATCAGTCTGCTCGATCTGGTTGTTCGCAATGACGTCCAGGAAGTTGCCATGCGCCAGGATCAGCGGTTGTGCAAATCAGCCTCTGCCGGCATTGGGTCGATTATTCAAGCGTCTGCCATTGATTAGACAGGCCGCCAGCCTGACAGGAGTTGTTTCATGAAGTTGCCGATTTATCTGGATTATTCCGCGACCACGCCTGCCGATCCGCGTGTCGCGCAGAAGATGTCCGAATGCCTGCTTGCCGATGGAAACTTCGGCAACCCGGCATCGCGCTCCCATGTGTTTGGCTGGAGAGCGGAAGAGGCTGTGGAAAACGCCCGCCGGCAGGTGGCTGATCTGGTCAACGCGGATCCGCGTGAAATCGTCTGGACTTCCGGTGCCACCGAGTCGGACAACCTGGCCATCAAGGGTGTAGCCAAGTTTTATGCGTCGAAAGGCCGCCATCTGGTCACCAGCAAAATCGAGCACAAAGCCGTGCTGGATACCTGCCGCCAGCTTGAGCGTGAAGGTTTCGAGGTTACTTATATAGAACCGGGTGAAGACGGCATCATTACGCCGGCCATGGTTGAGGCGGCCCTGCGCGAAGACACCATTCTGGTGTCGGTGATGCATGTCAACAATGAAATCGGCACGATCAACGATATTGCTGCAATCGGTGAGCTGACCCGCAGCAAAGGCATTCTGTTTCACGTCGATGCTGCCCAGTCGACCGGCAAGGTCGAAATTGATCTGGAAGCCATGAAGGTCGACCTGATGTCCTTCTCGGCACACAAGACCTACGGCCCGAAAGGCATCGGTGCGCTTTACGTGCGGCGCAAGCCGCGCGTGCGTCTGGAAGCACAGATGCACGGTGGCGGGCATGAGCGCGGCATGCGCTCCGGCACCCTGGCAACCCACCAGATCGTCGGTATGGGCGAGGCTTTCCGTATCGCCCGCGAGGAAATGGCCAGCGAGCGCGTACGTATCCAGGCACTGCATGAGCGTTTCTGGGATCGCCTGAAAGATATGGAAGAGCTGTATCTCAACGGCAGCGCCACGGCGCGCGTGCCGCACAACCTGAATGTCAGCTTTAACTATGTAGAGGGCGAGTCGCTGATCAT